>JAFDXG010000201.1 GCA_018268105.1 Bacteroidota bacterium | reverse complement strand
CTTTATGGCTATGTCAATACCCTAAACAGGTGATATTATAATTTGAGCAGAATACTATTCAGGAGTGGTGCACTAATCTGCCAGTCTTATTTTGAATTGCTGACAAATGCTATTCGTCTGCTGTCTGGCGACCATGATGGGGTATTAAGTGTTCCCTGTCCGCCATATAAATATGCAATCACTTTTGGCGCACCTCCGGTGGTGGGCATCAGTCGCAGCATCACTCTTTTATAAAACGGATGATCTGTTGGAGATACAGTAAAATGAAAAGACAAAAACGCCATCCACTTTCCATCAGGTGATATATGAGGGAACCAGTTGTTGTATTCATCATAAGTTATTTGTTCGTTTCCGGCGCCATCAGGTTTCATACGCCAGATTTGCATAGTGCCGCTTTTGGTGGAACAATAATAGATATATTTTCCATCAGGTGAAAATTCCGGTCCATCATCCAATCCCTGTTGCAGATAGGTTAACCTTACTTCAGGACTGCCGTTGATTCCCTTTTTATAAATATTATATGAACTGCCATTACTTATTCGTCTTGCCGTATATACCACCTCTTTACCATTGGGGTTCCAACCATGCAGATAAGAAGGTGTGCTATCCGTTAAAAGTTTGGGGTCACCACCCGATATAGGCAAATAGTAGATAGTACTTCCGCCACCTGGCATACCCTCACGATGATGGCTGATTGCAAGTTTCTTCCCGTCAAATGAAATAACATGATCATTGTTGTTGCGATTGGCAAAACCCGTATTCAGTTTTTCAGGTTTTCCACCTTCTATAGGAATAGTATATAGAAACCCCTCCTGGTTAATCAAAATTTTTTTCCCATCTGGCATCCAGTTGGGTGCTTCAAACCTGCCACTGCTGGTATGTATAATCTTACGTTTTCCGTTGAATACATCCATCAGTTCAAGACGGCTGCTAAGCACTCCATCTCTATACCCGTCAAAATTGTCTGGTACGGTTTTTTCAATGCGAACATTCCAGGCTGTAGCCTCTTCTTCTACGTCTGGATTGTGGCTGCAAATAAATAAACCTGCTAATGCAGCAGCAGGCATATCAACCACATCCGTTCTGCCAAGTTCCTGCAATGGTTCGCCAACATTGGCTACCCGCATGATAAATGTGTTACCGCAACGCTCAAGTTGTATGATTTCAGGGTTTCTTTTGGTAAAAAAAAGTTCATCCTCCGGATCACGCATATAAGCACCACGCAGCCTGCGCCACTGCAAAACTGTTAACCCATCACCATGAACAGTTGCACTGATATGTGCAGCATCTTCGCCTTCTGAAGCTCTTACCATCCAGCCAATCTTACGATGCGCATCCATCCCTTTGCTTAAAAATTTCATATTAGCTGTCAAAATAAAATCACCTTGTATTTTGCTGAAAGCGTATTGAAACTCATCTCTATTAAACCAAATATTATAGCCGCCTCCTTTTAGATGATAAGACTGATCAATGATATCGTACACAACCGAGCCTTTAATTTTGGGGTTGCCAATATCTTTACTAGTTTCAAAAAAACCTAATGGAAGGTTTTGGGCCTTAGTAATTTCACACCATAACAGTAGTGTAATTATGATAAAAAATTTCATATAACAATTTGAATTAGAAAGATAAATACGACTTATCGAATATTAAAAATTAATTTAAAATAAATTCATCATATTGCTGCAAGCGAAAGAGCTGCATAATCTCCAATACTTTCGCCCAATCCTGCAGATACGATTTTGCAGGACGAATATGCACTTTGCAGTGCTTCCTGTTGTAAAACATTATACATCGCAGAGGACAGCAACGATCCACTACGTCCGAAAATACTGCCCAGAATAATTACCTCGGGGTTAAGTATATCTATTAGTAGGGCAATACCCCGGCCCAGATAAAAGCCGCAGATATTGTAGATTTCCTTCGCCAGCGGGTCACCGCTGAAAGCAGCTTCTGCCACCGATTTTGCTGTCAATTGCGGGAGGTCGTTAAGCGTAGGACAGAACGATACCTTTCGTCCCATTTGCAACTGCTCCCGCACCTTTATTTGTGCAAGTTGAGCTATACCTCCGCCACTGCAAAACCCTTCAAAAGAACCTGCTTTACCAAATCCTACCGGCCCCATCTCTGCCAATCGCAGATGCCCAACCTCTCCGGCCAGGTCGGTAGTGCCGGAATACAATTGCCCGTTTAGTATTAAACCGGCACCCATGCCCGTGCCAAAGGTGAGAAAGACAATATTTTCAAATCCTCTCCCTGCACCATATTTCCATTCGGCAACAGCACATGCATTGGCATCATTCTGCAGCACCGGTTTTATACCAAAATGTTGTTCGCATATACTCACTATAGGAATATTGTCCCAGCCCGGCAGATTAGGTGGGGAAAGTATCAATCCTTTTTTACTGCTTAATGGGCCACCGCAGCTAATTCCAATTCCTGAAATCTCTTTACTGTTTATGGAAATTTGCTGCAACAACCTTTCTGCAGCGGTAAACAATTTTTGCATCATCACTTCCGGACTGCCCGAAGTGGCAATTATATCTTTAGAAATAATTTGTATTTCATTTTTATCAGCAGCTTCTTTTCCTAAAGAAACAGCACATTTTGTTCCGCCAATATCAAATCCAAGTAACATACCTATTCTCTTTCTCTGTCAAATGTATTGGAAAATAATAATTCAATATCTTAAGATATTTTCCGGACAGATCAAAGGATTGCTAATATTGAAAATGCAGACCATATTTTTAGGACTGCTGAAGAACAGGTAATATTTTTAATTTGAGAAGAGTGGCTATTCCCGGCTAATTCCAGCCGTCTGAAATAGTACCGATTATACGGATACAATAAAGCTACGAATGCACGAACATTTAGAAGAGATTCGTAAATGACTGTAAGGAATTGTGTGTTATTTCTATACAGGATTTGATCTGAAAATAACTCTGATGCAAGGGTTCGGTAAGGATTTTTTCAAAATGTTTGCAGTTTTATATACAAACTACTATTACACGAATGTAATGCACAAACGCACCGCAGGTACATTCGTGCATTCGTGGCAAAATATGGATATAGGTACAGTTAAACAGCAAGCCTTATTTAAAGGTGTGCAAATATCGTTTTCAATAATGGCAGCCAGCCTATAATAAGATAAGAATTTTTGAGCTAAATAAAATTATTGTCTTCTATTTAATTTTAGTCTTTTTACCGGTTTAATTTCCATTATACCCATTGTTGCCCTGCGCAAAGACGAGGCTCTGATATCCATCGTTGTTTTAAGCTCGATAGTCTTAAACTGATGTTCCGGGGAATTGTTTTCAATCATCTCAATCATCAACCGAGCTGCGGATTGCCCGATATCAAATGTTGGCTGATGAATGGAAGTAAGCGGCGGATCAATCAACCGGCTTACCGGGTTGTCAAAAAAACCTGCCAGTGCAACATCTTCCGGAATACGAAGTTTCATTTCCTTTAACACTTCAAAGCTTCTAATGGCAATTCGTTCGGCTGCGGCAAGTATAGCGTCGGGACTGGGCTTGCTTTTAAAAAGTTTTTCTACTGCCTTCTTTATATTTTTTGCTGTAAAATCGCAGGACACCGTCCATTTCTTCTGAACAGGAATGCCATGTTCCCTTAGTGCATTTGTATACCCTTTCATCCGTTTTTGGGTAACCGACAAATGGGCTGCCATTCCAACATGTGCTATTTTTGTATAGCCCTGTTCAATAAGATGGCAGGTAGCAAGATAGGCCCCGCCTTCATCATCTGTAACTACCCGTGGTGTATCAATTTCATCACAAATCCGGTCGAACATCACTACAGGTACTCCCCGGTCTATTAATTCCTGTATATGTTTGCCGTTTTTCGTTTCGTTTGATACAGATATAATTAAACCCTCTATACGCCGGGATTCGAGCAGCCGGATATTCATCACTTCCCTTTCATAGTTTTCATGGCTTTGGAAAATGATTACGTGATAACCATTCGCATAAGCATAATCTTCAATACCGGCAATTACGGCAGAACAGAAATAATTGGCTATCTCCGGAACGATGACACCAATTACTTTTGTCTTCTTCTCTTTCAGAGAAAGCGCTATAGGATTGGGAGTATAATTCAGTTCTTTTGCCAGGTCCTGTACCAGCTTTTTGGTAGCTTCATTTATTTCCGTACTTCCCCTTAAAGCCCTGGAAACTGTTGAAGCTGATATTCCCAGCCTTTTGGCTATATCTTTTATGGTTACTATGTGAGCACCCTGCATACAGTAAAGATAATTGTCTTTGCATTTTATATAATCAATTAGCTTAACTAATTAAATCTTTTCGAAATTTTCAAACGCATTGCTAAAGGAAATTTAATGCAAACGTTGCCGGGAACGAGTGCAACTTTTTACATTTAACCAGTAAGTTTCAGGCTGTTGGGTTACACACCATATCTCCTTACTTTTACTTTACCAGATTGCTTACAAACCAAATATGAGAATAAGACTACTTACCATAGCCCTGCACTTATTTTTCTGTTGTTTTCATATTGCCCGGGGACAAGCAATAGCCCGGTTTACAATCAAAACCGTTGATAATAACATAAGTATTCCGGTTTCTGTTTGTCTTGATGATATCACTAAATTGCCAGATTCAGTTTTGGCATTACGCGAAATCAAAGGCAAAGCCTTCCTCCCGGTAAATTTCCAGGTTGAAAACGGCGATCGCCGTTTATTTTGGTGGATAATAAGCCCGGGCAGCAAAGCGGTGAAAAGAGAATATGAATTATATAAAATAGATACTCAGGTTTCAGAACAGGCACCAACTCCTCTTGGTTTGACAGATAATAATGGAGAACTTACCATAACAGACAAGGGCAAACAGGTAATACGATATAATTACTCAATTCATTATCCTCCTGCGGGAGTTGACAGTATATTTAGGCGAAGCGGCTTCCTGCACCCACTTTGGTCACCTTCGGGTAATATACTCACAAGAATTAATCCCCCCGACCATCACCATCACATGGGTATCTGGAATCCCTGGACACATGTGCGGTTTATGGGAAAACAGGTTGATTTCTGGAATATCGGAGATAAAAAAGGAACTGTACGTTTCAGCAATTTTATCAGCCGTACTGAAGGTAGTGTCTTCGCCGGATTCAAGGCTTTGCAGCAACATGTTGCGTTTAATATTCCAACAGAGGGAAAGGAAACTGTGGCAATGGATGAAACCTGGAATGTGCGGGTGTATAATACCACCGGTAATATATGGCTAATTGATTTTATCTCTTCGCTCAATTGTGCAACCGATAGCGGCGTTGTGCTGGAAGAATACCGGTATGGCGGATTCGGTTTTCGTGCTTCTGAAGAATGGAATAATCAAAACAGTACAGTGCTTACATCCGAAGGCAAAACCCGCAAAGATGCAGATGCTTCCACTGCACGTTGGTGTATGATAGACGGAGACATGCAAAAGGGGCATTCAGGGATATTATTTATGGATTATCCAACCAATTACAATTTCCCTGAACCTATGCGGGTATGGCCTGTGGATGCGAATAAAAGAGGCGATGTATTTTTTAGTTTTAGTCCTACCCGAAATAAAGACTGGCCGCTGTTACCCGGTAAAAATTATGTGTTAAAATACAGGATGCTCGTATATGATAGAACCATTACAAAAGATGAAGCTGAAAAAGCCTGGAGAAATTTTGCCCATCCACCTAAAATAATTGTTACAGTACTTTAATATTTATCGTAAATTCTACTTTCAAAACATGAGATACTTATGAGAAAAATTTTAAGTGTTTTACTAATTACCTGCCTGACATTTTCAGCTATCGCACAAAAGAAATCAAATGCACCAGGCAAGATTAACTGGAAAAACATAAAAGTGCTGGTGTATACCAAGAATGGTAAGGGATATGTACACGAAAACCGGGCTTCTGGCACTTCAGCGATTCAGCAATTGGGAAAACAATATGGGTTTAGTGTAGACGTATTGGATGACCCTGCATGTTTTACCGATGCCAACCTGAAGCAATATGCCTTGCTTATTTTTAATAATACCAACAACGAAGTATTTGATAATGATGCGCAGAAAGTAGCGTTCATGCGCTATGTTCAGGCAGGCGGTGGCTTTGTGGGTATACATTCCGCTACAGGTACAGAGCGGCAATGGTTATGGTTTAAAAGATTAATCGGCGCTTCATTCCTGCGCCATGCTAAACATCAGCCATTCACCGAAATCATTATTGATCCTTCACACCCCTCTACTTCTTTTTTGCCAAAGCTTTGGAAAAGAGACGATGAGTGTTATTTCTTTAAGGAATACAATCCCGATATACATGTGCTGGTTGTGCATGATCTCATGCCGTTGGATGATAAAGATAAACCTACTTATTACGGCGGTATTTCATCACCTTCGGTATGGTGCCATGAATTTGATGGCGGAAGACAATGGTACACGTCTCTGGGACATGATAGCACAACTTATCAAACACCCGAATTTCAACAACATCTTATGGGTGGTATTATGTGGGTAATTGGAAAAAACAAACCACTCGATTACAGCAAAGCACATGCAAAAACGCCTGACGATCCTTTGCCCTATTAAAAACATGAATGGTGAATAGTAAGAGATGAAATCTGAAACCAAAAACGAGAAACCAAAATTCTAATCAATCAACATCATCTGTCAATAAAATACTTTTACAATGGCAAAAAAAACAACATCATCCCGTAGAAATTTTATAAAGAATACTTTCAAAGGCGCTGCCGGGGCTGCCATACTTGCCGGGGCTCCTTCCATTGTGCCGGCTTCAGTATTTGGAAAATATGCACCATCCAACCGGATCAACGTAGGTGCTATTGGCGCAGGAAGGATAGCTCGCGACTGGGATATACCCGGTACAATGAAATCGGAAATGGCACAGGTGCTTGCAGTATGTGATCTCGATAGTAAAAGACTGCAACTGGGTAAAAAGTTTATAGACGATTTTTATGCAAAAAAGGGACAATCAGGATATAACAGCACTAAAACATTTGAAAATTACGAAGAATTGATAGCTGATAAAGATATTGATGCCGTAATCATTGCCACTCCAGACCATTGGCATGTGCTGCCTGCCATCACTGCGGTGCGTGCCGGAAAGCATGTATATATGGAGAAACCAGCCTCGCTCTGCATTAGTGAAGGTCGCAGACTGAGCGACGAAGTGCACCGTTCGGGTTGTGTGTTGCAGATTGGCAGCCAGCAACGGTCAATGCCTCAATTTAAAAAAGCCTGTGAGCTGGTCAGAAACGGCAGGATAGGTAAAATTCATACGATATATGTTGGGCTTCCTGTAGACGACCCCAAAGAAAGCACTGTGGAAAAAGAAATGCCTGTGCCTTCAAATCTCAATTTTGAAAAATGGCTGGGGGCAACACCGTATGTACCCTACACTGAAAAGCTCGTTCACCCGCAAAATGATTTTTCAAGACCGGGATGGTTGCGTTGTGAACAGTTTGGCGCAGGAATGATTACCGGCTGGGGTTCGCACCATTTTGATATCGCCAACTGGGGAATGGGAACCGAAGATACCGGACCTATAGAAATTTCAGGGACAGCCGACTGGCCTCCTAAAGATGCACTTTGGGATGTACATGGAAATTTTAAAACTGAAACACTATTTGGAAATGGAGTGAAAGTGCTGGCAAGCAATGAATATCCTAATGGTGTAAAATTTGTCGGTTCTGAAGGCTGGATATTTGTAACCAGGGGAAACTATTCGGTTACAGCATCTGACCCGGTGTCGAAAGGGAAAAATGCAAAAGCCCTTGATGCCAGTGATCCAAAAATCCTTAATTCGGTAATTGGACCTAATGAAATACACCTGATTGATAGTAAAGAACATCATGCCAACTGGCTAAATGCCATCATTACCGGCACACCAAACATTGCACCTATAGAAGCAGGTCATCGTGCATGCTCTGTATGCCTGCTCAATAATATTGCTATGAAACTTAACCGCAAACTATACTGGGATCCGGTTTTGGAAAAATTCAACAATGATGATGAAGCCAATTTTATGCTGACCCGTTCACAAAGATGGCCCTACCAGATTGATAAGGGATTTAATGTTAAGACAAGTGTTGAGAAATAATATCTGAGATTTAAAAATTAAAGATTAGAAATTTATGACAAAAAGGTTTACAGTTTTATTAGCATCTGTGGTGACGGTATTCGGTTGCCAGTCACCTTCTGAAAAAAAAGCAGATATGCAGCAGAACGACAAAAAAATGGTTAAACTGATCACACTTGACCCAGGGCATTTTCATGCTGCTTTGGTACAGAAAAAAAACTATCCGGATATTGACAGTAACGTGTATGTATATGCACCTGACGGACCAGAAGTGGAGGCACATCTTAACCTCATCAAACAATACAACACCCGCACTGAAGATCCAACTCACTGGAATGAAATTGTGTATAAAGGGAATGATTTTGCAGAAAAAATGTTTGCAGAAAAAAAGGGAAATGTAGTGGTGCTTGCAGGCAATAACCGGTTAAAAACAGATTATATCCGGCGTTCTGTAGATTCGGGGTTGAATGTACTTGCTGATAAACCCATGGCGATTAACAGCGCAAATTTTGAAAAACTGGTCACAGCTTTTCAAACAGCCGAAAAACAAAGAGTATTGTTGTACGATATTATGACGGAAAGATCGGAGATCACCAATATCCTTCAAAAAGAATTGATGCACGACAGTACATTGTTTGGTGAATTAAAGAAAGGAAGCGAAAAGGATCCTGCTGTTTTTATTGAAAGCATACACTACTTCTTCAAAAATGTTTCGGGAAAACCGCTGGTTCGTCCAACCTGGTTTTTTGATCCTACCCAGCAGGGTGATGCTATAGCCGATGTGGGTACGCACCTGGTGGATATAGTACAATGGCAATGTCTTCCCAATGAAGTATTGAATTATCAAAATGATATTAAAATCAGCAGTGCAAAAATATGGCCCACACCGCTCACTCCTACCCAGTTTAAATCCATCACAGGCAGTGACAGTTATCCTGAATTTCTGAAACCATATATCAGCAACGACTCTATTCTTCAAACCCATGCAAACGGTGAAATGAATTACACCCTGAAAGGCATACCCGTAAAGATTATAGCAAGATGGGATTATAAAGCTGCCGCTGGCGGAGATTCACATCACGCAATAGTGAAAGGCACAAAATGTACGCTTGAAATCCGACAGACTGAAAAAGAAAACTATAAGCCTGTGCTGTACATTTTACCCCTAAAAAAAGGTGATAATCAATTTGAGGGTATCGTGCAGGAAGCCTTAAAGAAAATAGATGCTTCTTACCCCGGAGTTACCGCAGAAAAACAAACTAACGGCGAATGGAAAGTAGTTGTACCTGCTAAATACGATATAGGACATGAAGCCCATTTTGCACAAGTGATGGAAAGGTATTTGCAATACCTGAAAAACCATAAACTCCCGGACTGGGAAGTGCCAAATATGCTGACCAAATACTACACTACTACCAAATCATTGGAAATGGCAATGAAAAAATAAATAGTTATTTGAAAAATCTGCGGGAAATAGTTCTCACAGATACCACTGATGTACACAGAAAAAATGATCTGTGAAAATCTGTGCAATCCGTGAGAGAAAATAGTTGCCACAGATGCCACTGATGTACACAGAAAAAATGATCTGTGAAAATCTGCGTAATCTGTGAGAGAAAATAGTTGCCACAGATGCCACTGATGTACACAGAAAAATGATCTGTGAAAATCTGCGTAATCTGTGAGAGAAAATAGTTGCCACAGATACCACTGATGTACACAGAAAAATAATCTGTGAAAATCTGCGTAATCTGTGAGAGAAAATAGTTGCCACATATGCCACTGATGTACACAGAAAAAATGATCTGTGAAAATCTGCGTAATCTGTGAGAGAAATTGGTTACTCACATATGCCACTGATGTACACAGAAAAATAATCTGTGAAAATCTGTGCAATCCGTGAGAGAAAATAGTTGCCACAGATACCACTGACGTACATAGAAAAATAATCTGTGAAAATCTGTGCAATCTGTGAGAGAAAATAGTTGCCACAGATACCACTGATGTACATAGAAAAATAATCTGTGAAAATCTGCGT
>JAFDXG010000200.1 GCA_018268105.1 Bacteroidota bacterium | reverse complement strand
TACCATTGAACTAAAGGATATGCTTATCCCTGATGAGATGAAAGGGAAGTTTGACAATTGGATGTTTGGCTGCGATGTATGCCAGGAAGTATGCCCCTGGAACAGGTTCAGTACTCCAACACATGAAGCAGCTTTTTCTCCTTTACCTGAAATACTCAACTTTTCCACTCAGGACTGGGAAGCATTAACAGAGGAAAATTTTAAAATAATTTTCAGGCATTCACCACTTAAAAGGTCAAAATTTGCAGGGATTAAAAGAAATCTCAAATTCATACAGCAATAAAAAAAAAGATGCCCATAAAGGCATCCTTGTATCCTAACCGTCCATATATAATAATCTACACAAGTAGTAATTAATGTAAATTAGCAAACCTGAAACCAAAGTCTTTCTCCCGGATAAGATCAATAACTTTTGTATTTGTTACCCCTTCCTTCATATATTCAACATAAATTTCCGTTTGAGGTGGTAAAGTCTCCACACACCACAGGCACAAGACTCTTGTATGTATTGATCCGCAGGCATTTAGTTTTTCTATAAATCTGTCCATATCCTCCTGCTGACTATTATACAGGGAAGAATGATTAAGATTAAGGGATCCTATTACCGCATTGATTTCTTTCGCTAACATTTCTTTATTATCATCCTTCAGTGCCTGGAGAATTGCTGCGCAATTAGTTTGAATATCATCCTTCCTGCAACCGCTTATCCCCATGATAAAGGTTAAATATAGCCCTGATATAGTAGCCGCTTTCTTTATCAAAACTGCCATCCTATTTTTATGATTATACGATTAAAACTATAACTGTAATGCTGAATATCTGTCGCTATGGCATCGCTACCTACAAGATGTACTGTTACTACTTTCTCACTAAAGTATTTGTGAGAAAATCCTAAACTGAGCAAAAGAGCATTAGCTTTACGGAACGGAATTGCATAACCGCCACCTGTATCAAAGTAAGTACCCCCTTTGCCATCTCTTTCTATTTTTGTTGTTCCACCCCAGGATGAAAAAAGTTCTTCATCTCCCTCACTCCATGGGAAATTATAACCCCCATCACCATAAAAAAACAACCGGTTACCATTGGCTATCTTAAAATATCTTTTAACATCCACAAAAAGCGGAACGGAGCGATAACGGTAAAAATCAATACCAACCCCAAGTCCCGCAAACCAGTTACCCATCTCAAGACCATTTACACTTTGCATCCCCGCAGATACAGCACCATTTCCATTAAGCAAACCCAACTGCTCCTGTGAATGAAAAAAAACTTTCTGCTTTGTTGTTTGTGCAAACGATATAGCGAAGATGCTACAAAATAAAAAAGTTATGGTTAGGCGAACTGTTTTCATATAGTTATTTCCATTTTGCTTAACAATACAGGATTTACGGGATCCGCATAACTATACTGGTACAAACCTTTTGAAGTAACCACCAATGCTATTCCGTTCATGGCAATCACATCAAAAGTTTCGATATCACTTACAACACTCAGCGGTATTATATTCCTGACATCTGACGCATCATACACTTTTAATCCGCTTCTGCCATCACATATAAACAAGAGGTTACCGTCTTTAGACAACCCATAGGGATTGGTCATGGAGTAGCTTTTTACTTGTGTTGGATTATTAATATCCGAAATATCCAGAATATCCAGTTGATTAACCCCATTACAGGTAGTACCTGTTCTGAGGGTTGAATAAGCATATTTATCATCAGCAATTACCGGGTCGCAACTTTGTACATGAGCAAACAGTCCTTCCTTTTGGGGATGGGCACCATCAGAGATATTATAGATAAACATACCTGTGCTGGAACCAATGAATAATTTTTGTTTGAATGGATAAATGGTTTCAATGTTCTGCCCGATACTAACTTTGTTGCTAAATGAAGGTGACTGCGGATTATTTATACCAAATACATTCAAATCGGAAGTAGTAACCGTATAGAGATAGTTTTGAGCAATGGCAAACCGGGCCATAGAACCACCCACACCCAAAGGAGAAACCGACGATTTTGTGGGGGACGACGAGTTAAACAAATAAGAGGATGAATTAGCCAGTGCTGCGACATCGTTATACATGAATACTTCATGCTTATTGAAATCAATACCGAAGAAACCGCCATTGCCACAATCAATATTGATCGTGGTATCCCGTTTCACCCAGTCAACTATTACCTTGGAAGTATCAGGATAAAAACCTCCATAGTACTGCCGGAAAGGAAAAGTGCCTTCTACTACAGCAGTGAGTTTTGCATGCAACGGATCAGAGATATCAATAGTAACTAAGTCTGTATAGGCATCAGCATAGAGTGTATTTCCTTTCACCGCCATATCCATATTTCCGGGAATATCTATAAAGGCAACATTTTGTGGTGAAGATGGATTAGCATTATCAATGATATGGATACCCTTGTCAATTTCATTCAGCAAGATGTACCTCCCGCGTACATACAATTTCCCTGCACTTTCAATTGTTATGGGTGCATTGCTTTTAATATTAGCCCGCACCTGCTCAGTAGTTTTATATACAGGAACAAAATATTGATAGGTTTGTGTACAGTGGTCTTTCACACAACTCAGAGATCCGGACAAAAACAATAAAATAAAAGGAAAACTGGCAGCAAGATTTCGTTTCAACATAACGGTTAGTTTACAAGAACTGACAAAAAGTTCTTAATTACCGTTGCATAAAAAAAATTTTAGGGCAGACTATTTTTTCCAGAGTACCAACCGGGCATTTATTCCACCATAAATGATATTTTGATTGTTATCATACCCCTTCTTTAACAAATTGGTAATGTTATATTGAAACACAGGGCCAATATCCAGTGGATGCTTATTGTGCTGAAACAACCTTACTGACAATCCTGTAGAAATTCCTGCCTGAAATTTATTAAACCTCCCTTTGTCTTCAAAATAAGAACCGGTATTGCCATTATAATGCAGGGCGTTGGTAGTTGTCATCCACGACAGGTCGGCGCCTACATTTAATTCAACGGGCAGTTTATTTCCCTTATTCAATTGCCATTGCAGACCAACAGGCATTGTGATATAATGATATTTGTTGGTATAATCAATGGTTTCATCTCCGGGATAGCATGCAGAATATGAAGGTGCTGAAAGATTCTGATTATTAAAACTATTAGGATAAAAAATCTTACCCACTTGCCTGTGCGTAGATAAATAATTATACTGAAGCCCGGTACTCAATGAAATCCTGTCTTTAAAATGCCATTTAGTAAATATTCCAAGATGCCATGCCATACCGGGTTCTACAGAAGAAGCCGAAGGCGCTAAAGCCATTACATAGATATTGTTTCTGCCTGCAAGATTGCTAATATTGCTACCGCTGTTTACTAACCCCATATTGTTTGGTGCCATTGATTTATCAACATCAGAACGTAAACTTAAAAGCTCGGCAATACCATTGCCCATCTTTGTCACACCTACCCCACCCTCAATTCCAAACTCCCATAATTTCTTCTTCCCTAATTTTACTACAGGTCCGGATGACAGGGTTAAGCGGCTTATATATTTTACAGCTTCCACATTGATTGGAATACCACTACGAACGACAACTTTCTGCGGTACACCGGATATGGAATAATTATGAACAGATGCTGTTGTACGGTCTGAAATAAGCAATTCATTAATCTCACCGTCTTTTTGTATCAAATTATTGTCATTGTTTTTACTTAATTCAAAACTAATGGAAGGCTTTTGTATGTGGGCGACAACAGGCGCCGGATGTGTAGTTGAAGCATTCTCGATATTCAAATCCGGCGCGTTGTTGTTCGCCAATTGCTTTCTGCCTGCTACTAGTTCAGCAGAAAGCGACAGATCAGACCCTAAACCATCTTTGATTATTTTATTACTGTTGTACTGATTTTCGCCCCCTTTAGCTGAAAGTCCTTTATTATTTATTTTTTGAGTTGGCAATCCTGCATTCCTACTCTCATCATCAGGTATCTCAAATGCCTCTTTTGTATTTTTTTCAGTGGACGAAGTTGTATTCTCGGAATTTTTTACCAGCGGTTCTGCAATTAGCAGGCTGTTTTTATTTACAGCCATCCAATAGCTGCCTGCCCCTAACATGAGCAACAACAAAGGAAGCCATAAAATATACCTTCGTTTTCTTTTATCATTCCTGATGCGGGTATGCACCTTTGTCCATACTTCAGCAGTTGGTTTAAGTTTGAAACCATCAAACAACTGTTGTACTTCTTTTTCAAAATCATTTTCCGGCATAGTTTCCCAGTTTAGCTTCAACAGAATACTTTTCTATCCAATTGATCAATAAATTTCTTGCCCTCATATATTGCGAACGGGAGGTACCCTCGCTTATACCCATAATTTCTCCAATTTCCACATGTGTAAACCCCTCTACTGCATGCATATTAAATACAGTTTGGTAGCCTGTAGGTAATTGCCTTACCAGGTTAGCCAGTTCCTTCGCCTGCAGACGTAATTGTGGATTATCTTCGGAAACCGGGTGCAGGGTTGTGTCAGTAAAAGAAAGATCATACTGGTATTTACTATTTTGTTTCAGGTAGTTAATAGCAGTATTTACCATAATACGCCTTACCCATGCTCCCAATTCCCCATCGGACCGGTACTGATGTAAATATTTAAACACTTTTATAAATCCTTCCTGAAGTATGTCTTCCGCATCTGCCAATGATTTGGTATAACGATAACAAATACCAAGCATCTGCTCAGCAAAAAGCTCATAAAGCTCCTGCTGTGCCTTGGCCTTACCTTTAAGGCATTCTTTTACTAATTGTTGATAATCAGCCATCCGGGTCTGTAAAAATCTTTGACAATGCTACATTAAAAACCGTTGCACTAATTGTTTTATTTTATTTACGGTTTTTATTAGTGATAAATTGTTCATTTTAAATCTTGCTTTTTTAGATAATATTTCCCACTTATACATTCTTATATCAAACAATATCTCTTTTATCTTCGTGGCAATGGCAGTTTTTGCACTACAACATGATTTAAAATTTCCCCCTGTAGATATGGCAGAGCCAGATGGTTTATTGGCTATTGGCGGAGACTTATCTGTAGAACGATTGCTTTTGGCTTACGAAAGTGGTATATTTCCCTGGTATGAAGGTGATATTCCTTTATGGTGGAGCCCCAATCCGAGATTCGTATTATTTCCTGAGCAACTTCGTGTAAGCAAAAGCATGCAACAGTTGCTGAGGAAGGAGGCATTTCGCTTTACTGTCAATGCCTGTTTCAGCGAAGTCATTCATCATTGCAAAAATATAAAGCGAAATAACCAGCATGGCACCTGGATAACAGATGAAGTTGAGAGCGCCTACACCAGGCTCCATGCGCTTGGCTATGCACATAGTGCAGAAGCATGGATAGACGGCAAACTCGCCGGAGGTCTGTATGGTGTGAGGATAGGAAAAGTATTTTTTGGAGAGAGTATGTTTAGCAATGTAAGCAATGCAAGTAAATATGCTTTTATAAAATATATACAACAATTGCAACAGGCAGGTGTGCAGCTAATAGACTGTCAGGTATATACACCTCATCTTGAAAGCCTTGGGGCGACGATGATTTCGCGACAGCAGTTTACGGATGCTTTAGCCCGGCTCATATAGTTCTATAACCATTAAAATAGCTTCATTACTGAGCGCTTCGGCCTCAATTTCCTTAACATCCCACAAGGCTAGCCCGTCTCTTGGCTGTAATAAGCGGTATTGTACCTCAAATGCACCCTGTATGGAATAGGCATAAAGTCCACCTGAAGCTTTACTTAATGAATATAAAACATCTGATCTTCCACGAAGTTTTACAAGACTTATTGCAAATGGGAGCGCCATATCGCGGCATATCGCCGGAGAAATGACTTCGGTAAAACCATTTCCCGTTGCTCCAAAGTCCGGATTAAAGATAAAGGGGATATTGTATGGTATATATGTTTTCATCTTCACCCTGAGATGCAGGTAATTCACCAATGCATCTTCATAAGGATTCGATAATGCAATAACAAAGCCACGGGATACGGGTAGCATAAAGACCTCACCGGCACTGATGTAAAAACTATTGCCGGCACTATCGTGGTAATCCATACCGCCCACCAGCGGAATAATGATTGAATAGCAATCCCGGTCTATCACCATTGTTGCCGAACAGCCTCCTGCAATAGTATCATCATTGAGTACATATAAAGCTCCAAAGGCTTCTTTGTTACTATTGAAGTATTTGCCGAAGTTGAAAGTACTGTAACTCCTGAAAGCTGAAGATTCATTATGGCCGCGTTCTTCAGACAAAAATATTTTTGAAGAATCCTGTTCAATCATATTGCTCTGTTTGAAGGGTATATATACTTAAAAATGGGCGCAACTGAAGCATATCAGTTTGCATTTCCAGCAGGTTAGTGTCTTTCTTCTCCGATAATAATAGATAGCCATCTACCGAATCATGCCATAACAGGGGCGGGCTGTAAAAATTAATGGCCACACTATGTGCCGACCTGTCTTTAATATCGGAGTTTATGATCTCAAAAAAATAATGTTGAAAATTTAAAAACGACTTTCCCAGGCTGTTGGTGACATCGGGTATCCTGTTATTCAGCTGCTTCACATAATTTACAACTGCCGCGCTCACCAGGAAATGCAGCTTTTTTGTTCCGGGTACATTTTGCAGCAATTCGCTGAAACGGGCATGCTTCTTTTCCGGATTGAAGAGTTGCGATTGTATAAGAAATTCGGTATAACTATCTTCAAATACCAGTTTCTCCCACCGTCCCGGCGATTGGGCATCAATGATTTTCCGGTAACATAAAGTGATTACTTTCCGATTCATCTTATTTATTTATCCAATATCAGGGAACATTAATATTATGCACCAGGGAAAAACCGTTTGTCGTATTTCCGGTAACAGTGGCAATTTCCACACCCGTTGTATCATCCGAGAAAACATTATCCTGTGCATTATAAGTATAGCCGTTCATGCCTTTTTTGTATCCGTTAACAGCAAGTAAAGCGCTGCCGGAACCTTCTGGAAAAGCTATTTGTGTCACCTTAAGAGAAGTACCCGAAGAATTGAACACGTGTACATGAATATGCGTAGCACGGCCCTGGTACCAGCCCGGAAAAATAGTAGTAAAGGTGACAAGTCCGCTTGCATCTGTTGTCTGCCTGCCACGAAGAAAATGAAGAGAAGTTGATCCGCTACTGTATTCGGAATAATTACCCTCTGCATCGCAATGCCAGATATCAACAATGGCGCCTTCCAGGGGACTGCAATTATTGCTCACTTTACCTATTGTTATATTTACAGTCATTTTATATCCCGACCTGCCATCGGTAATATCGCTTCTTACATAAGCAGAGGGGTTTTTGGAAGGATAAGGTCCTTCCGTTTCAGTGGGGGCAACTGTACAAGTATCCGATCCTGTTCCTTTTGAATCATTGCTTGTGCTATTATCGGAAACTACATCGCTTTTATTGCATCCTGCCATCGGGGCTACAAAAGCAATTCCAAGTGCCGCCATGCTCTGTTTTAAGAATCTTTTTCTTTCCATAAAAAATATTTTTTCTGATTTGGAATATAGACTTAAAGCAAATATGACAACAAAAAAAAATGCAGTAAACTAATAGCGGCAAAAATGAAATATCCTGCGGCAGAGGGGTGTTATTTGTTAAAATTCTTTAAGAAATTTTCTTCGAAACTATTGCCAACAGGAAGCTTTGCATCACCAATGGTAACCATCTTATTTCTTACACTTTCAACGCTACGGAGTGCAACAACATATGACCGGTGAATTCGGACAAACTGATTCGCAGGAAGCTTTTCCAATATATTCTTCATAGTCATCCTGGTAACTAAGGGTTTTCTATTTTTGAAGTATATTTTCACATAATCATCCCGCCCTTCTATGTAGCTTATAGTATCGGTTTCTATTTTTACCAGGCTATAATCGGCTCTTACAAAAAGGTATGGGGCGGTAGTATTATCCTTCTGCAATTGGTAGGCATGAAAATCTCTGGCTTTTTCAGCCGCTTGCAAAAAACGCTTGTAAGTAAAAGGTTTTAGCAGGTAATCTACTGCACTTAAATTAAACCCTTCCACTGCATACTCACTATAGGCTGTAGTAAATATTACCATCGTATCCTGCGAAACGGATTTATACAGATCAATACCGTTTAGCGAAGGCATATTAATATCCAGGAAGATCAGGTCAACGGGAAATTTCCTGAGATATTTCAAAGCTTCACCTGGTTGATAAAAAGTTTTCTGCAGGTTAACAAAACCTGTTCTTGCGCAAAAGTGCTGAACTATATTCAGCGCAGGCAATTCATCATCTATGGCAACAGCTTGTATCATTGAAGATCCAAAGTAAGTAAAACGGTAAAATCTTTTCCAGTATTTTTTATGTGAAGTTCATGTCGTGAAGCGTATAAAAGATCCAGTCTGTTTTTTGTATTCGTTATCCCAATTCCATGACCATCTGCCATCCCCTGCTGTACTTTTACGATACGGTTATACACCTGCATTTTAAGTGTGCTTCCCTCTATATCAATGGTAATGCAAATAAATGCATCTTCTTCTGCATTTAACCCATATTTGAAAGCGTTTTCCACAAATGTGATCAATAGCAGGGGTGCCACTTTAAGTCCGGCCGGGCTCCCGGTAACCATTAGCTCAAGGGGTACAGCTTTACCAAAGCGGAGTTCCTGCAATTCCACGTAATCCTTAATATAATTAATCTCTTTTTCCAAAGGAACATAATTGTTACCCGCATCTGCCAGAACATATCGCATCATAGCAGAGAGCTTTACAATTGCTGCAGCGGTATCGTCCGATTTTTCAATAGCAAGTGCATAAATACTGTTCAATGTATTAAATAAGAAATGAGGATTGATCTGGGCTTTTAAATAGGATAATTCACTGTAAGTTTTCTCCTTTTCGACAGCCCGCCACTTGTTGCTGATACGTAACAGGAGTGAGAAAAAGAAAATAGCCAGGAAAAGAAAAATATTCTGGCGTAACATACCCCAACCACCTCCCGGTATTTCTCTATGGGGGGCTGGTTTTTGACCTGGAAAAAATTCAGGAGGGTGCCTGATTTCCCCTGGTAACCTGAAGAAAAATTGCGGAATAGCACTAATAACAAGAAAGCAAATTATGACGATTAGGAAATATTGCGCATACTTCTCAGGAAAATAAAACCGTGGAACGAGAAAGTAGTAATTAAAATAGAAAAATAATATTAAAAATATATACCGGATCAGATCGCTGAAATACCCCGGGTTGCGAATCACGGAAAAGAACCCCCGCGACCTGTCGGGTGAAAACAAAAATGGTAAGGCTAAAAATAAAACACAACCTCCAATATGAATGGCTGCCTGGGTTGTTTTATTTTTCATGATAGTTAAAATTATAAATAAATATACTTAGCAAATAGGGTTTCTGCTTAGTTTGAGGTATATCGGGGGAATGTAACGGCAAAAAGGATATTGGTGAGGGGAAGGTTTCGGGTTTCAGGTTTCAGGTTTCAGGTTTCAGGTTTCAGGTTTCAGGTTTCAGGTTTCAGGTTTCAGGTTTCAGGTTTCAGGTTTCAGGTTTCAGGTTTCAGGTTACGTGAAATGTCTGATGTTTCACAGAGTTTTTCTTTACGGACTTTATTTATGTATGAATACACATTTTTGGATCACACCTCCATTAAATTATTTGCAAATCCTAATTTTTAAGACACCAATTAAATCATTAACTCCTATGACATTGATCATCGTTTGTAGCATTTCACACAAATACCTTTACTTATTATCCAATCAGATGAATTATGAAAAAAATACTCGTTCCTACAGATTTTTCAGACAATGCCTCAAAGGCAGTAGATTACGCAGTAGCAATAGCTAACAAAGCTAACGCCGGGATTATTTTATTGAATGCTTTTGCAGCAGTAGACAGCTCTCTTTCACCCGCAAAAGGAATATTAGAAGAATACAATAATATCATAATTGCAGATGCAAAAGAAAAATTACAAGCTCTTAAAGAAAAGACAGAAAAAAAATCTGCTGCAAAAATTAGTACAAAATTCTTTAAGGGTAGTATCAGTGAATCAATTTTAAAATGCGCTACTGAAGAAAATGCAGACCTTATTGTGATGGGAACCCGCGGTGCCAGTGGTATAAACAGAATGCTTTGGGGCAGCACTACTGCAAACATTATCGGCATATCAACCATTCCCGTACTGGCCATACCCATAAAAGCACAATGGAATGGAATTAACAATATTTTAATTGCCACCCGTCAATTTTCAGCCGATGATAAAACTTTGATTCCTGTACTGGAACTGGCAGAAATGGAAGAAGCACTTGTGCATATAGCTGTATTTACGGATACCGATGACAAAGATTTGACTAATTATTTAGAACATGCCAGGTTGCTAAATGCCTACCAGGATACACTTCCTACAAAGTTTAAGCATATAAAATTCAAAACAGAACATCTGGAAGGAAAAGAATTTGATGATACTATTATGAAATACATAAATGAATATTCTATTGATATGCTGGTTATGACTACACATACACGGGGATTTTGGGACCGGATTTTCAACAGAAGCATGACCAGGAGTATGGCATATCATACTAAAATACCACTATTGGCAATACCCGTAGAGTAGCCTGAGAAATATCAAATTCTCAAAGAAAGAAACGAGTAAATATAAAACGTTATGCCGGGGACTTATTGTTTATTGATACCTTTTAGAATATTATTCCCGTTCCGCTTTTTGAGGCTTCACAAGTCTTCAAACTAACTTAGTTATACCCATTCATTTAGTATTTTGTTTCATTCGTTTTAAAACTTCCTTCTAAAACCTTCCTTCCATGTTTGATATTTCCTTTTTTTATCCATTTAAATATGCTATTAGCAGCAAGCCTTACTGTTGATTTACCATGCGTACCATTAGCAACGATCTCGTACGATTTATTCTCATTTTTCCAGTATTTAAAAATTAAATCACATCCTTTTTTATCTGCGATAAAATCATTCGCACCATAAAGTAGCAATAGTGCATAATTGGCATTTTTCGCATATCCGGGCATAGCTTTTAACAACTTTCTGGCTTCAATCATATAATGCAAACTGAAATATTTCACCAGCAAAGGGTCACTAAGTCTTTGATCAGATTCCATTTTGTCTTCCTCATTTTCTATGATAGACGGGTTGCCGGCCATATTTACAATTGGTTTGTGTCTTGCAAACAACATGAAAAAAGCAAATTTGATGTACAGGCACAATGTGGGAGACATTCCCTTCGCAGTTTTTTGCAGATAAGGCGGCTTAACTAATATGGCTCCGTCAATACTATCTATTTTATCTGCAATAGCCAGTAAAACAGCGCAGGACATACTATGCCCAAAAAGATACAAAGGGATTTTCCTTGAATTATAGTCATCGTCTGAATTAATCATTTCTGTATAGTCATCAATAAAAGAGCCGATGGTTTGAATATCGCCACGCACACCTTCGGAATAGCCAGTTCCTCTTGGATGCATCACAATCACCCTGTTCTCATCATTAGCTAAAAGATCTATGATGTCTTTTTCAACGTGGTGGTTAATGCCGGTGATACTGGAAATAATAAAAATGGAAGCCTTGTAATCGTTACATGGTTTGAAATCGTAAACAAACAGATTGAGGTTATCTGATGTCTTGAAAAAATAACTGTCGTCTTCGCCAGGCATGTCAACTAATTGTGTATTTTACTTGTTATAAATTACCGGCATTTGCCCTCTCCATCTATTCCACACAATATCGTCGGTTATTAATGTCGCCATAAAATGTCCCACATTTATACGGCTTGTTTTACCTGCATTAAATAAAGCGCTCCTTGTTGGAGAAGCATGTAATTCGTACCTGGACATGCTATCCGAGTCAAATAAAGTATCGGGGCGCACTACTATCCATTCAATAAACGGATTGTTTTCACCAATGTTTACTCTAAAAAAATCCGCAGCTTTTTCATTGTCGGGGTGCGGCGGCAACAATACGCGAAGTAAGGCAACCACAAATCTTTGCGCGAATGAAATGGGTTCGCTCAGGTCCCTGTTTCGATTACCAGCTGTATTCATTAAAACAAATTTAACCGGCTTCTCCGGTGTATTTCGTTGTATGGCATTACAAAGCAACTGAACGGCATCGGTTACCAGTTTTCTGGGTTTTCCATAAATGCCTTTCAATGTTAGATTGTGACCAAGGCAAGACGCCACCGCCTGGCAATCTATAAGATGATTGGACATTTCCTGTTCACTCATCTCAGATATGTTACCCTTGATAACTATCAAACGCTCTCTATTTTTCCAGTGTTCTGGTATTGCATCTGGTGAACGTACAATCACCTTAACGCTTTGCCCAAAACTCAACAATTGTTCTACCAATAGCCGGTCTGTCTTTCCACTTGCTCCCACAACTAATATTTTCATTTTATTTTGTTTTTAAATGAGCCAAACTCAATTCCTCTTTAAACCAAAGTGCCAGCATTAACATTGCCAACGGCGCCGTAATACCCCAGGGAAAACCAAGAAATAATAAGGTGACAGAAAATACAGGATAGAAATATACAATAGATATCAATGGTGTCATAAGCACATTCGCTATTAAAGCCCATCTCACCCACTTTTGAAATCCATTGTTCTCAAACAGTGGTACCGCAGCAAACATTGCAAGTCCCATGAAAATATAACCCAGTGCATCAAAATTCCAAAACATGGAATGAGGAGTTTGCTCCAGCACAGCAACACTTTCTGCTTTTCCCGCCAGCTTCATGGGGACGACGGTGGCTAATTGAACAATATAATTGGCAGTAACAAACACCGAATATAAAATGGTAAAAATAAGTGCAGCATGACTCCAGAACCTTTTTTCAACAGGTGTGGAATAATGCAAAGCCAGCATTTCAAACATAAATGGGATGACAATGCAAAATGAAGTGCTGTAAATTAATATTTCATCCATCGGAAATTTGAAAACACCTGTCACCTGTAATACCTGCACAATGACAAAAGACGCCGTAGCAACAAAAGCAATAATACCCGACCAAAATCCGATTTTATATATGTGCTGATTCATGACTGAAATATTTATGTTGTTATTTACATTCTCATTCTGTTACATTGTATTGCACGTTTTTCACATTAAACTGTCCATATATAAATGTTCCGTCTGGATAATGCCATATTCCTTCACCATAAGTGCCTAAATTAAATCCTCCAATATTTTTATAATTTTTTACAGGGGTAGAAAAGCGATAATTTTTCATATCTGAAACTTCTATGCGGTCGTCTGAAACAAAATTGATGAGTTGTCCCTCCCTGTTAAAATAAAGCATGGCGCTGATAATAGTTCCGTTATTATTTAAAGTTGCTTTTACTGAATTGCTATCTATATTTTCCCAGGTAATTCTTCTATCAATCAAAGCTGCAGGGGCAAACAAACACATATCATTAAACAGGGTTACTGTTTCTGCCTTGAAGAACGTATCGCCTGTTATATTAACAACCGGGAAAACACCAAGTAATCTGATATCCATACTTGCATATTTAATTTTATAGGCATGATAACCCGGTATTGTTGTGCCAAACATTTTTCCCTTCATAAAAAACAGGCGGGTATATTCCTCAAAAAAGTTGTATTGTTCAGAAGTAAACGGGAACCATTCTTTACCCTTTTCCCGCATTTGCCCGTAAAATTCAATTCTTACATTTTTTACTTTGGGTTTATTCAGCACATCCACATACCTGAGATATTTTTGCACCGGAACCGGTAACTGAGTCAAATCGTTTTCCGTTAGTAAATCAGTTGAAATCGTATTTGCATGCAACAAATTTTCGGAAACATCTTTTTTATACTTGTTTTCAAATTTTTGCATTGAATACCCAAAAAACACTATAGTCAATGCAATGATATTTACATTCGTTCCGTACTTAGCTTCTTTCCAAACTGAAAATATTAATAACTGAGAAATTACAGCAGCTATAGCACCTGCATGCCACCATTTGTCATTATCAGAATAAAATAAAATTATGGCTGTGATAAATAAAATACCCGTGAAAAGCCATAATAAGCCCAGCGGTTTTGAAATGTCTCTGGTTAATTGTGATATACTCCCAAAACGGTAAGCCTTTTCAAAACCCAGTAAATGTATAAGTCCATGGGCAAAAATTATAAAGGTGAAAAAATACTTAAGCATATAATATTCTTCAATTAATCAGACATAAAGTGCTATTAGGATTTTAAAATATCTGTATCACTACGATTACTTATTCTATCGGTGTCCAAAAACAGGTAGTTTTAAGGTTAATAGTATTATAATTACAGTCACAATTGCAGTAGTTGGCTGCATCCACGAAACGTATCCGATTACAGTTACTTGCATGGAAAGCCAAATCAGAGTAATGAAGCCGGAAATAAAAGCTGCTTTACGAGCCAAATGATGTCGCTTAAATACAGCAATGGCTGCTATCAAAGAGGAACCACCTACAAAAACAAAAAGAAAAAGGCCCGGAATAAAATAACTGTGAAACGGGCTGCTCTTTAACCAGTCTAAAGGGACATCTCTCGCTCCCGACATTCCATAATACCCTCCGGCAAATGCGTTTAATGCTACAAACAAAAACAAGAAACCTAAAGAATACCTGATGAGTTTTTCAGATAATGTATTGTTGTTCATAATTTAAGATTTTAGCTGTCCCAATTTGAAAAGTTTTATAGTAAATAATATCATCCATGCCATAACCAAAAGCCCGCCTGGTAATGCAAAAACAGTTGCCATATTTTTTATTGCCGGAGTGAATGTTATCAGAATAAGGTATATCACTAATAAAGAGTTTCCGGTAATTCCAAAATAAGAAGCCATTGTAGAAAATATTTTCCCTTTTATCATTACTACCGATATTATAATCCCCGCAATATTTGGCAATATAAACCCGATGAAAACACCTAAGCTTCCGTGTGCACCTCTTGCAAGCATAGCCTCTCCTGCTGCTTCAAAAAATAATTTCTGAGTATCAGAGTTGGCAAAAGCATATTTACTGCTGAGTTCAAGCATTGGCAACGCAGTGTTATTGGCAATAAAGATTATTGTGCCAGAAAGAAAAATGATGAATGCAAGTGCTGCATAAGCGGGCTTTACTTTTCGATGTACAGTAAGAAGGGTAAAATATCCCGGCACCAATAATAATTGATTAATAACATTCAACAAGTCAAGATTATATAGACCCAACAGTGAATTGTTATGCAACTGCGTAAATCTGTCAACAGCCGTTTGCGGCAAAGTAGTCAGATCCCCCCCTGTTAGCGAGCCTATTATTATATCCAAAAGAATTCCACCTAAAGCGATAATAGTTGTAATTCCGCCTGTAATGAAAAGGCTTTTGAAATCCTTTTCGGCATTTTCAACACTATTGGTTGGGTGATCAGCCATAGTTAATAGTAATCAAAAATCATTGCTTAAAAATAGTTTGTAGAAGGCCTTTTTTAAATGACACAAATCAGTGCGAAAGATGAGTGTGATTTTACAATATCAACGAATCAGTCCCATTTCACCCTCTTTTGTTTCGAGGTTACATAGTCATATTATATAATATCCACTCAAAACAGGTGTGCATTTTCGATATAGCTTCGTTAAATACGCCATTCACCACAACAAATGCCGTTTCCTGCCAATTATCACCCCAACGATTGACTACAATCAGCTAAAACAGGCCGGGCTTTA
The DNA here is from genome assembly GCA_018268105.1 of Bacteroidota bacterium. Classification (GTDB taxonomy): domain Bacteria; phylum Bacteroidota; class Bacteroidia; order Chitinophagales; family Chitinophagaceae; genus Agriterribacter. The sequence continues at coordinate 8,921 of JAFDXG010000200.1, read as the reverse complement.
TTGAACTTCACATTTTACACATGATGCAGGTAGTTTCCACAAGAAAAGAATCTCCTACGGGTTATTTTGAAGCATTTTTTATGAATGCCTCAATGAGTATTTTTTTTATTGACCTGAATGGGATTATTCATGCAGTCAACCCTTTTGCTCTGTCAGAATTGGGTTACAGAAAAGAAAGCGAACTGAAAGACAAAAAAATTGAAACGCTGCTGCCAATTGAATATCACAATAGGTATGAAACTTATTATAAAACATATTTAAAAAATCCATTTTCAATTAAAAAGAAGAAGAAAAATGAGCTTTGCCTATTAAAAAAAGATGGAACAACATTTTCTGCTGAAATCAGTTTTAGCCAATACAAACATGAGGGCAAACATTATATTATAATATTCCTCAACAATACTTCAGCTCAAAGAAATGCTGAAGATAAATTTGAGAACTTAAATAATCAACTGGAAACTATTGTAGAACAAAGGACTAAAGAACTGTTGGATACAATTAACCAATTAAAGAAATCAAAAGAAAAATTAGACGAAGCGAGTGCTATTCATAAAGCAGTTCTTGAGAATGCGGGTGCGATTATAATATCCACAAATACGGAGGGCATAATTCAAAGTTTTAACCCTGAAGCAGAAAAATGTTCCGGTTACAAAGCAGATGAAGTAATAGGGAAACTAACTCCCATTGCTTTTCGATGTCAGGAAGAATTAAAACAAAGAGCTATCCAGTTTTCAAAAGAACTAGGAGAAACCATAAACCCTGGCTTTGAAACGTATACCGCCAAAGCAAAAAGAAACATTCAGCAAAAAGATGAGTGGATTTTTGTCAGAAAAGACGGGAGCCGTTTCCCGGTTTCAAAAATTGTTACTGCCCTGCGTAATAAGAAAAATGAGATTACGGGTTATATCGGAGTAGCTGTGGATATATCAGAGCTTAAACAGGTAGAAGAAAACCTGAGACGATCATTACAAAAGGAGAAAGAATTAAATGAATTGAAGTCAAGATTTGTATCTATGGCATCACATGAGTTCCGGACGCCACTCAGTACGATTCTTTCATCGGCTTACCTCATTGAAAAATACACCTCTGAAAAAGATCAACCCAAACGGGAGAGACACCTGCAACGAATCATTGCATCAGTAAATATGCTGACCGATATCCTGAACGACTTCCTTAATGTAGGCAAAATTGAAGAAGGAAAAATTTATACCAGAATTTCAGAATTTAATATCCGTCAACTGATAACGGTATTTACAGAAGAAATAAAGCACACTTTAAAAAACGGTCAAACTATAAATTATATACATGAGGGGAATCAGATGGTATGGCTTGACACTTCAATAATAAGGCATATTTTAATGAACCTGGTTTCGAATGCCAGTAAATTTTCATCGGAAAACAAAACCATTGAAATAAGCACAATTTGTCATAATGAAACTCTGTTTTTGAAAGTAAAAGATAATGGTATAGGTATTTCCAAAGAGGATCAGAAACACCTCATGGAACGTTTTTTTCGGGGGGCAAATGTGGCAGACGTTCAGGGCACCGGACTTGGCCTTCATATAGTGGCAAAATATACAGAAATATTAAAAGGAACAATTGAATATAAAAGTGAACTCGGAAAAGGAACTGAATTTATAATTACATTTAATACTAAAACAGGACTACATGAAAAAGATACTGCTGATTGAAGACAATGATGACATTCGCAGCAATACAGCCGAAATACTGGAACTATCAAACTACAATGTAATAGTGGCAGAAAATGGCAAAACAGGAGTCCAAAGAGCAATTGAAAACAAACCCGATTTAATAATCTGTGACATTATGATGCCTGAGTTAGACGGGTATGGTGTTCTGCATGCAATTAAAAAAAATGATGACATTAAAAATACACCGTTTATTTTTCTTACTGCAAAAACAGAACGAAGTGATTTCAGAAAAGGAATGGAAATGGGTGCAGATGACTACATCACAAAACCTTTTACGGGAACAGAACTCCTGGATGCAGTAGATAGCCGACTTAAAAAAATGGAATTACTTAAAAGTCAATTACCACCCGGTATTGAAGGGATTGGCATTCTTTTACGTTCATCATTAGATAAGGATCCTCTTCACACTATGGTAGAGGGACGAAATGTAAATAAGTACAAAAAAAAACAAATCGTTTACTTTGAAGGCAATCATCCAAACAGACTATTTTATGTCTTAAAAGGAAAAGTAAAAACATACAAGGTGAATGAAGAGGGTAAGGAACTGGTAACTGATTTATACAGCCCCGGCGACTTTCTTGGGCATATTGCACTGCTTGAAGGAACAACCTATAAAGATACAGCTGAAACTATAGATGAAACTGAACTTGCTTTAATCCCAAAAAAAGATTTTGAAGATTTATTGAATAACAATCAGGAAGTATCCAGAAAGTTTATTGAACTATTGGCAAAGAATATCAGTGAAAAAGAATTTCAATTGTTAAGATTAGCCTATAATTCATTACGCAGAAAAGTAGCCGATGCACTATTACTACTACAAAAAAAATATCCTCAAAATAAAGATGAAAACTTCATCATTGATATTAGTCGTGAAAACCTTGCAAATATAGCAGGCACTGCCACTGAATCCCTTATCCGTACACTAAGTGATTTTCGCAACGAAAAAATAATTGATATAAAGAACGGGAATATTGAAATTCTGAACCGGAAAAAACTTGAAAATCTGTTAAATTAGTTCAAGTGAATTATCTGATTTTCCTGGAATAACATTTTTAATAATGAGAAATCTGTTGAAATCCGATTTTAATTTCCAAAACTTAATCTCTGTTGTCTTTATGCTTTGACTCAGCTCCCTTAATTGTACACCAATTTTACAATTATCAGTTTCGTCTCCTGATTTTTTCTTTTGAAGCCACTTATCATATTCGGCAACATCTCTTCGCAGCAGATATATTAATTCGTCTATATTAATAAAGTTAGTTTGAAACTTTTCTAATTCCGCCAGCATGTGCTTACTATTATCGTTTTTAAGCACTTCAGCCAGCCTGTTTTTAAGTTGGTTATTTTCTTCAGAAAGCAATCCTATCAATCTTTTCCATGAATCAGTTTCCTGTTCCTGCTTTTTATAATTCATATTGCACATATTCAAAAATAGATTGTATACCAATGCCCCGTTTAAAAACAGGGCATTTCAAAATCGGGAATGTTTGTTATCTTTTATTGAACAGCAATATTCTTGCTGGCACTTATTTTCTTTAATTCTTCTTTTTTAGGTAGCATTAGTTTCAATACACCATCTTCATACCTGGCTTCTATTTTTTCTTTGTCTACCTCCTCAGGCAGAGTGAAGCTGCGTTTAAACGAAGAAAAGTTGTATTCTCTTCGGGTAAATTTTTCATCCTTTTCTTCTTTTTTCTCCACATTTTCACAACTAATGGCAAGCATATTACCATCAAGATCAATTTTTAAATCTTCTTTTTTCATTCCCGGTACAGCTAATGATACATTGAATCGCTCTTTGTCTTCAACAATGTTGACAGCAGGTACTGTTAACGTTTTCCCCCATGGCCCAATATCATTAAACCAATCATTCCAGGGTTTAATAATATCATCAAACAGGAAGGGAGTTTTTTCGTTGAACCTGGTTAATCCTAAGTGTGACATATTACCTCCTTTTTTATTTTTTTTAAAATTGTTTACATGGCAAATATATTTCCGGAGCTAAATGAAATCAATTACTTCAGTCAGCAATTTTAATGAGAATGGTCATCACCACTGGTAAATAAACTGACAATTACAGTATAATAAGAACATACAACAAAATTCAGCATGAATTGTTGAAATTTTTATTTAGAAGTAATTGAAATAAAAATTATAAAAAAAGCAATATTGATTTCGTAATGACATAAGTAATGTCAGGACATGACACCTATTATATTACTTTATTTTGATCATCATCATTTAAAATACTAATTGTTGTCATTGATTAATATAGGTTAGCTGGTTAATTTCGATGAAATAGTAAGTACCAAAAAATTTATAAAATGGAAAACAATTTCAGGAACAAAGTTGCTTTAGTTACAGGTGGAAGTTTTGGTATAGGTCGTGCAACTGCTATTGCTTTTGCAAAAAGAGGCGCCAAAGTAATAGTGGCTGATCTCATAAAAGATGAGGAAACAATTAAATTGATAGAATCAATAGGTGGAGATGCAAAATTTATCATATGTGATGTATCCAGAATTTCTGATGTAAAAAATATGGTGGATAAGACCATAGAGATATATGGTAGACTTGATTTTGCATTTAATAATGCCGGAATTGAAGGCACACAAGCTCCCACACACGAATGCAGTGAAGAAAACTGGGATAAAACTATAAATATAAATTTAAAAGGAATTTGGTTATCCATGAAAATGGAAATTCCCATAATGCTTAAAACTGGAAAAGGTGTAATTGTAAACTGCGCTTCAGTTGCAGGACTGGTTGGATTCCCCGCTTTACCCGCTTACGTAGCCACGAAACATGGAGTAGTAGGGTTAACAAAAACAGCTGCCCTGGAATATGCCACACAGGGAATTCGTGTAAATGCCGTCTGTCCTGGTGTTATTCATACCGCAATGATTGATCGTATTACTGGTAATAATAAAACAGTCGAAAACCAATTTACTGATATGGAGCCAGTTGGTCGAATGGGAAATCCCGAAGAAGTGGCTGAAGCCGTGATGTGGCTTTGCTCCGATTCAGCTTCGTTTGTTACAGGAGTAGCATTACCTGTAGACGGAGGATTAGTTGCTCAATAAAATAACAATAAACTGATGAATAAAATTCTTGTTCCAACAGATTTTTCACCTACTTCAATGAAGGCCGTTAGCTATGCAGCAGAAATAGCAAAAAAATTAAATGCAAATATTTTTTTATTGCATGTCGTTGACAATGTAACGGATATTATAATTGAACCTTTAGCATTTGATGTAAAAGAACAGGATGTAATACTAAAGAATAGTTTGAAAAATCTTGATGAATTAAAGCAAAGTATTGTAAGCACCTATCCAGAAATTACAGTTGAAGCAGGGATAGTAAGCGGAAGAGCTATACTTTCCATTCTAAACTTTTCGGAAGAGTACCAGGCAGAATTGATAGTGATGGGTACTACCGGAGCCGGTGCAGTGAAAGAACTATTAATGGGAAGTGTAGCTTCCGGTATTATCAGTAAAACCAAAATACCCGTCATAACAGTTCCTGCAGGCTACGAATTGTATGAACCCGGCACAATACTGTTTGCCACTAATCATTTTGAAGAAACCAAAGGCACCCTTGACATGATTGCCCGGCTGGCAACATTGTTTTCATCGCAAATTAAGGTGGTGGTATTTGTAGATGAGAATGAAGCCATGGAATATATAAAAAACCAGAAAAAGTTAGATCATTACCTGGAATATTTAAAACGAACATTCCCAACTATCAGATTTAAGGCCGAGGTACTGGAAGGTAAAAAATTTGAACATACTATTGAACTTTATGAAGAAAGAAATGAAGTAGATATAATTGCTATGATAACTTATCCCAAAAATTTACTGGAAAGATTATTTAATAAAAGTATGACAAAGAAAATGGCTATCCATTCTACAATTCCTTTATTAGCTATCCCGGCGAAAACATAACAATTTGTATATAAAAACAACATTAGAAATAAATTCCGATATTTTTCAATGCCATAAAACTATTAGTAAATGAAAAAAATTCTCGCTGTTTTTGACGGTTATCATGTTTCTAAAAGCACATTAGCATATGCGGAAGAAGTGGCTTATACCACAAATACACATCTCGTAGGTTGTTTTCTGGATGAGTATATTTATCGCAGTTATAGTGTCCCCGAAGTTTATAAACAGTATAAAAAAAATCCCGAGAGAGTAATAAAACAATTAGATGAAGCAGACAATAAGAAAAGAGATGAAGCAGTGCGTAAGTTTGAGCAAAGCTGCAGCAAAGCAAAAATCAGTTTTTCCGTTCACAGGAACAAAAGTATCGCACTGCAGGAACTGAAACATGAGAGTATGTTTGCAGATTTGATAATCATCAGCGGGCATGAAACGTTTAACCGATTCAGGCAAAAACCTCCAACACCTTTTATTAAAGATTTGCTTGCAGATGTACAATGCCCTGTTTTGGTAGTACCTGACACCTATAAACCTTTAGACAAAATTACTCTATTATATGACGGTACGCCTTCATCAATATTTGCAGTAAAAATGTTTAGTTACCTGTTTGGGGATTACAATGAATTACCCATCGAAGTTTTCACGGTAAAAAGCACTCATTTAGATTCACTGCGTTTGCCGGATAACAAGTTAATGAGAGAATTCATGAAACGTCACTTTTCCAAAGCAGAATACAAAGTGGTAAAAGGGGACCCGGAACAACAGATTTTAGGACATTTACGCAATCATAAAGGAAATGAAATGGTGGTACTCGGTGCGTATCGCCGCAGTGAATTATCACGCTGGTTTAAAGCAAGTATGGCGGATATTTTAATGCGCGAACTTGATACAGTACTTTTCATTGCGCACAATAAATAGGTATATGATTCACCATACCGGCGGTTAGGCAGGGGAAAAAATTAATAATTAAAATTGCATCACATGAAACGTATATTGGTACCTACTGATTTTTCACCTACATCAGAAAGGGCTTTTCGTTTTGCGGTAGATATTGCCTCAAGAGCAGCGGCTAGTGTTATTCTGTATCATATTTTCACTCCTCTGGAAACTTCATTTGCAGGAACTGTAAAAACAAGAGAAATTTATAATACACAAAGCGAAACCAACTTACTAAAACGTCTTCAGCGACTTAAGAAGAAAGTTCTGACTAACACACCAGATGTACCTGTATCCACGGTTATTGGCTACTCTCCTATCGTTGACAATATACTGGGCTTTGCCGAACATAACAAAACAGACTTAATAGTAATGGGCACACAAGGTGCAAGTGGGCTGAAAAAAGTATTCATCGGGTCAACGGCAGTTCGCATTATTGAGAGAAGTGATATTCCTGTACTGTTGGTGCCAGAAAATTTTAAACGGAAAGAACCGGAACATATCGTTTTTTCCGCAGATACTCAGTATGGGGGCATCAAGGCATTGACAATTACTCTGGCAATGGCAAAACTGTTTACCGCAACTGTAACCGTAGTACATCTGATGGACCCGTTTCTAACCTGGGAAGACAGGCTGAAACAAACATCAGAAATAGAAGCATATACTAAAACTTTACAGAATACTTTTAGTGATTCTAATTTACACTATCAGTATTTAAAGGCTCCTTCCATTCTTCAAACTATGGAAAATCTGCATACCCGTATCCCGCATGACATGATGGTAATGATACGTGGTAAAAAAAATGCGTTTGAAAGATTATTTCTGGATAGTTTCACTAAAAACATGGCTTATGCCACTACTCACCCACTCCTGATAATACCGGAAGAAAGTAAAATAGAATAGCCAATTAATATATCACTTCGGTAAAAAGATACTAATGAAGACAATTACCTATAATACAAAAGAATTTGAACTACCATATTTATACGATGCGAATAAAAAAACAGATATACTATTACTGGAAAAATTCGGCTTCTTTTGTGATGTTCCACTCGCAGAAACCAGGCTGGTAACAGGAACAGAAGGTGAATTGCTTGACCATACATTAACTATGCTGCGAATGAGCAGCAAAGCTAATGCTGTTTCTAAATTACATTATCAGACCCTTTGTAAAATGTGGGGCGGTTTCAATAATCTTTGTAATATAATACCCATAACCAATGCGCAAAATTTTACCTTTTGGGCCGACACAAAAATGTACAGTGCTTTAAATAATAATAATGATAATGCCCTGTCAAAACAGAAACGACACCGAAATAAACGTCTTTTCGAAGAAGTAGCAGAGCAGGCTGGGGAAATCTACGATGAGAAAATATTTAAACCAACTGTGCTATCCTTGTTGGTTATGAACTAAAATTATCAAGAATGCTGAAACAGGGTGCGGATGTTTGGCTAAACACACCGAGAATTTCACATGAAGCATCAGGAACCAGCGGCATGTCTGCAGCTATGAATGGTGCAATAAATGTTTCCATTCCCGATGGTTGGTATCCGGAATTTGCAAAGCACAAAACTAACAGCTTTGTAATTCCTGCTTCAAATCCTATTATTGCAGAACATCTGCAGGATGAACAGGATGCCAGCAGTTTATATGATTTGCCGGAGAATGAAATCATCCCTATGTATTTTGATGACCCTGATGCCTGGCTAAACCTGATGCAAAATTCGATGCGGGATATAATGCCATCATTTGACAGCAACAGGATGGCAAAAGAATATTATGAAAAACTGTATTAAAAAATTTATTCAATCTTAAAATAAATGTTATGTTTTACAAAGAATTGTATATGGAATTAGGAAAATTGTTTTATTATCTTTCCAGTGCTGATGGTAGGATAGCCAAGGCGGAAAAAGAGTCTTTACAGAAATTAATCAATGAAAAATGGAAGCCTATAGAAGACTCTGTAGACAGGTTCGGTTCTGACAGAGCATACCTCATTGATTTTGCTTTTGAATTTGAAGAAGAGAAATCTGCTTCAGAAAATAATCTTGAGTCTTTTGAAATGTTTTACAAACAGAATAAAACCAATTTTACCCCAGAAATTAAAAGTAATATTTTACAAACTGCCGCTGCTATTGCAGAATCTTATCGGGGAAAAAATAAAAAAGAAACAGAAATAATTGATAAATTGTCACATCTCCTAAAAAATGGTAATGTACTGAAAAATGGTTGGTGACATTATGGAATAAAATACTTTTATTGCATTTATCAACTAAAAGAGGAAGCAGGCTCTGCTGGAGAGCAACCTGCCAGCAATTAAGTTGATGCTGTTAC
>JAFDXG010000001.1 GCA_018268105.1 Bacteroidota bacterium | reverse complement strand
GACTGCAGCACTTTGGAACCCTCTTCCGTTACCTGCGTTTGCCAGAGATTTATTTTCTTAAGTCCGCTTAATTGTTTGAGCGAAGCGATACACTTGTCGGTAAGCGGGTTTTGCCCAAGATTCAGCAGTTCCAGGTTTTTTAGATCCTGCAGCAGTTCCACGGACTGGTCGTCTATATTATTTTTCTGCAATGCCAGGGTATTGAGCCTGCTGAATGATCCGATGGCTTTTAAGGTGGTCTTATTAATGCCGCAGTTGCGAATATCAAGGCGGTACACCTGGTCTTTGATAAGGGAAAGTTTTTGCACCAACTGCTCTATATGTTCAGCTCCTGTGTTTTGCACCATGGTAAAAGAAATATCAAGCAGGTTGCTGTTCGAAGTAAGGTTACGTATCAGTAGTTTCTGTTCTTTCAGTTGTTGTACAGTTGCAGGATCTGCAGGAGGAACTTCAGGCAAAACTATATCCTTGTTATCTTCTGTATTGATGCCAAGATAATTGGCCACCAGGTATTTCACTTTCTCGTCCACGGACTGTTCAGTGATATTTTTTTGATAATCTGCGCCGGACAATATCCACCAGCGTATAAAGCTAATCTCTATGGGAGACAACGGCGGACGGCTATCTGCAGGCATAAATTTCCGGTTGTGCCGGGGAAGTGTTATCCTTTTAAACAATTCACTTTTTTCAAGGTCACCTGATACGATGGTATTTCCGCTTTTTCCACCCTTACTGATGCCCTTCATTGTAGAAAGATCCAGGTCTCCTTTCGTCTTATCTTTGTTGTGACAGTCAATACATTTTTGCTGAAAAACAGGTTGAATAATATCCGAAAACACCACTACCGAATCAAGTGGGGGTAAAATTGTTTTTTCTGTAATGGGGTTCTTTCCGAATATGGATTTCAAAAACTCCGGCATATGCGCAGTAAGGTAGCCTTCACCGTGAGTTATATTGCCACCGAGATGGCCACCTGCTGTAATAAGAACGATAGATAAAATCAGCAACCAGTTACCCAGAGAAATCTTAGCAAGCGCTATATTGGCTTTTTTATTGCTCCTGACGTACCAGGTGATCAGAATAAGTGCCGCCGCAGCAATGCCGATCCATTTATGCCAGTAGAGGGTTTGAGTATTATACCCTCCGGATGATGATAAGAAATAACCGGTAAGTGCTGCAATTACAGCGCTTATGCCGCCCGCAAGCAAGGCGATATTAACAGCAACTTCAAGTGCCGGGCTTTTTTTATAAACAGTAATTACGCTCAGCAGTACAGCAAATACAATGATCCCGATGGGGATATGCACAAGCAGCGGATGAAATCTTCCAAAAAACAGCGACCAGTTGGTATGCATTACGGTGTATTATTTTGCTATACCCTTTCCAGCTTTACAGGATAAGTTTTCTCAGCATTCCACTGGCATACATAGATATTATGATCTTCATCCACACATACATCATGCCCGTGATAAAAAATATTACCGTCTGCAAACATCGGTTGCAGCGCCCCATTTTTATATTCCGGTTTGGTGCCGCCGGGGTTGGAGATGCATTTATTGTTTTTATCCAATATGGTTACAAAGCCCGATTTTCCGCCATCCATTTTGCCTGTGTCACGGAAGTTTGACCAGCATACACCGGCATAAATGTTTTCACCCTGAATTACAGGACGGCATACATAAGCTCCGGGCAGTCTTACTGTTTCAATATACTTACCGTCAAGTGTGAAGAATTTAAAAGCATTCTCATTGCGTGATGTACAGATTAGTTTCGGGGCCGACGGGTCTCGTAAATCAATCGCCACACCATGTGCATTGCTGAGGTTATGATCCGGGTTAGCATTGTGATGACCGCCAAAGATCCGGATGAATTCTCCCTGATGATTGTATTGCAGGATATAATCCGATCCGTAGCCGTCTGCCACATAAAAATCGCCGTTGGGTGCAACCGCTACTTCTGTGGGTTGAAATTTTTCTTCTTTTTTATATACGCCAATGGTATAGGGGTGTCCCAATGAAAAAATCAAATCACCATTGATGGTGGTTTTGAATATTGAGCCTGACTGCGCATGCCAGTTTCCATCTTTACCGAGGTAATAGCCGCAGTCTGTGATGAACAAAACATCATCACCGCCTTCATGCGCCAGGGTAAGTCCATGACCACCGGGATAGCGAGTTCCCCAGGAGTCAAGCAGTTTGCCCGATCTGTCATATATTATAATGTTATTCTTTACTTCATCAGTAACCATTAGCAACCGGCCTTTGGAGTCTTCTACCATTTCATGGCAATTGAGTACGGGAGTTTTTGCAATATCCAGATTACCCCAATCTTTATTTATTTTATAGGTAAATCTGCCATGTCCTATAATGCCGTTGTTATTCGGCTCGGCGTTACCTGTTATATTAAAGCCTGCAATGGCTCCAACCGTAAGCGCAGCAGTTTTTTTTATAAACTGTCTTCTTGGATTATTATTCTTTTTCATATGCAAAATTGATTTATTATGCTGTGAGCTATCAGCATTGGGCTTATTGCTCACAGCCCCTAGCCTTACCCAATGATCTTCTTTACAACAGTACCCTCTACATCTGTGAGCCTGTATCTTCTGCCTTCTGCATCAAATGTGAGTCTTTCGTGGTCTATGCCCAACAAATATAAAAGTGTTGCCTGGAAATCATGCACGTGTACCGGGTCCTTTATGATATTATAACCAAATTCGTCTGTTTCACCATAAGTAAGGCCAGGCTGTACGCCGCCACCGGACATCCACATGGTAAAGCACCGCGGATGATGATCCCGACCGTAATTATCTTTGGTAAGCTTTCCCTGTGAATAGTTGGTGCGTCCAAATTCTCCGCCCCAAATTACTAAAGTGTCATCCAGCAGCCCTCTTTGCTTCAGGTCTTTTACCAGCGCTGCCGATGCCTGATCTGTTGCTTTGCATTGATTAGTGAGCGCTACCGGAAGGTTGCCATGCTGATCCCATCCCTGATGATACAGTTGAACGAATTTTACATTCTTTTCGAGCAGACGCCGCGCCAGCAGGCAATTGGCAGCATAGGTACCGGGCGTTCGGGAGTCGGCGCCATACATATCAAACACCCAATCCGGTTCGTCCGACATATCAGTAATCTCGGGCACTGAGGTTTGCATACGAAATGCCATTTCATACTGCGCCACGCGGTTGCTGATCTCCGGGTCGCCAAAAATTTCCAGTTGGGCTTCATTAAGTTCCTTCAGTGCATTGAGCATCTCCCGCCGGTCTGCTGCTTTAAAGCCTTCGGGATTATTGAGGTACAGTACAGGTTCCGCTCCGGATCGGAATTGCACACCCTGGTATTTGGAAGGAAGAAAGCCATTACCCCAAAGCCGTGCAAATAAAGGCTGATCCTGCGGTGCATTATTAGATACCAGCACTATGAAAGAAGGAAGGTTATCATTATCGGAGCCAAGCCCGTAGCTCACCCATGCACCAATGCTCGGCCTTCCTGCCAGTTGATTGCCTGTTTGCATGAAGGTAAGCGCGGGGTCGTGGTTAATCTGTTCGGTATACATGGATTTTACAAAACAGAGATCGTCTGCAACGGCTCCGGTATAGGGCATCAGTTCGCTTACCCACGCTCCGCTCTTTCCGCGCTGTTCAAATTTAAAAGAAGAACCCACCAGCGGGAGTGCGGATTGCTGTGCGCTCATGCCGGTGAGCCGTTGCCCTTTTCTTACGGAATCAGGCAGGTTTTGTCCGTGCATTTTTTCGAGCATGGGCTTGTAGTCGAAGGTTTCAAACTGTGAAGGTCCGCCACTTTGAAAAAGGTACACCACTCTTTTGGCCCGTGCCGGAATATCAGGTATGCCAGGTATACCGCTACCGGAAATGATATTCTTTGGCTTTGGAGTAAGCAAACCGCTTTGACCCGCAATCAGCGAGCCAAGTGCCACTGACCCGATGCTTAATGAAGCCTTCTTTAAAAAAGACCTTCTGTTAATTAAACTGGCAATCAATTGGTCAATTTCATTTTTCATATATCATTCCGGCTCCATTCCTCAAGGTTTGTTAACTATTTTTTTTCTTGTCGCACTTATTGAGTACAGTATTGGAATTTTATCACCCAAATGGTCTATTCTGTATTTCCCGGGTTCAAACTCTACGGTTTTGTTGAAACAATTGTAAGGTGAGTAATCAAATTCGTCAAACGATTTTATTTCGAGCCCATTATTGATCAGGCTATTCAGCACTTCACCAATACCATGATTCCAAATTACATAGGATTGACGTATATCCGCATTTTTGTCGGCATAAGTTCCACTTTCCGTTTCCAGAATGGCGCCTGAATTGAAATATCTATAACTGATATTTTCAAAATTGTCGTCGAACATCCATACCACAGGGTGAAACTCTACAAACACAAACTGTCCGTTTTGTTTTAGAAATGAAGAAATGATTTTCGCCCATTTATCCAGGTCGGGTAACCAACTGATAGTACCGTAACTTGTAAAAACGATATCAAAGGTTGTGTCTAAATAGGTATGTAAATCGTAGATATCACAGCAAATGAACTTTGCATTTGAATTGGTGTTTTTTGCAATTTGCTTTGCACTTTCAATAGCTTTGTCGGACAAGTCAATACCGGTAACATCGGCTCCAAGTCTGCTCAGCGAAATACTATCCTGCCCAAAATGGCATTGTAAATGCAAAATTGTTTTTCCCTTTATATCGCCAAGCAAACGTAATTCAATATCATTTAAGGAGGTTTTTCCGTTCAGAAATCCGTTAAGGTCATAAAACTCAGATTTTAGATGGGTATCCATCCTGTTGTTCCAGGAATGCCTGTTTATTTCTATATAATCACGTTCAGTGTTCATTGTTTTTGCAAAAGGGTTTTCATAGTGAAAGCTAATAAAATTGTCGTTAGTTCAAAATATGTTTTCAGGTGTTCTTTTCCCCTGATCTTACCGGAGTGTAACAAAAGCGTCTGAATTCATAATTGCGCTCGCTGCTACTGCGCATGCAGCAAGCACCTGGGGTGTTTTTGTTTTTGGCTCTGTAGCACCTGAATGCAACCAGCCCTTCATAGTTGTGGGGTTGCTGTTGAATTTTTTCAATTCATCTGCATACAGTTTTTTAAGTATTGACATTTCTTTTGCAGAAGCCGTTCGTCCCGTCAGAGACCGATAGCAGTATTGGATGCGGTCAGTATCTGTTTCGAATTTCTCTATTGCCCTGGCCCCCAATGCCCGGCAAGCTTCTATAAATTGCGGATCATTCAGCAATATTAGCGACTGCAATGGCGTACTTGTTTTTTGACGCTGCACCACACAACTGCTCCTGAGCGGAGCGTCAAAGGTGCCCATGGAGGGTGGGGGATTCGTTCTTCTCCAAAAAGTATACATGCTTCGCCTGTAAAGGTTGGACCCTGTGTCCTGCACATATACTTCACTGTTTACCCGCCATAAGCCCTCAGGCTGATAAGGTTTTACACTTTCTCCCCCGATCTTGTTGCAAAGCAGGCCGCTTGCGGTAAGTGCCGCATCGCGGATCATTTCCGCAGACATCCTGAAGGATGGGCCTCTTGCAAGGAAGCTGTTGTCGGGGTCTTTGGCCAATAATTCCGGGTTTGCATAAGATGATTGCCGGTATGTGGAGGATAACACGATCAGCTTCTGTAATGCCTTTACATCCCATCCCGACTCACGGAAAATGACCGCCAGCCAGTCGAGCAACTCCGGATGAGTGGGAAAGCTGCCCTGGTTGCCAAAGTTGTCTGCCGTCTTTTGAAGTCCCATACCGAAATAGATCTGCCAGTAACGATTAACAGCTACTCTTGCCGTTAACGGATTTTTAGGATCCATCAACCATTTTGCCAACCCCAGACGGTTTTTCGGTAATCCCTTCGGCCACGGTAGAATAGCATCAGGTACATCCGGGTGTACTTCTTCTCCGGGAGCATTGTAAGCGCCACGAAGCAGTATATGTGATGCACGTGTTTTTTTCATTTCTTCCATTACCATGATCTCAGGAATATTTTCCATTTCTTTATTCTCTTCCTGTATCGCAGCACGCCATTCTTTTTCTTTTTGCTTCCATGAAACGGAGATATTGGAGAAATAATATTGTTCAAGGTCTGCAGCAGGTATAGCGCCGGGATGCACCGGCTGTTT
The DNA here is from genome assembly GCA_018268105.1 of Bacteroidota bacterium. GTDB lineage: Bacteria > Bacteroidota > Bacteroidia > Chitinophagales > Chitinophagaceae > Agriterribacter. The sequence continues at coordinate 19,774 of JAFDXG010000001.1, read as the reverse complement.
TGAAGAGCGTTGCACCAGCATTTGCACTTCTGAGGGGTTCAACTCTCTGTCGTACACATATAGCTCATCTACCAACCCGTCCTTAAATCCCGTGCCCCGCCAGTCAGCTCCTACCTGCAGCCCCGGTTCATCTTTGCGATCAAACAAAATATCTTTATACAGATTGTCTTTCTCCGTAATCATTTTTACTGCTTTACCGTCTACAAACAGTTTAATACCATTTGCCTTGCTGTTGCCACTATAGGTAAGCGTTAGCTGTATCCATTTTCCTTTTGGCAATGTATCTTCCGTTACTTTTAAAATATTGTTGTAAGGCCAGGTATGCGACATTAAAAATTCCGCCTTACCCTCCCGCAGGTTGAGATAATATCCGTGAAAGGAATAGGTAATATCTCCATCACCCTTATGGAAGATCACTCCCTTGTTTGTACCGGCTGGTATATTGATCCATATACCAATGGAAAAGGGTTGAAAGCGATTGAATATTCCAACTTTTCCCAGCTTAAGAATATCATCGCCATTTGATTTGAATGCGTTGCCGGATATGCCCGGAACAATCACCGGATCCGCCACCTGACCTTTGTCTCTGGGATTAACTTCATTCACAAAAGCATTATTTACCAGCTTATCAAAGCTGTAATGCGCCTGCAATCCTTTTCTCAGGTCAAAGGGGGAGCTGCTGCCCAGGGTATTACGCCATTGTTCAAAAGATGTCTTTTCCTGCTGCTCGATATTTGTGAGCTCAATTTCTTTTTCTTTCGTTTGGTTTTTCAGGTAACTGATCACCGAATCCTGACGGGCATCTGTCAGCAGCATGCTTGGTCCGGGAATCTGTTTTTGGTTGAAGGATATTTGGCCGGCCTCATCTATATTATTAAAAAAGCTGTAAAGGCTGTAAAAGTCTTTTTGAGAAATGGGGTCAAATTTATGATCATGGCAACGGGCGCAACTGATGGTCAGTCCGAGAAAAGCAGTGCCGAGGGTGTTGGTACGGTCCGCTACATATTCGCTGCGGAACTCCTCATTGATAATGCCTCCTTCCATATTCTGCGGGTGGTTGCGGTTGAAGGCGGTTGCCAGTTTTTGCTCGTGGGTAGCATTGGGCAGCAGGTCGCCGGCAATTTGCCAGGTCACGAACTGATTATAGGGCATGTTTTCATTAAAAGCTTTGATCACCCAGTCGCGCCAGGGCCACATTGGGCGGTAGCGGTCAACAGTATAGCCGTGGGTGTCTGCAAAGCGTGCAAGATCAAGCCAGTCGAGCGTCATTTTTTCGCCATACCGGGGAGAGTTGACCAGACGGTCTACTATTTTTTCATAGGCATCGGCGCTTTTATCGGCTAAAAAGGCGTCTATTTCTTCTACAGCAGGCGGCAGTCCGGTCAGATCAAGAAATAACCTGCGGATCAGGGTTTCCTTATCTGCTTCGGGAGAAGGAGTTAAACCGGTTTCTTCCAATTGGTGCAGCACGAAATTGTCAATGCCATTTTTTACCCAAGTCTTGTTTTTTACTTCCGGTAATTTATGTTTTTCAGGTGCAATAAACGCCCAATGGGGTTTGTATACAGCTCCCTGTTCGATCCATTTTATAAGTACAGCTTTTTGATAATTGCTTAATACCCGGTGTGATTCTTTATTAGGCATCATAAATTCTTCATCCGTGGTAATGATCCTCGCATAAAGCTCGCTTTTGCCGAGCTTGCCCGGCACAATAGCTCGCCTGCCATCTTTTAAAACTGCGTAAGCACCCTCTCTGTTGGAAAGATCAAGCCCTGCTTTTTGACCGTTGTTTCTATCAGGGCCATGGCATAAAAAGCATTTATCCGAAAGTATTGGTTTTACGTGAACATTATAGTCTATGATAGTGGGAAGCGATTTTTCAATTTTTTCAATGGCTTCCGGTTTTTTGACTTTCCCGGCACGATTCCATATAAATATGACAATGGCAATAAGCCCTGCCACAAAAGCAATTCTATTGAATATCTTTTTTGACATGAGGGATGAAGACAGGTATTACAGGTGATATTCTTAGACAGTGAATGATTTGTTTTTAAAGGTAACAATAAAAATCATTCATCTTGTGCAAAACTCCAGCAGTTTCATCAGGTCGGTTTCATTATTGAAGCTGACATTATTTTCCCTGAGATAATGCTGGATATCTTTTTTCTTGTCGGAAAAAACATTCAGAAAGGATTTCCTGTTGGCTCTTTCAAAATGATTGTATTGATCTCCAAGATAATACTCCACAAAAGGAGAAAACAACGCATCTCTTTTTACCTCAAGTGCATAAGCACGATTGCCTGATACTATACGGTTATAAGTAGTAATAGAGCCTGTATTGCTGTAACCATTATATCCACTCTCCTTACCATCTGACATCACAGTTAATCCACGGCGGGCGGCCAGTATGTACTCCCCCGCTTTTGCCAATTGCCTCAGGTAACCTTTATCATAATAAAAAATAGAAGAGTCAATACTCACACACTTCAGTTCTTCAGGAGTAGCAATGGTCAGGGTATCATTGGCATTAGTTAGAAACTGCATTTCATCGAGCAGGATATTGTAATTGAACCGCATTTTAGATGCAGAACCATTTCTAAGAAAAGCAGTACCCGGTCTGAACTCCGGAAAAGCATATCTCACTTCGGTTGGAATAACATGATCAGGAACCTCACCCGATTTTACGGGGTATAATTTTTGTGATTGAGCTGAAGCTGTTATAGCGATCAGGGAAATGCCCGCAGCAACAACCGATATTCTTAGCATCATCTTATCAGATATAAAAGCAAGTTAGTTTATTATATTTAACCAATGCAGGCTAAGGCTTCGGCTCTTTTCCGGATGCACCCGTATTTTTATCCTGCAAAATTGCAGGATAAATAGCTATGCGATGATTGTGTAAAAGATAAGGAATGTTTTTTCCGGATGTGCCATTATTAAAATCAAGGCTTTTGGACGAGGAAAGCGGCATATGACAACTTATGCAACCCTTATTTTCTTTATTCATCGCTATGGCGTGAGGCGTCGTGTTGTGGCAGGAAAAGCAGGTAGCAGTAAAATTTGTACTATTACTTTTGCCGGAGTGAGATTGATGACAGGTAAGACAGGTTAATGTGCTTTGCTGAAAACATTTACTCAGTTCTAAAGCCTGTAGCTGCATACCATGAACATCGGGACTGTTTTTAGCACCCGGGTAATATAAATAGAAATTAGAGAGGGTATCCCCGGGAGTAAATGTAAAGATACTACGCATAGAAACCGGGTTACCTGAATGACAGGTGGCACAAAGATCAAGCTGTTGTTTTCTGTTTAGAGATTTAATTGGAACAATATTGTGTGCCAGTTTTTCATCGGGGTGTTGACGGTGAAATTGTACATGTTGTGCTGCGGGCCCGTGGCACCGTTCACAGTCTATTCCCAGAATCATGGCATTTTTGTTGAATTTTTCTTCTAGTTGCAAGGGTCCTGTTTTTTCTTTGATCACCGATACATACGAGGCATGGCATTCAAAACAGCGACTGGGAATTATCCTGGTAAAATAGGGCTCATTAATAGGGAACCCGGGACTATTTGTCCAAATACCCAGATTCGTCAGATAGGTCAAAGGAAGTTCATACCATTGCCTGTTATTTAGAAATCCAAAAGTCTGCGCATGCCTTCCTGATCCAAAAGCAATATCCATAGTTTTAGACTCTATCATTTTCCCGGCCTTGTACCAGGTTTGATAAAACAGGGAATCTTTATGTTCAACCACTACGGATTGATCATTGATAAAAGTAACGGTATTGTTTTCGCGAGTAATAATTGGAGATATTGTTTGTGAAGATGTGAAGGTTGAAGTTTTATAATGATTGTTATGTGTATAGTCGTGGAAAATATCTTTATGGCAGTCTATACATTGGGAATATCCGGCAAATTCCTTACCTCGCATGTCGTTGGTTAACGATCCGCTTTGCATACACTGCAAAAAAATAAGCGCTCCCAAAAAAAATATCAATATAGTAATCGTAATGTTCCTGCTATACATACAGCGATTAATCTGCATTCAAAGTAAACAATAAGTGCTATCCTTCCAAATTGAATCGGCAGGGTACTGATGGCTGTTTGCTATTGTGACGGAATCAATAAATTATACAGGTCTTTTTTTCACTTTTCGCCTCTTAATATACAATGCAATACATGAAACCATGCCGCACACTACACCAATCCATACCATAGCCATCACAGCGGGTATGGTTTGCGATAGTGTGCCCTGTTCTACAAGTAAGATCCTGAATGCTTTTAGAAAGTGAGTGAGTGGGATACCGGAAGCTATTTGCTGCACCCAGCCGGGCATCTGGCTAAGGGGCCAGGTAAAGCCGCTGAGAATAAAACTCGGAGTGGCAATGACCATCAAAACTTCGGTTGCCTTCAGTTGGTTAGGGATAAGAATGCTAACAAGTATGCCGATAAAACTTACAGACAGTACAAAAACACCCGCAACCAGAGTTAGTGCTCCAAGGTTTTCATTTACAGGAATCCTGAACCAGAATGTAAAACCCCAATACATCACCCAAATGCCCAGGCTCATGAACAGGTAGGGAATTACCTTCACTGCTATCATTGAGAAAACATTGGTTTTACGGGTAAGTTCAGCAAAAGTTCCCTGCTCGTATTCACTCGCAAAAGATAAGGCCAGCGCTAATAACAATACTTGTTGTAGTACCGTGGCCAGTACGCCCGGCCATAGAAAATACATGTAATTGGTACTCCGGTTGTATTTTTTGATAAAAGTAGTTTTAAAAGGCTCGTACAGGGAAGCGACCATCGCCTCGGGTGTGCCCTGTTTGCGGAGGGTTTCCATTTGGGTGCCGGCTTTCAGTGTGCCCAGCACCAGTTGTATGGCGCCGGATGCATAGTTGGCGGTCAGTACATTTCCGGTGTTTACAACCGTCAGAATTTCGGGAGTCTGTCTTGTCAATACATCTTTTTCAAATCCTTTGGGGATTGTAACGATGCAAGTGGCATCCAGGTCTATTGCTTCTTTGGTGAGATTATTATCATTGGGTTTCACCGAAACAACATTCAATATTTCATTGTCCTGAAACATTTGAATTAGTCGCTCACTCATGCTGCTTCTGTCTTCGTCCACTATTATTATTGGCAAATCAGTAACCTTCCCCTTTTGATATACATAGCCCAGCAGGACTGCATACAATAAAGGAGCGCCTATAAATAATAGTCGCAGTATTTTGTTTGACCAGAAGAGTCTGAATTCTCTGCCCAGTAAATTGAAAAATGACTTCATGGTCTATAATTTGATGGTAACGGTAGTTTTCTGAAAGATATCTTTCACTGCTGAAGGCTGAAGCGGAACTGCCTGGATTTCGAAAAGAGACTGCTGTATTTCGTAGTCGGGGTAAGCTGTTGCAATATTGGCATAAGAAGGTAATTGCTTTACACTACTGATTTTGCAGGCAATATCTTTATTGCTGTACACCAGGTGTACTGTTATATCCATGTCTTTTTTTACTTTACTCAGCTCATTCTCTGGCAGGGTAAAACGGAAGTGAGTGGTGCCCGGTAATACTCCTTTAAATAATGTGTATCCCGGTAATGCCAGCTCACCCTGTTTCAGAGTTATAAGGTCTATTGTCATATCAGCAGGCGCCAGAATGTATCGCTCATTTTCCGCCACATTAACCTCCTGCATGGCACCTAAAGCCCGGTTTTTCTGACCCAATGCCATCATTTGCTGCTCTATGCGAACTCCATGCTCCACATCGGCGATTTCAGCATTCACTGCTGCCAGTTGTGCCTTCGCCCCCTGATATTTGGCAAATGCTTCATCATAGGTTTGTTGTGGAATCAGTGAATCCTGCACCATATTTTTTAAACGGTCAACGGATTTTTGGGCAAATGTAAATTGCTCTTCCAGCGCAGACTTCTTTGCATATAACTGTGTCAACTGGTTTTTAGTTGCACCTTTCACCGTCATCTGATATTGAGCAGCAGCAGAAGCCACTGCGCCTGCAGCCTGCGATTTTTTTGCATCTACTTCAGGAATATCAAGAACTGCAAGGGTGTCGCCTGTTTTTACAAAATCCCCCTCTTTCACACGCAGTTCGTCAATCCTTCCGGCCAACTTACCCGTTACTGCTATTTCTTCCATCTCTGTTTTGCCTTGTATCCTATTTTGTTTCGGATTCCGGCTGCATCCCGTCAATAATGTAGCTCCAACGAGTATCAAACTTAAATTTTTCATTGTCTGAATATTATTTTGGTGGTTGGATATAGTTATTGGTACTGTATTTTTTCTGTCAATTTTCCGGTTACAGCCAGGGCCTCCAGGGCAGCCTGTCGCTGAGTGATCAATACTTGCGTTTTTTCCTGTCCGGCTTTTAAATAATCGTTCTCTGCTTCCAGTCTTTGTGTGATGGACATCAGCCCCTGCTGATATTGTTTGCCGGAACTTACCAGGTTGTTTTTTGCTACTACTTCTTTCTGTTCAGCCAGGCTTATCTGTTTCCACTGCGTATTGTAGCTGGCCATTTTTTGCGACAACAGGAGGTTCAGCTTGTCTTTACTGTCTTCAAGTTTGTTTTCGAGTTGCTGAATGTTTAATTCAGCCTGGTGTACCTGGTGCTTACGTTCGTTTCCACCAAACAATTCCCATCTGAGTCCTATTCCCGCTATCCAGTTAGGTGCTACAGTAAACTGGTTTAATTTCAGGTTGGGCTGATTTAAATTTGCCGGCAGGTTGGGGAGGGTAAAAGCCGAAGCACCGTTAAATAAAGAAGAATAGGAAACACCGCCAAAGGCCAAAACCTGAGGCAGGTAAGCGCCTTTTTCTTTTTTTAATATCCATTCACTGGCTTTTTTATAAAACCGGAGTGCTTCCAGTTCCTGTTTTTGTTCTATGTTCATTTCCTGGGGTAATATAATGGGGCTGAGCTGATAGCTGATTTTTTCGAGTTCCGGTTGAGAAATCCCGGTCAGGTATTGCAGCTTTTTAAAAAGCAGGTTTTTATTTTCCTGCAATTGTGTTTTTTTTGATTCAAGTTCAAGTCTCGCTAATTTAATTTTGTCACGGTCAAACGGTATTGCCAATCCGTTCTCGATAGCTTTGTTAACTCTTTCTTCTTCTTTGGAGAGCCTGGTATCACTGTCGGTGATTAATTTTTCTGAGGCTTCGATAAATTTAAGTTTATCAAAACTTGTAATTACATCAACAATGATATTATCCCTTTCGGTTTCAATCAGCAATGAGTCGCCGGTAGTTTTATCCTGCAGGGCTTTCGCTCCGTTGTTAATCTGTCCGCCTGCATATAAAACACTGGTCGCTATCAAACCTGCATGTGCCAGGTTGCCGTGATTATCCACCTTTGTTTTCCCGGTGAAAAGTTCGGTGCCTGATACAGGCAGTTTGTATCCCGGCACATCAATGGTAATATGGTTGTCGAAATAGGCATAACCTGCAGAAGCGCTTACATGGGGCAGGTGTTTGTTGAGTACAGATGTCCTTTCAATATGTGCTTTTTCCAGATCAAGTTGTTTATTAGCAATCTCCTTACTTCGAATAAGTGCTTCCTGTATAGGATGTTGCAAAACTGCGGGCAATGGTAGTTGTGCATTTGCCATTACCGCAGTCAGTTGTATTAAAACCAAAAATAGAAGTAGCTTTTTCATAATTGCTGGTTGAGTTCGAGTGTTTGAATATTGTTATTGATAGTCTCAAAAATTTCTCTTAACTGATTGATTTGTTTACCGGAAATTCCCCTGGTGGCCACTTCTATGGTTTTGTTTAATGCAGCCACCACGGTTCTTTCAATGCTTTTACCTTTTCTGGTCAGAAAGATCAGGTTTGTCCTGCGATCCTGCTTTTGTGGCCTGCGCTCAATATATCCTTCCCTTTCCAGGCTATCCAAAAGGCGTGTGGTCCCCGGGCGATCCCTGTAGGTGGCATCTGCAATTACCTGTTGAGTACAGCCGTCATTTTTCCATAATACGGCCATAACACTCCATTGTTCTTTGCTGAGTGAAACTTCCGATGCTTTCAAAAAATAACCTAAAAGCCTGTTGATTCCGAGGGGGGTACGCCCTGTTAGCAGGTTAAGTATATCTTCGTTATTGATTGCTGTTGTCATAACAATTGTTGTTAAAACAACAAAATTAATATAAAATCTGACTCGATGAAAATTTTTTTAAAAAAATTTATGAGGGATATTTAATACTTGTTATTGCTGATAATAATTTCTGCATCTATGGCTCCACCCAGGCGCCATTGTCTTTTAAAAGATTGATGAGTTCTTCTACTGCTATGTCGCTGTTTACCGCACGTTTTACCACCTCTTTTCCTTTATATAAAGTAATTTTTCCGGGGCCACTGCCGACATAGCCATAATCCGCATCAGCCATTTCGCCGGGGCCGTTTACTATACAACCCATAATGGCAATCTTAACGCCCTTGAGATGATTAGTAACTGACCGGATCTTTGCGGTGGTTTCCTGCAGGTCAAATAATGTTCGGCCACAGGATGGACAGGAGATATACTCTGTTTTGGAAATTCGGGTACGGGTAGCCTGCAGTATGGAAAATGCAGCACTGTTGAGAAACTGTTCCACACTCTTATTGTGCATATAATTTCTTCCACTGGCATTCAGGTGGGTATTGCTGCCGGTAAAAACTGCAGTGGTCATTCTCAGACAAATACCATCGCCAAAACCATCCAGTAGCAGGGCGCCTGTTTCTATGGCAAAATGAATAAGATGTTCATCCGGAGAAGTTTTGTTGCTTTCTGTGATCAATATGACTGGATTTTGAACACCAATATTTCCGAGAGTAATGAACATGTGCCGTACTGATTGCATGGCGTTCACATTATTACTGCTCAGGCAAAGCACAACTGTTTTGTCATTTTTGAGCGCCGCTATTTCATTGTCAAAAACTACATGGTTTTCACTGTTGCAATCAATCCTCACAAAGTTGAGGAAATTGCTTTTGTCTGCTCCGTTTATACCATTATATTCCCTGGATGTGTGGATAGGGAAATATTTCTCTTTGTCTTTACAAATCTTCCATTGGTTTGCCGGGAGTATTACCTTCAATGTACCCGGCAGGGCAAAATTCAATTCTCCATTTTCGGTATAAATAAAATCTGCAGCCTGGTCGCCGATATTCCATTTGTCTGATTTTTCATCATAAACGTATCCCACTCTTTGCAACAGTTCGGGTGTTATATTATCTATGTGGCTAAGATCAGCTATTACCACTGGTACATTACGTCTGCCAATATTGTCTACCTGCATGGTTTTCCTGCGTTTGTATTCAAAGGGGCTGTATACTTCAGGTTTTAGGCTATGGGCATTGGACAATGATGAAGGTTGAATATCGGGTAACTTCACTTGTTTTCCATCTTCTTCCTCATTGCTGACGGCTGACGGCTGACGGCTGATCGCTGATTGCTGATCACCCCCAGCTTCATACCGTTTCACAATATCCCTGCACACGGGTATTTCAAATTCTGGGTCTTCGGTTAGGGATACCCGTATGGTATCACCTACACCGTCTTCAAGCAAAGTACCGATACCGATGGCCGATTTTATTCTGCCGTCTTCACCATCACCGGCTTCAGTTACCCCGAGATGAAGCGGATAATTTTCTTTAAACTCTTCTGTCATTTGTTGTACCAGCAGCCTGTAAGCCTGCACCATCACCTGGGGATTGCTCGACTTCATGCTCAGTATAATATTGTGGTAATTTTCGTCGCGGGCAATACGCAAAAATTCCATAGCACTTTCTACCATACCCATTGGGGTATCGCCATAACGGCTCATGATGCGGTCGCTGAGTGAACCATGGTTGGTGCCGATACGCATAGCCGTACCATATTCTTTGCAAATTTTTACCAACGGTGTAAACCTGGTTCTTATGCGGTCAATTTCAGCAGTATATTCATCATCGGTATATTCAATAAATTCAAATTTTTTTTTGTCAATATAGTTGCCCGGGTTAATGCGAACTTTTTCAACTATCCGGGCGGCAATTTCAGCGGCATTAGGAGTGAAATGAATATCCGCAATAAGGGGTGTTTTGAATCCCCGCCGGTGCAGTTCGTTTTTGATATTCAAAAGATTTTCAGCTTCTTTTTTACTGGGAGCAGTTATGCGTACCAGCTCTGCTCCGGCTTCAATACAGCGGATAGATTGCTCGACGGTGGCGATGGTGTCCATCGTATCTGTTGTGGTCATGGTTTGCACCCTAATAGGGTTGAAATTCCCGATCAGCAATCCCCCGATATTTACTTCCCTGGTTTTTAACCTTTTGTACTCTGTTAAAGATTCACAATACCATTGCATAAAAAATGTATAAGACAAGGTGCAAAGGTAAACAAAGAAATGCGTAGACTAATACTCTACATTATATTCAGCGGCTTCGGGACGGTTGAGCATATCTGAAAACGAGTTGGTAAAAGTAATTGTCTTTTTGTCTTTTGAAACCTGTACTTCATTACCGTTATATTTTTTAATACGTTTTGGCAACACAATGATGGTTTTACTGGTTATACCTCCCATCATCATGGACATTTGCTGCAGCATCTGCATTGTTGAATCACTTTTTAGTTTTTCGGAAATCATTTGTTTGTTGACCAGGGTATTGGATATCCTACCTGGTGCAGCCGCAAAAACATATGCCTGCTCTGCAGGATTAAGTACAAATTTATTTTTTGAAAGATCAGGTTCCATCTTTTCTACATCGCTGCTGTCCTGTTTATTCATTTTATCAGAAATGCCCAGTTTGTCTATTACTGCCATATAAGATGATCTAAGTTCAGGCAGGTCGGAAATGTTTTTAAAAGGAAAATGGAAGATGATTTTCATTTCTTTTTCTGCTTCGTCCCCTTTAATTCTTACACTGCCATCCCGAAACAATTCTTTTTCTTTTACCGTAAGCGCCGCCGAGGTGTCGACAAATGATTTTAAATAAAGGGTAGAATCTTTTTTCTCTTTTGCTTTTGTAGAGTCCTCTGCACTAAACTGTGCCATCATAGCAAGCATCTTACTCATGTCAAGGGTAACCGTATAATCGCCGCTTTTGTTTTTATTAATGACAATTTTTTCTTCAGTATCTAAGCAGGAAACTAAAAATACAGTACAAAGTACAGTTAAGGCCAAAAATAGTTGCTTTAGCATAACATGTTTTTAATAGTAGAAAAGCAGACATGACAACTTTATATAAAAGTAGATACAATGCCTCTCATTTGTAATGATCCCCAGGCATTATTTTTTATCTTTACAAATTCCAGACATATTTCTATATTTTATTCTTTTGTTGAAACAGGCTCCAGTCATCTTCGTCCTTTACGACAGTGTTGTGCAGCGTTCCCAATTCTTGTATTTCCAGCTCTATAGTATCTCCTTCCTGCAACCATTGATCGGTGTAGGCTGCGTCATTACGTTTGCCGGTACCATTTAATTCCAGAAAACAACCTGTGCCAACAGTTCCACTACTGATAACATCTCCTGGGACAAGATCTACTCCGTATGAAGCTCTTTCTATTATTTCAGCAAAAGTCCAGTCCATATCACCTAAGTTACCGCTACAGACAACAGCGCCATTTACCCTGCACATCATTGGCAGGTTCCAGCTTTTGCCAACATGATTTTCCTTCGCCGGTATTTCAAACTGTTCCAACTCCTCAAGAGTAACCAAAGCTGGGCCCAAAGAATTGGCAAAATCTTTTCCCTTAGCCTGGCCTATACCCAGTAACATTTCTTCTGACTGTAACCTGCGGGCACAGAAATTATTCATAATCATTAGTCCGCCAATATATTCATCAGCATGTTCTGCTCTGATATTTCTCCCGTGTTTGCATATTACAATGGCGGCCTGCAGTTCGAAATCAAGTTGTTCTAAATGATCGGGCATACATCTTATATCACCGGCGCCCTGCACATTATGATGATTCGAAAAATTGAAAACGGGATATTGATCGAACTCGGGTATCAAAGCAGCTCCTTTGTTTTCCTGCAAAGCTGCTGCGTGCCGGCGGAAGGCATAAGCGTCACGCAAAGAATTTGGAAAAACGACCGGTGAAAGTAATTGAGCTTCTTCAAAAGAAATGCCGCGATTTTGCAAAAATCGTTTTTCTTTAATAGCCTTCTCAACCATTAAAGTATGAGGGTACACTTCTTCCCAATAGTTCAAAAACATGCTGATACTACCAGGCAACTCGGGATGCAAATCATTTACATTGTATAGGAAACCATCTACCAGCAGCGCTAACTGGTCATGCTCGTCTTTAAGGTAAGAGACTAATTTCATTTTGGGATTTTGATTTGCAAGATAGGGTAATGTTGAATGTTAACTATTCATCTTTTATTGCTTCTCATTTCGTACCTTTTGCCAATGAAGAAAGGTTTACTGATTTTACGGTTTTTATTATTTTACGGCATGATACACGCACAGGATAAAACTGACAGATGGCTGGAAAACCTGCTCCGGTCAAAAGCTTCACCACTGCTGACCACCATATTAAATAATCCCGACAGCTTTCACTACCAGCTTATTTATACAAAAATTGACCGCGACAAAAACAATATTCCGTCTTTTCATCATTATTACCTGCACGTAAACCGGCAGCAGTATTTTAACCCCGCGTCTACAGTTAAAATGCCTGTTGCCTTTCTTGCCCTGGAGAAACTCAATGAAATGAAAATACCCGGTGTTGATAAGTTTACCACTATGCTGACCGATAGTGGTTACAACGGGCAAACCTCCGTGAGCAATGACAGCAGCGCTGAAAATAATCTGCCTTCTGTAGCTCAGTATATCCGTAAAATATTTTTGATAAGTGATAATGATGCCTATAACCGGCTATATGAGTTTGTCGGTCAAAAAACTATCAACGAACGGCTTTGGAAAATGGGCTATAAGGATTTTCGTATAACCCGCCGTTTTGTGAGAGCTACAGAAGAGGAAAACCGGCATACCAATCCAATAAGATTTGTAAATAAAGAAGGTAAAATTATATATAACCAGCCTGAAGCGTACAGTGATCTTCAATTTGATTTCAGTAAAAAAATATTAATTGGTAATGCACATTACGACCGGGACGAGAAACTGGTACAGGCACCAATGGATTTTACCACTCACAATAATGCGCCGCTTGAAAACCTGCAGCAAATCATGCAATCGGTTTTATTTCCGGAAACCACTCCTGCCAAACAACGGTTTGGCCTAACCCAAGACGATTATAAATTCCTGTATCAGTATATGTCGGAACTACCCCGCGAAAGCAAATTCCCCCAATATGATACCGCTGAATTTTTTGACAGTTATACCAAATTCTTTTTGTTCAGGGCAGGCAAGCAAAAGCTCCCGGAATATATAAGAGTGTTTAATAAAACAGGCTGGAGTTATGGCTTCCTTACTGATATAGCCTATATCGTAGATTTTAAAAACAATATAGAGTTCATGCTGACCGGGAATATTTATGTGAACAGTGATGGCATTTTGAATGATGATAAATATGATTACGATGAATTAGGATATCCCTTTTTTAAGGAAACAGGTAATATTTTATATAATTATGAACTCAGCAGGAAAAGAAAATATACACCCGATTTGAGTAAATTTAAAATGGAATATAAATAGTGAAAAAGTAACCCGGTAATGATGAATATTGCAATGATGAAATAGAAAGCAGAACAATTATCATCTCCCGTTATACCACTCACATTGATATCTGCAATATTTAAAACAAATATAGCCATGTATAAGGTCTTTTTTTACCTGATTTTATCCGCTTTACTATTGGGCAAATCATTTGGGCAGAATGCCTGGATACGAATTAATCAACTTGGCTATACACCCAATGGCAGCAAAGTTGCGGTGTGGTGCAGCAAAGGAAACTCTGTTTTCTCGGAATGGTCACTGATTGATGCTGCTTCGGGGAAAAAAGTATTAGGTGGCAAAGCGGGAAAAGATTTTGGTGCTTATGGGCCTTTTAATAAAACGGCCAGGGTTGACTTTTCTGCTTACCAACGGCCAGGAAAATATTATTTGAAAGTTGGAGAAATACACTCGCCTGTTTTTGAAATTGGTAAAGATGTATATAAAGGAGCTGCCGATTTTTGTTTACGCTATATGAGGCAGCAAAGGAGCAAATATAATCCTACGCTAAAAGACAGTTGTCATACCAGCGATGGCTACACGCTGTATGGCCCTATGCCCGACAGCACTTTTATTGATGTTGCCGGCGGGTGGCATGATGCTACGGATTACCTTCAGTATGTTACCACTTCCGCTAATGCTACCTATCAGTTACTGGCGGCTTATCGTGATTTTCCGGAGGTGTTTCATGATCAATACGAGGCTAACGGACTGGAAGGGGCTAACTATATACCTGATGTGCTTGATGAAGCCCGGTGGGGATTAGACTGGTTGCTTAAAATGCATCCACGGGATGACTGGATGTTTAACCAGATTGGCGACGACAGAGATCATGTTGGTTTCAGGTTACCACAAAACGAACAACTTTATGGAAGGGGATTTGAACGACCGGTATATTTTGTAAGCGGTGAACCGCAGATCAGGGGAAAGTTTATGAATACTACCACCGGCACTTCTTCCACCGCAGGAAAATTCAGTACAGCGTTTTCATTAGGTGCAGAGATCTATCAGCAAAAAGATGCTGCACTAGCAGATTTGTGTTCTCATAAAGCATTAACTGCTTTTGCGTATGGGTTAAAGAAACCAGGGTATACCCAAACTGCATCGGTAAAAGCACCTTATATATATGGCGAAGAAAACTGGAAGGATGATATGGAACTGGCTGCAGCAATGTTAAAGCACGGAGACAAACTGGATTATGCTTTTCAACTGGCACAGCAGGAACCATTTACACCCTGGATGAAAAATGATACTGCAGCCCATTATCAATGGTATCCGTTTATCAATGCCGGGCATTATGAACTCTCAAAAAGGCTTGATGCGAAGCGGAAGAATATATTGATCAGTTATTATAAACAGGGTATTGAAACCATCAGGAGCCGGGCAGCACAAAATGCTTTTTACAGGGGCATACCATTTATCTGGTGCAGTAATAATTTTACTACGGCTTTTGCTATTCAATGCTATTGGTACAGGCAAATGAGTGGCGATACTTTATACTATCAACTGGAGCAGGCTAATTTTGACTGGTTGTTTGGGTGCAATCCCTGGGGTACCAGTATGATATATGGATTGCCGCGCTGGGGTGATACCCCTGTTGATCCGCATGCATCGCTTTTAAAAATCGGACATTACCCAACTGACGGCGGACTTGTTGATGGCCCCGTGAAAGGAAGTATATTCAATAGTTTGCTGGGTATTACTCTAACTAAACCAGATGAATATGCGCAGTTTCAAAGTGATCTGGCTGTGTATCACGACGATTCAGGTGATTTTAGTACCAATGAACCTACGATGGACGGAACAGCTACGCTGATATACCTGCTGGCTGCTAAGGAAACGGAAGCGATAAAGAATAATTACGGAAGTAGTTTTCAAAAAGATGTTTTTCAGCCGGGCAACCTGCAGATAAGTTATGGTGGAATTATAAGGGGTGACAGTCTTAACAAAAAGATAGCGATTGTATTTACAGCAGATGAGTTTGGTGATGGTGGCAATTTTATTGCCGAAACCCTGAAGAATAAAAATGTAAATGCTTCATTTTTCTTTACGGGGAATTTTTACAGAAATCCTGTTTATAAAAATATCATCAGGAAATTAAAAACACAGGGTAACTATCTTGGCGCACATTCTGATCGCCATCTGCTGTACTGCGACTGGACAAAGCGTGACAGTTCATTAGTAACCAAAGAGGAATTTGTTGCCGACCTGATGAATAACTATAAGGAAATGGAACGATTTGGTATTAATAAAAAAGACGCACCGTATTTTTTGCCGGCGTATGAATGGTACAACGACAGCATTGCAACCTGGTCGAATGAGACAGGCATACAACTTATCAATTTTACACCTGGTACCTTTAGCAATGCAGACTATACAACTCCAGATATGAAGAATTACAAGAGTTCAGAAACAGTGATGCGTTCGATCACAGGCTATGAACAATCGCACCGCAGCGGATTAAACGGATTTATTCTTCTGCTTCATTTTGGTACTGATCCAAAACGAACAGATAAAATGTATTACAAACTTCCGGAGCTGATTGACCTGCTGTTGAAAAAGCACTATATCCTGGTAAGAGTGGATGA
Organism: Bacteroidota bacterium; assembly: GCA_018268105.1. Lineage (GTDB taxonomy): Bacteria > Bacteroidota > Bacteroidia > Chitinophagales > Chitinophagaceae > Agriterribacter. The sequence goes on along the minus strand of JAFDXG010000001.1, from coordinate 3,532 downwards.
ATTACTGAAATAATTTTGCAGCTTTTCAATAGCTTTTTCGCTAATACAGTAACAAACAGAGTTACCCTCAATGTCACCTTTAATTAGCCCCGCTGTTTTAGTTCTTTTAAATGTTGTGAGATTGTGGGTTGGGCAAGCGGCAGTTCATTGACAATATCACCGCAAATACAGAAGTCAACTTTCATCAGGTACTCAATGATGGCTACCCTTGCCGGGTGTCCAGGCGCTTTGGTAAGTATTGCAATAGCGTTTTGCCTGTCTCTTTTTTTAGTATCGGATAAGAATGATGTTATAAGTATAGAAGCCTTCTTATATATACAGGATATATGGAAATGAAAATCTGGTATAGTAAAAAAGGTTAGTGAAAAGCAGCTAAAAAAAAGATTTAATCTTACCACATGTATTAATGGTTATTCACTTTACAAATAAAACCGCTATTACGTAATGAGGGTTTGTTATAGAGAAACGGTGATCCGTCTATGCCGGTCATCACTGCCCCGCTATTAACTGCTATTGCCTGTCCGGCTGCAGTATCCCATTCCATAGTAGGTCCATGTCGATAATAGATATGAGCCTTGCCTTCTGCAATTCTGCAAAATTTCAGAGAACTGCCAGCCGCAATAGTCCGTACAACAGGAAATGATTTCAATATATTCTCTTCTTCCACACTGGCATGCGATCTGCTGCCAATAGCTGTCCATTCGGCTGCCCCATAATCGGCAAATATTTGCTCTTTGGCAGCTCCGTTTTTTTGCCGCCAGCTTCCCCGTGCTTCAGCACCGTAATATAATGTTCCATATACGGGAGCATAGATGATACCAAGCACCGGCCTATTGCAGTGAATCAGTGCAATATTTACCGTAAACTCATCCCTGTGATGAATAAATTCTTTTGTACCATCCAATGGGTCTACGCACCAGAAATATTCCCAGCTTTTTCTCACTTCGAAGGGAACTGCCGCGCCTTCTTCCGAAAGTACAGGTATTGTCGCATCAATGGTATGTAAGCCCTTAGTAATGATATCATGCGATTGTTTGTCTGCAATGGTAAGCGGTGTATGGTCTTCTTTTACAGAAACATGGATACGTTCTCCCGAATGATATACCCTAAGTATTGTTTTGCCGGCATCAACAGCAATAGAAGCTAAGTTGCGTAGTAATGTTTCCGTTATCTCCATAATTAATTTTTTCTGCTTCTGATGGTGTTTAAAATTTGCAATTGGGGTGCACGTTTTTCCAGGTCGTTTTTAGGAGCAGATTGCATAAATTGTTTTTTAAGCGCTGCATTTTCCAGATCATAATGCCGTATTGCTTCCGCACTGATAAGCGATGGATTGGAAAGCGAACTATATAATGGATATCCCAGAGCCGTTAATGTATCTTTAGCCACCCATTCATAAATCTCAATTTCATCAGCCGATAATTCCTTCAGAAATTTTTGAGTGTTGTCTTTCATGATCGGCTTTTCCAGGTTTTTCCACATATCGCCGGCAGCCGCTGCAGCCCTGGATGAGCCTGACTCATAAAACTGCAACATATCTGTTCGGTAATCAATCTCCAAAAATGCACATAAGCGTTGCATACAATCTTCCGGTGCCGCTACCAGTTTTTCATAATTCAAAAGAAATACTTTTTTATCACGGTATTGCCTGTACAGACTAATGCATATATCCTGCTCTTCCTTCCATTGCTTTGCAAGATGATATACATGTTTGTCACCAACTATTGCTTTTTTGAATGATAAGGCGACATCCCTTCCATCCCGATAAAGAAATATATATTTCAGGTTCAACCCGTGTTGTTCCATTTCATTTGAATAAAAAAGGTTTTGCATGCTTTTGCAGCACCAGTGTTGTGCGCCTTTGGCGCGGGCAACGGTTTCATAAATCAACCGGAATACTTCGAAGATATGATGACTGTGTGATTGTGCAACTATTGCTTCTTTATCAAAACCCACTCCTTCCCATGGTACAGGGTTTACCTTTACATAGTCCACCATATCACTTACCAGCAATTTGTAATTACCCTCATTTAACATGCCATACAATGGCAGTAATGGCATAAAAATATGCAACAGGTGTGGCGGGTGTGGTGCTGCAATTTGTGGGCTTTGTTCAAGCATTACCCGTAGCAGGTTGGAGCCCGATCGCTGTGTACCTATAAATTGAATTCCTTGAAAAGACATGTCTTCTTATTTTGAAAAATACAAAATACAATATCCTAAGAACGCAGAAGATAGTATGATATATACCGGGCTGACCTTAAACCTGAATGATGCCACAAACGCAAGAACGGTTATCGCCGCAAGGGGAATATTCCAGTTTGCCTGCTGTCCGATTTTTACAGCCGCCCCAATAATCAAACCTATTACTACTGCCTTTACCCCGGCCATACATTTTTTAGCAAGTGGATGTTGCTTCAATCCGGAATATAACTTTGCCATAATTATCATCAGTGTTGCTGAAGGGGCAAAAATAGCGATGGTGGCCATCACTGCGCCTGCAAAACCGGCCACTTTATACCCGATAAATGTAGCGCTTACCAATATAGGACCCGGTGTTGACTGACTGAAAGCGATGGCATCAAGAAACTCCTGGTTGCTCAGCCAGTGCATATCTGCCACGAAAAGGTTTTGCATGATAGGTATCATCACATAACCGCCTCCAAAAAGCGACAGGCTCATGCCGGAAAATATTAAAATTATTTTCAGAAAAATATTAGCAGCATACTGTTGGGCATTGCCAATAAAGAGCAGTGCAATGCAACCCAGTGCTATGATTAGTGATAACGAAATCTTATCTGGCCGTATTGAAGTTTTGGGTAAGGAGCCGGATATTGAAGCAGGCTGATCATTGTTTAGGTTGATTTTTGCTCCTATTATACCACCGGTAACTATAAATACAATTGTAAGCAGGTAACTGTGAGTAAACACAATTGCTACTATACTGAGCACACATATTAATATCTTAATATTATGACCTTTCACTTCTTTTTCAAACAACTGGAAACCAGTGGCAGCAATGAGGGCGCTTACGGCGCCGGTTACATAATACATTATTTCCTTGAACTGTTGCTGATATCCGTATTTAAAATATGCCCATGACAATATAAGCATGGCAATAAATGCGGGTAATATTACAGCCGTCATACTTGTAATAGTTCCCCACCCACGTCTCAACTGGTACCCCGTATAAGCCACAATATTTACCGCAAGCGGCCCGGGTAATAAAGTAGCTATCCCTATGGCATCAAGAATCGTTTCGTCTTTGACCGTTTTGTCGCGGTCTACCATAATGCTCTTAACCACGGCTACCAATGCCATATTGCCCCCAAAGGAAAACGCGCCAACTTTTAGAAAGGTGAAGAATAAATATGCCAGAGATACTTTTCTATCGCCGGTTGTATTGGGGTATGCTGCTTTTGTCATTTTAAATAATGGCCTTAACAGGCATTGACTGCAAATGTAAGGTAACTGTTGACTCTTAAAATTTCATTTAACGCCTTTTAATTATACAGACTTTATAATGAAAAAT
>JAFDXG010000019.1 GCA_018268105.1 Bacteroidota bacterium | reverse complement strand
TTATGGTGAAAAAATATTGCCGGCATATTACGACTATTATATTGATAAGTGGAATAAGATTATCCTCGCTGAAAAATCCATCAGAAACGTAACCGTACAAAATGTACCCATCAATGGCAAACTGGATAAACTGGAGTTTAACGGCAAACTGGTAAATGTGGTGGATTATAAAACGGGTAAATACGAGAACGGCAAAAAGAAACTTGTTCGCCCCAATGAAAAAGAGCCCAATGGTGGTGACTACTGGCGTCAGGCTGTTTTTTATAAAATTTTACTTGACAATGATCCTTCTCATGATTGGCATGTAGTTAGCACCGAGTTTGACTTTATAGAACCGGTAGGTGATGAATACAAAACCGAACTGGTAGAAGTAACAGATGCGGATGTTACCACTGTAACACAGCAAATCATAATCACCTGGCAAAAAATACAAAACAGGGAATTTAAAACCGGCTGCGGAAAGCCCGACTGCGACTGGTGTAATTTTGTAAAGAGCAATCATCTTTCAGTGGCTTTGCATCCAGCTGAAGACGAGGATGGCATGTGATATTTACAAGATTATTGGCAATTGAATGCAGGCTAATTAACCGAAAGCCTTTAAGTTTGCCACTTCTTTGGAAAGTGGATATAAGCATAGCATGAAAAAAGTTTTGTATTTCGCAGCAATGTTGTTTTTTACTTATAGACTTGTTGTTTTTACAACAGGTTGTGCGCAAATTATTCCTCCTACAGGCGGACCCAGAGACTCTATCCCCCCCGTAATGCTAAGTGCTACGCCTAAAGATTCTACACTAAATTTTAAGGGGAATAAAATCGTCCTGACTTTTAATGAATATATACAACTGGAACGTCCTGAGGAACAACTGGTGGTTTCACCAGTTCCAAAAGTTTCACCCATTGTAGAAGCAAAACTTAAAGAAGTTACTATCAGAATTAAAGATACCCTCGAAGAAAATACTACCTACAGCATCAACTTTGGAAAATCGCTGAAAGACCTGAATGAAGGTAACCCTTATAAAAACTTCACTTACCTGTTCTCCACTGGCAGCCACCTCGACAGCAGCATCCTTTCCGGCAAAGTAATTATTGCAGCGACAGGCCGGCCGGACAGTACACTTATTGCCATGCTTTACCGCAACTTTGATGATTCAGCAGTGATGAAAGAACGCCCGCGGTATTTTGCCCGTCTCGACAGTTTAGGACGATTTACATTTAGCAATATTGCCCCCGGCAGGTACAATATCTTTGCATTGAAAGATGTGGGCGGTCAGAAAATGTATATGCGTAACAGCGACCTGTTTGCCTTTTACGATAGTATCATTACCGTTGGCAATAATAATCTACACCCGGTATTATATGCTTTTGCAGAAGAACCCGAAGAAAAAAAATCAGGAAGTGCTTCATCTACATCAGGCAAAAAGGGATCTACTTTAAAAAAAGAAAAAAAACTCAGTTTTGCTACAAACCTGGAATCCGGCCAGCAAGACCTGCTTTCCAATCTTGAGTTAAGGTTTAGCGATTCCCTGGTACAGTTTAACGACAGCCTTTTGCACTTTACAGATACCACTTACACTCTCATAAAAGGATATAGCATTACAAGAGATACCACAGGCAAAGTAGTAAGCCTGAAATATCCGTGGAAAGAAGAGCAGGAGTTCCGTCTGATTCTTGAAAAAGAAATTGCAAAAGATTCATCCGGATTTGAACTGGCAAAATCAGATACCCTGAAATTCAAAACCAAAGCAAAAGCTGATTATGGTGCATTGAAGCTCCGCCTGCGTAATCTTGATACCGCATGGCATATTGTTTTATTATTTTACAAAGGGGATAAAATTGGTGAAACAATACCTGCGAACTTTAAGGAAATAAATATACCACTGTTTCATACCGGAGATTATGAAATCAGGATTTTATACGACAAGAACAACAATTTAAAATGGGATCCCGGCAATTACATGCAGCACAGGCAACCGGAAAAAATCGTTGCCGATAATAAGAAATATAATATTCGTGCCAATTGGGACAATGAAATCACCATTGAATTACCAAAATCGCCACCAGGCAACACCCTGTAGTAACTATTAAAAATAATAACGGAACTGACCGGTATATACCTGCGGTGTTAAAGACCATGAAATATAGTTGGTCATCGGACCCAGAAAGCGCCCATCAGCTTCAACCAACATTCTGGTATTTAGTTTCATTCCTAATTTGAAAATTGGGGCTACCCGGTTTTTCGAAAAAGAATAATAATCCTCAGTGTTCTTAACAATTCCGTTAGTATAGGTTTGAGTATATACGTTTTTCCCATAGTTAGAGATATTCCAGTTTTCTTACAAGATCTGAAGAAATAAGCTGGTTACTCAAAAAGCTCTTTAATTCATTAATATATCCCCTATGTATTTTCATAGCAGTATTGTCGTCTGATAAACTGACACTGTAACTAAGTTCTTTAATTTCTCCGCCCCCCTTTTATATAAAAGTGAGGTTTGTTGTCACACAGTTCATATAAATCGTATTTACTGCCTTTTACCAATACCCGAAGCAATACAGTATCAGTTATAAAAATATCAGCATCTGACAAAAGCAGTTCATTCATCTGTACCGGACGGGTATCTTTAACTACAACAGCCTTTATATAGCGGCCAAGTTTATTAATCTGAACAAACTGGATGTCGTTTTTGCCAAAAGAAGCATAAGTGGTAGAAGCGGAATCTTTTGTGAACTTAATAGTCGAAGGGGTTTCGCTCCCAATTGTAATAATTAATCCATCCTTGTAAAGTATCGCCTTTATTCAATACAATATAACCCTTCTTCTTTATGCTTTGTGCATCTGCTTTCAGGCAAAAACAGATAATGCAGCAAAGTGTAATTCCAAAGATTAATTTTTTCATTGTAAAGGTTTAGCGCTAAAGATAATATTGAATTCAATATTTCAATAAAAAACCTGTGATATCTTTGCCCCATGCAAATTGCTTCTTCACTTCTTGAAAACGCAGTCAATGAATTTGCCCGTTTACCGGGTATTGGCAAAAAAACGGCGCTCCGGCTGGTACTCCATCTTATTAAGCAAAGTCCGGAGGATGTACAGCGCTTCAGCCAGGCTATAGATAAAATGAGAAAAGAGGTAGTGTTTTGTACTGTTTGCCACAACATATCCGACAACACAGTCTGCAATATTTGCAGCAATCCCCTGCGTAAAAAAGAAACCATTTGCGTGGTAGAAAATATACGCGATGTAATTGCCATTGAAAGTACCCAGCAATACAGCGGGCTTTATCACGTACTGGGCGGTATTATTTCACCGCTCGATGGTATTGGTCCCGATCAGTTGACTATCGAATCACTGATTACCCGTGTACAGCAAAGCGCCGTAAGCGAAATTATCTTTGCACTCAGTCCAAACATTCAGGGAGATACCACCATCTACTATATTCAAAAAAAGTTACAACCCTACCCGGTTACCATTACCACAATAGCCCGCGGTATATCGTTTGGCGGTGAACTGGAATATGCCGATGAACTCACCCTTGGTCGCAGTCTTCAAAACCGTATGCCGGTAGAAAAATATGTATCGCATTAGGGGTTTCGAGTCAAGAAATCAGCGTTACGATCCCTCAGGTTTCTACTTCAGCTTTGACACACTGTCTTACTCCTTACACTTTACAGTCTGTCACTTCATACGCATATTTGTATAGTCGGGATAGAAATTGATGCAATTGTTCCATACCTCCAATATCTTCATGTATCAGCAGGAAGTTTCTTCCTGTCTGTTTCAACCTCGCCTTATTGGTCTGAGTCTGCACAAACTGCAGCATTTTATTAAAAATGTCAGATTCAAAATATGGCGAGTCAGGATTATTTACAAAATAACATCTTAGCGTTTCTTCTTTTAAAACCATCTTTTCAAAGCCCAGATCCAATGCCATTTTACGACATCGAACGGTAGTAAATAAATCTTCTACCTGGGGTGGCATAGGGCCAAACCGATCCTGCATTTCTGTATGAAAGTCTCGCAGATCTTGTTCTGTTTCGGCATTATCCAGGCGGGTATACAACGACAGTCGCTCATTAATACTTTCCACATATTCGTCGGGAATAAGAATTTCGAGGTCAGTATCAATAGTACAATCCTGCACAAAGTTTTCCTGTTGCTGAATCTCTTCTTTAAACACTTCCCGGAAAGAGGTTCTTTTCAATTCACGTATGGCTTCATCAAGGATCTTTTGATACATTTCAAACCCTATCTCGGCCATAAATCCACTTTGTTCGCCGCCTAATAAATTTCCTGCACCGCGAATATCAAGGTCGCGCATTGCAATCTGGAAGCCACTGCCCAAATCACTATGCTGCTCTAATGTTTGCAACCGCTTACGCGAATCATCGGGTAAAGTACTTATTGGCGGAGCCAGTAAATAACAAAATGCCTTTTTGTTGCTTCGTCCCACCCTGCCACGCAACTGGTGCAAATCGCTGAGTCCAAACTGGTGAGCATTATTTACAATGATGGTATTTACATTGGGAATATCAACACCACTTTCAACAATATTAGTACATATCAGCACATCGTACTTTCTCTCTATAAAATCAAGGATCCTTTCTTCCAGCACATGCCCTTCCAGTTGCCCGTGAGCCACGCCTATGCTCAGGTCGGGGCAAAGTCCGCGAATAATATCAGCCATTTCGCTTAACCCGAGTACACGGTTATGGATAAAAAATACCTGTCCACCCCTTTCGGTTTCAAAATAGATAGTGTCCCGGATGATGTCTTCATTAAATACCTGAACTTCTGTTTGAATTGGCTGGCGGTTAGGCGGTGGCGTATTGATAATACTTAAATCTCTTGCACCCATCAGGCTGAACTGTAGGGTTCTGGGTATAGGCGTTGCCGTTAGTGTAAGACAATCCACATTGGTCTTAATCGTTTTTATCTTCTCTTTATGACCCACGCCAAACTTCTGTTCTTCATCTATAACCAATAAACCCAGGTCTTTGAATTTTACTTCCTTACCTACCAGGGCATGGGTTCCAATGATGATATCTATTTTGCCTTCTTTAAGTTTTTCCAGCGTTTCTTTTTTTTCTTTAGACGATTTGAACCGGTTGATATAGTCTACCGTTACCGGAAAATCTTTAAGCCTGTCTTTAAAAGTTTTGTAGTGCTGAAAAGCAAGAATGGTAGTAGGTACCAGAACTGCGGCTTGTTTATTATCACAGCAGGTTTTGAAAGCTGCCCGCACTGCAATTTCAGTTTTTCCAAAACCTACATCTCCGCAAACCAGTCTGTCCATCGGGCTTGGAGACTGCATATCATTTTTCACATCAGCAGAAGCCTTACTCTGGTCTGGGGTATCTTCATAAATAAAAGATGCCTCCAACTCTGTTTGCATATAATTGTCGGGGCTGTGTTCAAATCCGTGTTGAGCTTTGCGTTGCGCATACAGTTTTATCAGGTCAAAGGCAATTTCTTTTACTTTTGCTTTCGTTTTTTCTTTCAGTTTCTGCCATGTGTCGCTGCCCAGCTTATTCACTTTAGGGGTCGTGCCTTCCTTACCGGTATATTTGGCAATTTTGTGGAGCGAATTAATATTTACATATAGTATATCGGTGTCTTTGTATATAATGCGAACAGCTTCCTGCAACTTGCCTCCTACTTCTATTTTTTGCAGCCCGCTGTATATACCCACACCATGATCAATATGCGTAACATAATCGCCGGGTTGCAGTTCGCGCAGGGAGCGCAATGTGAGCGCTTTGTTTTTGTTGTATGCCTGTTTTACCCTGTATTTATGATAGCGCTGAAATACCTGGTGATCAGTATAGCAAACAATTTTAAGGCTATGCTCTATAAAGCCCGCATTAATAGCTACAGGAATAGGTGTGAATGATATTTCGGCATTGAGGTCTGAAAAAATACTATGCAGGCGTTCCAACTGGCGGGGATTATCAGCAAAAAGATAAATATTATACTTTTTGGATTCCCAGTTTTTCAGGTCTTTTATGAGCAAATCAAACTGTCTGTTGAAAGCGGGTTGTTCTTTACTATCATAACTGATTTCAAAACCACCGAAATGAGGGGTATACCCAAATTCTACAATATGCCGCTTCTGCAATTGCTCCTCAATAAAAGCAGACTGAACAAAATCGTCAGCAGATACCTCTTTCTTTTCAAGATTATCTTCTTCGTCTCTTAAAGGTTTAGTTGAGGTTTCCTGCAGCCTGAAAAAAATCTCAAGATCTTCTTCCTGCACCAAAAGCTTTTCTTTTACTACGTCCCAATCCTGCATCCACACTACAGTATTATCAGGCAGAAACTCTGGTAATGAGACTTTCTCCCCGCTATCAAACTGAGTTTCCACATTGGGGATAATGGTTACCTGCAACAGTTTTCTTTCACTAAGCTGTGTTTCGGGGTCGAAAATCCGGATAGAATCTACATCATTACCAAACAATTCTACACGGTAAGGTTTTTCATTACCAAAAGAATATATATCGAGTATGCCTCCCCGTAAGGCAAACTGTCCTGGCTCATACACAAAATCTGTACGTTCAAAACCATAATCTACAAACAGTGCAAGTAAGGTGTTTACATCAATTGTATCGCCAGTTTTTATCCTTATCATATTACCGGATAAGGTATTAGGCAAGACTACCTTTTCGAAAAGTGCTTCCGGGTAAGTAACAATTACACCTACCCTGTTGCCTGAGGTTGAGGAAAAGCGGGTAAGCATCTCTGTACGCAACATCACATGCGACGCATTCAGTTGCCGGTAATTTTTCCTGTTTTTGAAGGACGAGGGAAAATAGAAGACGTTTAAAGCAGCGGTGAGGTTCTCGAGTGAGTTGTGAAAATAGGCCGCCTCTTCTGCATCATTTAGAATAATAAGATGATTTAGTTGTGAGGCGAGCTCATGCCGGAATACAGCAGCAAATACAAACTGAGCCGCACTGCCGTGTAAGTTTTTCAGGTAAATCCGCTGAGGCTTAGTCAATACCATCCTGTCCGCAATCTGGAAAGTGCGGGTATCGTTCAAAAATTCATCCAGCAACACATTCAAATTCATCTGTCAAAATCCAGCCTCGCAGTTATCAATTCTGCACCGGCATTGGTAAATGCCCCGCAAAGATAAGGGCTAATTCTGAGCAGTTTGGTCTTTAGTTTCTTCATTTTTTAAGAAAAATCCAAGAATTAGTTAAAAGATTTTCATTAAAAAAATATGGCAAAATAATAGCAGTATAGCAGCGTTACACTCAAAATTCGTGTTTTGAAAAAGTTATTTTTGCAATACTTCATTACAGGTACACTTGTTTGTTGTTTTTTGTTCTCTGGCAAACTCAATGCACAGATGATAACCGGCGTATGGCATGGAAAAATAAACCGGCAAAAAGTGGAACTCAAAATTGTGCAGAAAGGGGATAGCCTTACCGGTACGTCTTACTATTATCAATCGCCAACAAATTACAGGAGATATTCGATTAAAGGATATTTTGATGGCTTAAATAATGAAGCGGTTTGGTGGGATGAAAAGTTAATCGAATCATCAAATAGTGGTATGACGATAAGTTCGCCGGGCAGAATAGCTTTGCAGTCCCGGGCAGATTTCAACTGCCCCGGGGGCGCTGTAATGAAACTTGACGGGGAAACCGCATCGAAAGAAGATGAAGAAAAATCTAAAGGTGAGGTACACCTGGATAAAATCATCAGTCCGATATTTGGAGATGAATGGAACTTTGTAATTGACAACTATACCACCGGGACGAATGATCCGTATCTTATTGACAGTGTCGGGATGATTGCCCGACAGCCTGAAACCACCCCGATAGTTGTACCTGTTGTTGCCAAAGCTCCCGAGCCGGCACCTAAACCAATAGCGGAAACAATTCAACCAAAACCAATTCCAGCGAGGCCATTGACAATAGAGCAAAAATTTGCACTTCGCGAGAAAATACCGGCGCTTGAAATACCAATAGCCGGAGACTCTATCACATTGAATTTTTATGATAACGCGGAAATAGATGGCGATTCTATCACACTTTTCTTAAATAACAAACTCATTTTTCAGCATATATACCTCACCGACAAAGCCTATACTGTTGTGATACCCGTAAATGAGTTACAGGAAACTAATGAATTGGTAATGGTAGCGGAGAACCTTGGATCCATTCCCCCGAATACATCATTTATGGTAGCTTACGTTGCCGGGCAGCGCTATGAAGCCAGGCTGGAAAGTACAGAAGGCAGCAGTGCAATGATCCGGTTCGTAAAAACGAAGCCTGCTAACGGGGTGGTGTCGGGAAATTGATTTCAGCTTCTATATTATTGGGGAAATAAAAGCCGGTGCATTTCATGTACTATTTTGAAATGCCCGGCTCATCCTCTATCCCTGCTAAACCACAATTTATTGAACAACAATTTTGCCTTTCATAACTACGTGTAAACTGCAAAAATAGTTTGCCGGTTCTGTAAAAACTTTCGACCATGCTTGTCCGGGGTGAAGGGGTGATGAAGTCCATAGTTTCTTATTTTCTTCGGTTACATCGTGATCAACCAGGTCATGATTTATAAAAACTATAGTATCCCCTTTATTTACAGTTATAGTCGCCGGGAAAAAAGCCATTTGTTTAATTTCTACAGTATCTGTTTTGTTTTGTTTCATTGTATTGTTGGTTATTATTGAATTACAGCTATTCAATACATACATAAAAACAAATACTGCACACACCAATATTGATAAACGTCTTTTCGATTTCATCATTTTTTATTCATCATTTTTTGCAGCATTTCTGCATGAGAAAGATGCGTTTTTAACGCCGGTACCACATTTTCCAGTAGTGTTTTCAATTCTGCATTCTCTGTTTCGGGGATCAATACTTTTTCAACAGCATCAATAACCGCTTTATGATATGCTACTTCATTATTAATATATGCCTTATCAAAGGCAGCACCTTTCTTTGCCTTCAATTGCTTTTGTGTTTTATTGGCATCGGCTAATAATTTTTTAGTGAGTGCATTGGTCTGAGGAGTTACATTAAGTTTCTTAGCCAGGGCCACAGCTTGTTCTATCACTGCCTTGTGATCATTAATCATTGTTTTTGCAAAGTTTAATACATCGCTGTTAGTTGATTTTTTCTGTGCTATACCAGCATAATCAATATCAATCTGGTTTGCAGTAACCGCAACAGATGCCACTTCGGGGTCTGTGAGCTTTGTAGCCTGTTGGGCATTCAATGATGGTACAATAAACACAAAGTTTAACAACAGGAATAAACCTATTGTGGGAATGTTTTTCTTTTTCATTTTAAAAAATTTTATTGTGATATTAATTAGAGTACGGTCAACCAAAAAGGTTACAAACTTTCTTTGGTACAAAATGGTGCTCACAGCAGGAATAGAAAGTAATGTCTTTTTCAATAAGCATCTGGCTATAACAAAACTTGTTTTCAAACAGGGTTATGTCCGGTTTTTACCGGGGTTTAGTCCGCTGAAAATTTCATTTACATACATGTGTGCTACCCTAAATGGGGTACCGTTCAGGCTGTCATCAGCAAGGTCAAGTCCGAGTGTTTCCATAATCTTTGAAAAATGCCAACTGATTGCCTTTATCTTTTCTTCATCGGTCTTTTCAAAAGCATCCTCGCACATGGGTGTATCCAATGAACGCTGTGGTGCTGTCCCCCAATCATTAGTTCTAAATCTTCAATAGATCGAAAGTCCTTTTCCTGCATTACATGAGTTCCGTTGTTTTTCATATCTTTTATGTTGTTTAAGAATGAAGTGTTTAGCATGAATTAAGAAATCTTTTTAAAAATCGCATCAGCATAGAAGCACACTAAAATATCCAGTACATCTATTTGAGCGTGATTGGAAAAAAAGGTTACAAAAAAGTTTAAGAAAAATTGTAACTTTTACACGACAGAATACTCTAATCTTCAACAGACGAGATGAATAAGGAAAGTATATCTATGCAGGGAGATATTTCTGACAATGAAATTATTACGAGTATATTAAATGGCGAAAAGGAACTCTACGCCATTATTGTACGGCGTTATAACCAACGGCTTTACAGGATAGGTATGTCTATGCTCAACGATGATGCGGATGTGGAAGATGCTATGCAGGTTGCATATATACATGCGTATGAAAGCCTCGGCAGTTTTGGCTTTAGATCCGGCTTCAGTACCTGGATTACCCGAATAATGATCAATGAATGTTTGTTGAGATTAAAGAAAAGGGGCAAAATCATTAATATGGAAGATGAAAAAATCGAAAACATGATGTCGCAGAGTCAAACACCTCGAAGTTCAGCAGGTAAGGCGTTAAATGATGAGCTGAAAACGATCTTGCACGATGCCCTCCACAGGCTCCCCGAAATATATCGCACGGTGTTTGTTATGCGGGAAGTTGAAAACATGAGTGTTGCAGAAACACAGTATTGTCTTAATATCAGCGATGCAAACGTTAAAGTACGGCTCAACCGGGCAAAGGCAATGCTTAAAGATTTACTGTCATCATACTATAATAAAGAGGATATTTTTCATTTTCATTTAAGCAGGTGCGACAAAATGGTTGATGCGGTGATGAAGCATCTACGGTCGAGTTAGTAATTTTTTCAAAAATCTATTCCCGCTATTCTAACAGTAGATATATACCAGCCGCCGAATTTCTCGTTCAACGTCATACCCACCTCCCATGTACCCGATAATGTAATTATTTCCATACCTGTGGAAGCTTCTATACTGTAACTGCCTGTTGCCACGCTATCAGTATTCCGTACGGTACAATCAACACAGGCAACCTTCAATATTCTGAGATTGCTGTAACAAGATTTGAAGTTTTGAACAAGGCCTTTGAATTGTTCGATAGTAAGTGGGAAATGGTTGTTCAATCTTAAATGGTCTTCACAATAGAAAGACGTAAACTCCAAAGCCATTTCATTCAATATTTGCTCAATACAATCATTTGTAGCCATACGGCTGTTATCATAAACGGCATCAGGATGAAACTCATCATATATAAAATTGGTCATCATACCAGGCACATTCATATCATTCATGTCGTAATTAAAAAGCTCCTCAGTGGTAAACCTGTATAGTTCTCTGACGGATATATTCGGACTGCAAACATCAAGTATGATGTGATACTTGTAAAGGTGGTCCTGTAGCTTTTCCCATTCGGTGTCTATCGCAGTATCCGGTACTTCAGCCACCGGTTTAAAAAATCCGGGCCGTCCTATACGATCAAACACCTTTATATATTTTGGATTTTTGGATTGCTCCTCAAAAGCCATCACATAGTTTAGAAAATCATTTTCCAGGTCGGCAGGCAGGGGAGGCTGATCATTTTCATTTTCTGAAAACTTAGCGCCATGCTCCAGCATCAGTTTCATTTTAAGAAAATCGTTTTCAGTTTTTAACCGCTCTTGTTCACTGAGGTGGGAAAAATCGTCAGTCATAGGTTTTTATTTTTAGTGGTCGGTGAATCTCTTATACCGTTACGCCACCTGTTAAGCGACGTCATTTAAAGATATAATTTTTTCATCAAAACAGCCGCCCCTGTTCCCCGGGCCTCCTGAAAATAGTGGTATCCAGCCCCTGCCTGCCTTCATTCATGTGATAGAGTTTACCATATTTTTTATACTGTTGAGCTATAATTTGTGCTACCGGTCCTTCCCCCCGCATTCTCAATCCCCAACGGGTATCGTTCACTTTACCGTCATGACTTTGTTCTATCAAATGCCAGACCTTATCGGCCCGGTCAGGAAAATTTTTAAATAACCAGTCGTGAAACAAAAATTTAATAGCACCATTCAAACGTATAAATGTATATGCCGTAAACGTAGCGCCGGCATCTGCAGCAGATTTCATAATGCGTTGCATTTCGTGATCGTTGAGCCCGGGGATCATCGGCCCCATCATAATTCCCATTTTAATACCAGCATTACTCAGCTCTTCAATTACATGTAATCTTTGTGTGGCAGTGGCTGTTCTCGGTTCCATCACTCGTCGGAGTTCTTCATTAAAGGATGTGATGGATACCATTGCAGTAACCAGCCTTTTTTGGGCAAGTTGCTGCAAGACATCTTTATCTTTTATAATCCAAGCATTTTTGGTAAGTATGCCTACCGGGTGATTAAATTCATTACATACCTGCAGCAACCCTCTTGTCAATCGGTATTTTTGTTCAGCAGGCTGATAACAATCTGTATTACCACTGACCATTATCGGCATTGCTTCCCATTTGGGATGCATAAATTGTTTGCGAAGCAACTGCGGTGCATTAATTTTTACAATAATTTTTCTTTCAAAATCCAATCCGGCGCTATAACCCCAATATTCATGCACGTTACGGGCATAGCAGTATATGCAGCCATGTTCGCAACCTGCATAAGCATTCATACTGTAAGCCATGCCCACATCAGGACTATCCACTTTGTTTACAATGGTTTTGCTTTGCTGTTCTAAATATTGTGTGGGAATATTCGGGTCGCTCCAGTCATCAATTCCTTCTATATGCTCCCTGGTGATTTCGTCTTTTAAGAATTTATTTTTGGTATTGAACTGTGCACCACGGCCATGCAGGTATTGTTCTGATTCTTCTTTATCTCGAGCCGATACTTTATAGTGATCTTGTTGTAGCTCGTTGGGCATAAAATTGTTTTGTTTGTTTCACGCAACGATCACAAAGGAGCAAAGACGCAACGAAATCATTCAATACCCTTTTATGACAAATAAAACAGCAGGAAAAAATTGATAAAATCTCTGCAGCAGCTCCGTTGCGACCGCCGCGTGAAAATCTGTTATTTAAAATAGTTCGCCCTGCTTCGTCATCACCGGCAAATTTTGAAATTCAAATCTTGCTGCTATCTGGTATGCTTTTTCTCCAAAGGGTCGTTTCAGCAGTAGCATTGCATCGGCAATAAAACGACCGGTGAAATGCCGGTTGCTATATTCAAACCATGCTTTTTCATATTGCCAGGGAACCAGTTTTCTTGCTATGATGAGATGAGGCTCCGACATGAAATGCGGCTTATTCTCCTCATCCAGCTTCATCAATCGTTGCGAATAAGTGCGTATTTCTTTTACCAGGTTTTGTATTGGGATTTTTGACAATACATTTATATATATGGTATGCGACGGAAAACTTCCAAAGTCTTTAAGCTCCAGTTTAAATGCCGGAGCTCCCATTGCTACTGTTTTCAACCGCTGAATGAGCTTTGATTCCATCAGCTCGTACTGAACAAATTTCACCAAAGCAATATGTGGTCTGCCCCACCTGGCATTATCCGATTTGTATGTATTAGCAAAATCCTCTTTTACTTTCGTTATTTTATGCCACAAGTCCTCCGGCGGACTTAACACCAGCAGGTATTCGTTAACACGATAACCGGGTAGCGCCTGAATTATTTTTTTCATTTTGACCGATTAAATATTTAGCATAAATTTACTAAATATTTTAGCATTTCAAAATTTTATACAATGGACGACAGCGTTTTTTATAAAAGCAGATATAATGGAACAAAACATTTCAGTCAGTGGGATGTAGATCATGCGGATGCCACAGGTTTTGGCGCCGCAGCAGATGATTATATGGAACGAAGTATTGATTTAAATGAACAACTGATCCGTAACAAGCCGGCAACATTTATTATGCGGGTAGGCGGTGACGCAATGATTGATGCCGGTATCTCAAATGGCGATATCGTAATTGTTGACCGTTCAGTTAAAGCAGTGAATGGGAAAATAGTAATTGCAGTATTGAATGGAGAAATGCTAATCCGGCGCCTGGAAAAAACATTTAACAAAACAAGGTTGATACCAGAGTGCAAAAACCTTTCACCGATTGATGTGGATATTTCAGGGGCTGACTTTTCGGTATGGGGAGTGGTTATATATTGTATACGTGCCTGCTGAGAAACAGGGTAAACAACAAAAGATTTGAGTAATAGTTTATGGTAAAAGCCTTAATTTTGCGCTCTTTTCAACCTGTGAAAATTATAAAAAAATCGGCTATTTACAAACTAAAATGTTTGTTTTAAGGGCACAATACATAATCAATTATAATATATTAATTATATGGCAACGGTTACCAGAGAGAATATTGGACCGCTTAATGATAAAATAACGGTTACAGTAGATAAGGCGGATTATTTTCCACCCTTTGAGCAGGCATTAAAAAGATATGCGAAGTCTGCTAATATTCCGGGCTTTCGTAAGGGGATGGTGCCTGCAGGTGTTATCAAAAAAATGCACGGATCAGCAGTATATACCGAAGAAGTACTGAAAAGCATCGAAAAGGGATTAATGGACTATCTTGACCAGGAAAAACTTGACATTTTTGCCCAGCCTTTGCCCGGCAGTGATAATGATGCAAGAAATCTTGACATGAACAATCCCGGCGCCTATTCATTCAATTTTGAAATAGGTTTAAAACCCAATTTTGAGTTACCGGATCTTAACAAATCTCATATTACCAGGTATACCATTGAGGTGGACGATAAAATGATTGATGAAGAAGTTGATCGTCTCAGGCAACGGTATGGTAAAATGACAGAACCCGAAGCAATTGACACAGATGAAAACGTGCTGAATGTAAAATTTGAGGAAAGTGATGCTGAAGGAAATATAATTGAAAATGGTATTGCCAAAGATAATTCCCTATTGCTGAAATATTTTAATGCCGAGTTTAAACAAAAATTGCTGGGCAGGAAAAAGGATGATGCTATTATATTGCAACTAAATACTGCTTTTGATGATAA
>JAFDXG010000199.1 GCA_018268105.1 Bacteroidota bacterium | reverse complement strand
GTCAGCCATTCTTTTTTGGATGTGGCAAGATCTTTTTTCGGAGCCTCATCTTTTTTACAGGAAGCCATTAAATAAATGGATGCAATGAGAAGCATTGCAGTCAAAGTTTTGGAATTTTTTTTCATGAGCACATGGTTTGGTTAAATAATTAAGTTATGCTTTTAAATTAAAAAAATTAGGATTAAACCATTTGAATTTGAACCTCAATTTTATTCAAAATGTACAAACTAACAAATGTTAATTATTATAAAAAGGATAGCAATAATTATTATATACATAGCTTAAATAGTACTTGATGATAAGTAAGGCTGATCCCGGATTTCCGGTTTGAGAGTTTCAGGTTTATTGTTTCTGTAATTAGTATTCCACTTTTCTCAATCTGCCTCTCTCAATACACTTGCAGTGGAGATGTGGTAATAAAAAAGCAAAACCTCCGGCAATGACAGCCGGAGGTTAATGCTACAGGGATTAGGAATTCAATTATTTTAATCAGCCCGGGTTCATCTGCTTACGCAGATTGAGCATTGCACGAAAGGCAAGATTATTTACAGACTGATAGTTCATACATAATTTTGCGGCAATTTGTTCATAAGTAAGTCCTTCAAAAAAACGCAACTTTACCACCTGTTTTTGCCGGGTTGTAAGATTAGATAATGCATTATTGAGCATCGTAGTTTGTTCTCTTACCATGTCAGACAATACCAGGGCGTCCTCAATATTACCATTGTCATCTGCCTGCAGATCATTGTCCGCAAGAGCATTAATGACAATTTTTGATTTTATTTTCTTCAGAATAATACTTTTCAGCACTTTGGCAAGATAGCTGAAAGAGTAATTCACATCGCCTATGCTGTTGCGATAATGCCATATTTCAACAAATACTTCCTGAAGGGCGTCTTTGGCAAGCTCCCTGTTGTCAGTCATTTTAAAGGCGGTGCTGAACAACCTGTCTATATACGTGTCATACAAGTGGCCCAGTGCTTCCGGATTGCCTTTTTTTAATTCTTTCCAGCAAGCTGCATCGTTATGAAAAATAATTTCCGTCATAAATTTCGGCAGTTTAAAGTTGGTTTTTTACCTCTGCTTCGTTGCTTTTCTTACGGCTTCAATTTCAAGGTTCAAGATTATTCCAATTTTAAAAAACAGCCAATGTTAATTCTTACAAAAAGAATAGCATAAATTATGATACAAAAAAGAGGGCTTCTATCGAAGTCCTCTTTTTACCCGCATTATTTTATGAATATTATCTGAAAGTGTAGCGTACAGATGCCCCAACATTCCCAGCATAGAATCTGGAATAGGTGCTGAAATAGCTATACCCGTAATAGTCTGGTCTTACTATAGCAAATGTTGGACGAAAATCAGCACTTACATTCAAAGGGATATTAGCAAACTTGTAATCCACACCTCCGGTTGGAAATATACCCAGTCCAAAACCTGCAAAGTCTTTGTTATTAGAAAAAGTATTGAATGCAGTAAGCCCGCCACCGACAAACCACTTCAATCCTTCAACACTTCCAATAGGAAAATGATGCTGATAAGACGCAGAAAATGAAAGATGAAACTGATTGTAGCTTGAGTAAACACCTGCATAAGGCCTGAAGCCAAGATTTAATTCAATGGCGCCAGGCTCTGTAACGAATGTTTTATACGATGCGGCGATAATATCATAGTACCCGCCGCCTGCCCGTAAGCCAATACCGCTTTTATAAGTACTGCCTTCCTGCGCCTGTACAGCAACCATGTAAAAACTTAAAACAAATACAATACCTGCACTAACAAATAGCTTTTTCATACATTTTATTTTTATACTACCATTAAAGAATTTCAACAAAAATATTACATAATATAATCATGCTATAAAAGAAAACTATTCTTTTATTCCAAAATCATATACCCGAGGGCTTGAACCCCCATTGGTAGCTGTAGCGCCAGCATACATAAAACCATACTCGCCGGATGCAAGTGGATTTTCAAAATAAATTTCATACACACCTTTCTCCAGGCGTTTAAATTTGAATGAAGTTTTATACATATCGTCTATTCCCTGGGCATCTTCATAGGCATTGGCTGAGGCAGTAGTAACCGCCCGTGAATTTTTAACCTTCTTATTCTCAAATTTAATAAGTAAAAATTCGTTCGGGCTTGTTACGCTGGCAAACCAGGTAGGAGCCTGTGCATTCAGGCTTTTATGTTCCGGATCAAAATAAAAATAAAATACCGGCTGTTTTGAATGGAACTGCACATTAGCTTCAGAACCACTTACAGACATTACTTTGGTAGACTTAGCAAATCCATGTGTAAAAGCCCGTGCCCATGCATTATTTTTTGCCTGCGAAAAAACATTGGATTCAAGTTCATATATTTTCCCCTCTGATGACTGGTGATAATATATACCGCTCCCCTCTTCTTTTAACAGACCAACTACTTTTGAGGATGCGGCAGTTGGAGAATAGTCCACCGCATCTTTGCTCACCGGTTTGTCAGATGCTGCTGAAGGCTTTGAGCCGCCGGTATTGGTAGCGGATGAAGCCGGGGAGTCTGTCATTTTCTTTACCATCGCACTGATCACTTCCTCATCAACCCCGCTCTTTTTAAGGGCTATCAACGATTTGGTATCAGTTGTAAACTTACAGGCAGAACTTTCAATCTTGTTCATAATAACTTTTTTGCTCATACCTGCGGCAGCGAGTTCTATTACTGATTTATTGGTTAAGACTTCATTACTTTGAGCATTTGTAAAAAAGCCGGTCAATAGCAGGCCTACTGCAAACATTAATGATTTCATAACATTACATATTTTCGGATGAATAAAAACGATCCCCTTAAAAGGAAGACTGGATCAGAACAGTACTTTAGCAGTTTAAGGTTATTTCAAAAACTCAAGTGATGTCTTTTTTTCTGCTTTACTGTTACGGAATCAAAAATAAAACCTGGTATAAAAAAATAAAACCTGCATTTATTATTTGCAGGTATGCATTGATTATTTGCATTTGACAAACCTGTTTTGAAAATATTTCACGGCTTACCCACGACCGTTGTGAAGTAAGTTGTGAAAAGATAACGTAAAACTTTCTGCTACTCCACATCAGTTAAAACGCCTGGCATAAAACTCACCATCGGTAATATTCAGCTTTACTGAATAATCGTTATTATACAATACCCCCGAGAAGTTGCCATTGATATAGTCAGAGGTAGCTTCAGTAATCTTTATTATTGCATTTGTTTCAGTACCGGCTGGCAGAGTAGGTGCAAACTCTTCCATCCAGGAGAGATAATCAGTCCCATTTTCATCCTTATATACCAGATTAGCAAGTTTAGCCTTTTGCATACCAGTGGCCGTTGTAGTAAAACTCGTATAAGACAGCCCTGTCCGGGTTGTATTTTCGGTAGCCAGCAGGAGCGTCATATTATTCTTGGCAGCCACCAGTACTTCTTTCAATCCTGCGAGGGAGGTATTATGCTGGAGAAAGGATACTTCGTCAAATGTTCCTTCTATTTGTCTTTTAATGATTAATTGCGAAGTGAGAAAAAATTAAATTTGAGTTGTAAACGCATATATACTAATGAAAAAAATTGTACTCCGGGATAGCATTTCCCTTTGTAACATTTAGGAATTGTATTTTTTAATTCAAACAGGCATTTTTAAATGGCGTTATTCATTTTCAAGCGATACTTTAGCTTTTTTCTTTGCCTGCCGCAACCTGTAATTGAAAGTGAGATTTGACTGTCGCATTCTTCCCTGTGAGTTGGTTACCGTATAGAAATCATCGCCCTGAATAACGGAGCGATATTTCCTTGAGTTAAATACATCTACAACATTGAGGGTAATAGTAGCCTTGTTTTTCATAATATCCTTACTTACTGCAAAATCCATCGTAGCAAGAGATTTTCTTCGTCCCTGGGGCATTTTTTGTGGTGCTTCGTAGTTGCCGCGCAATTGTAAATCCATATTCTTCCATACTGTAATCCTGGAGAGAAAACGAAATAACCAGCTATAAGTATCACTTTTAAAAGAAGCATCAAGATTGCTGCCATCGGTAATGGCGCGAAAAAAATTAAAGCTTCCATCCATCTTCCACCATTGCCATGGTGAATAAGAGCCGGCAAGTTCAGCACCAAAGGAATTTTCAGTAGCAAGGTTTTCCGGATGAGTTATGGAGTTACCCGATTCGTCCACTCTCCGTACCGACATTATTTTGTCTCTGGTATACCGGTAATACAAAGAACTGCTTACAGAAGCGCCTCTGAGGTATTTAATATGCCCGATTTCAAACGAATGAGTAAACTCCGGGTTAAGATCGGGGTTGCCACTATAGAAATTTCGGTTATCGCTATACGTCATAAACGGACTAAGATCGTTGTAGGCAGGACGGCGTATACGTTTGCTATAGCTAATCTGCAAGGCATGTCCTTTAGGCATATCATAAGATATATGCAAGCTTGGAAATAAGTTGCTGTATTTCCTGGGGTTTATTTCATTAGTTTGTTTGAGGGTGGTAGTAACATCGGTTAACTCAGCGCGTATCCCTGCCTGGTAGGAAAACTTTTTTACCTTATTGCCTAGTATGGCGTATAGTGCACTAATCTTTTCATTGTACACAAAATTATTGGTGAGCCCGGGCACTTCAAACCAGCTATCATCTTCATCCTGCTGGGTAACGGTATAATTGTTGGTCATATCCCTGAAACTGCTTCTTAACCCTGTTTCAAATTTTGCCTTTTCCCTAAAAGGCAGTACATAGTCCACCTGCAGTAGATATTGTTTTTCCGTTTCATAATTTACGGCACGTTGCAGCAGATAGGGAATACCGGAAGGACTGCCATCCGGGTTATATACATCTTCGCCATAGAACTGATCAGAATCTTCCCAGTTGTCAAGGTATCTTATATCGGCAGTAAGTTCGTGACCCTCTCTGGTGAAATTACGTTTATAAGTCAGCGCATATTCCGAATTGGGTTCGGTTTCTGTTTCATCCTGGGTACGGTAGCTTATAGCCAACGGGTCTTTCAGCGAGTTAAGATAATCATGATATACAATATCAGAATATCGTTTTCCTTTGCTGATGCGGTAAGTGTATGCGGCGGTAAGGATATTCCTATCATCAAAATAATAATCCAGACCGGCCCTTGCTGTATTATACAGTCCCTTCAGATGATGCTCCATATCCTTAGTACTGATGAACGTAGAATCCTTTTTGTAAAACTCCTGGTACTGGCTATTCTTGCCCGGGGCATTGCGATAGGAAGTAGAATAGTTGATGAAAAAATTAAGATCTTTCCTTCTATAATTCACATTGGCAGCCACACCAAAGTTTTCAGGATATCCAGCAATTACATCAAACGATCCATTAAAGCCTTCCTTTTTTTCTTTCTTCAAAACAATATTTATAATGCCGCCCATCCCTTCGGCTTCGTAGCGTGCGGATGGATTAGTAATGATCTCCACCCTGTCAACCATGCTCCCTTGTAATTGCTGCAAACCAGCGCCGCCTTTTATACTCACCAGTCCCGAAGGTTTACCATCTATTAGTATACGAACACTGCTGCTGCCCCGTAAGCTGACATTGCCTTCTGCATCTACGGCCACAGAGGGAATATTGCTAAGTATATCCGCAGCATTCCC
>JAFDXG010000198.1 GCA_018268105.1 Bacteroidota bacterium | reverse complement strand
CGTTGTTTAAGATCAGGGGCAACAGTATAGGTCTGTGCTATTTCTTTTGTTATTAAACTACCTAACAACCTCGACTGCTTATCTAAAGAATTTTCTTGTCTCGAAACATACAAATCAAAGCCGGAATTTTTTGTGTTTTGCTCTTCGCTAACATTGATGTGGATAGAAATGAAAGCGTCAGGTTTTTGTTCCAATGTCCATTTCACCTTGTCTCTCACCGGTTGAAAAATATCAGTTTCGCGGGAAAGTATTATACGGATATTTGAGTTGGTATTAAGTTGTTTTACTTTCTGTGCAATTGCCAATGCCAGTGATTTTTCTGTTGTCCCATCCTTAGCTTTAGCGCCCGGGTCTTCACCACCGTGCCCGGCATCAACCACTACGGTAAAAACTTTTTCAAGCTTAATGGTTTCATTACCCTGTGGTATAATTGTTTTTGTTTTAATAGTGAATGCTAAAAAAATAACGGTGAGCAACGGCAATGCGAGTATACGGCCTATATAGCTTACCCGCGGATTTTTCATTTTTGTCAACATAAGTATTCTGCGTTTTATGGATGAGTTAAAGAAATTGCTGGTCAGTCCGAATACTTGCTGCGGATAAGCGGCATGCAAAATCATAGCGGCAAAAGCGCCGGTATCACTATCTTCCACAGTTTTGCTGTCGGCAATAAATTCGTGTATCATATTCATTTCTCTGCGTATCAGCCAAAAGAATGGATTGCACCAGAAAAAGATCAGTACGATATTCATCAACAACCTGTCGGCACTATGTTTTTCGTGCACATGCACCAGTTCGTGTAAGAATATCTTTTTGCCGGTGTCGGAGTTTACATCTATATGATGGTTCCAGAATATATACCTGAAAAAAGAAAATGGGGTTCCCTTAGCTTCGGTATCTACAAAATTGATTCGCTCTATTCGTTGTACCTGATGCCGCCTGATGAGATTGTACAACCTTTGCAAACTGCGTATCAGTAATACTAACAATACCAGCGACACTAATACATACAGTATAGAGATGCCCTGTTCGCCGCTAAGATGGAAACTTCCGTTTTTGTCGGCTTCCATTACCATTTCATCCCCGGTAGTTACTACATTTAATAGCTTTATGACCTGTCCATCATTTTCTGATGGAGTGCGCCATACATTAATCTTAATTAGAGGAACACTCAAACTTATAATTACTGCTGCCAATAAGTAAAACCTGTTCCACCGATGGAATATTTTATTGCGGAGTGCAAGCCTGTAGTAGCCGTAAAGTATGCCGGAGCAAATAATAACCTTGAGTAAGTAATATGCAATGTTGAGCATAAATAAAGAATGAATTTTAATGATCTATTGTTATTTGCCCTGCTTCTTCAATTCTCTTAACAGCAATTCCAGGTCTTCCACACTTAGATTATTTTCCTTCACCATAAATGAAACCACATTGCTGAATGATCCTTCAAAATAACTTTTCACCATATTCTTCATAGTAGCTTTAGAATAGGCTTCTTTACTAATAAGGGGATAATACTGATGCATGCGACCAAATACCTCAATACCCACAAATTCTTTTTCTATAAGTATTTTTAAAATAGTAGCAACAGTATTTTGATGTGGTTTTGGATTGGGTTGTGCATCTACCAATTCCCTCAGAAATGCTTTTTCCAGCGCCCAGAGGCTTTGCATTACTTGTTCTTCCGCTTTCGTTAAACTTTTTATTGTACTCATAGTAATGATTTCTTAAAACAAAAGTAAAACTAATAATTTAGTTTTACAACTAAATATTTAGTTAAATGTTTTTTTTGAAATAATAAGCTCATCTTAAGTCAAAGTATCCGTTCTTTGCAGGGATTAACAGTTAGTAATAATTCAATTCAGAGCAGAAAATAGTATGGCTGAAATTATTCTTGAACTTGAACATGCAAATATTTACCAGGGACAATCGCTGATATTACAGGATGTAAACATTAAAGTAAACAGGGGTGAATTTGTGTACCTGGTGGGTAAAACCGGTACTGGCAAATCCAGTTTATTAAAAACCCTGTATGGCGAATTGAAATTAAAAGAAGGTGAGGGCACAGTAGTTGGATATAAATTGAGGGATATGGACTGGAAAAAAATTCCTTTTCTGAGAAGAAACCTCGGCATTGTTTTTCAGGATTTTCAATTACTTACTGATCGTAATGTTCACGACAACCTGAAGTTTGTGTTAAGAGCAACCGGCTGGAAAGAGGAAAAACTGATCGAAGAAAAAATAAATGATGTTTTAGATAAAGTTGGATTGAAAACAAAAGGTTTCAAATTTCCCTTTGAATTATCCGGAGGAGAGCAACAACGTATTGATGTAGCCCGTGCACTTTTAAATTCTCCCAAACTAATACTTGCAGATGAGCCAACCGGCAATCTTGACCCGGAAACATCAGACGAGATCATGCAATTGTTATTCCATATCTCAAGGGATTTTGGAACTGCCATTGTAATGGCAACCCATGATTACAGGGTAATCAGCAAATTTCCTGCGAGAACCATGAGAACTGAAAAAGGAAGGGTGATAGATAATGCAGCGGTCAGCTTTTAGCTGTCCTTATCCCTGAGTTTTTTCTTTACTACATCTTCGGGGTATTTCATGGCAAGCTTCCGGATTTCGTAGCTGAAATCGGTAAAAGTCTCTTCCCATAATTTAGCTTCTTCGGGAGAATATTTATGAAATCCAT
>JAFDXG010000197.1 GCA_018268105.1 Bacteroidota bacterium | reverse complement strand
AGGTCGCTATGATTTTTGGCCCTGCAATGCCGCTGAAACGCACTACTATATCTCTAACACATCCTCTGAAGTTGAAGTGCCGGTAAAAGATCAAAGGGTGGGATTATTGTTAAAGCAGTTAAAAAATATTACCATCGAAGGTAATGGGTCGCTGTTTGTATTTCATGGCAAAATGATTACCTGGGTAATTGACAGCAGCGAAAATATCCGGCTACAAAATATAAGTGTTAATTACGAACGACCGGGAATGTCTGAAATGACGATTAAAGAAATAACACCCCATTCAGTTACTGCAGCCATTCATCCAGATTCAAAATTTTCCATCATCAACGGAAAACTGGAATGGTATGGTGAAATATGGGTAACAAGAAATTTTCATGCTGTGCTGGTAAAACCTGGTCAGGGCACTTTGTTTTACAGCACATGGGATCCTTTTTTCAACAGCAGGGCTGAGATTGTAGCGCCATTAACCGTAAAATTTACCGGCGATTTTTCAAAGTTCAAAGCTGATACCGGTGATGTGCTTACCATTCGCGACCGGTATCGTGATTATGTAGGCGCCTTTCAAAATCGTTCTAAAAATATCAGCCTGCACAATATCAATATGTATTCCATGCATGGACTGGGTATTGTATCTCAGTTTTGCGAAAACCTGGAATATGATAGTGTGTTTGTGGAACCTGAGAAAGGCAGTGGTCGGGTTATAGCTTCTTCTGCAGACGGTATGCATTTTTCAGGCTGCCGCGGGCAAATCACCATCAATCATTGCCGCTTCAACGGTATGCACGACGACCCGGTGAATGTGCACGGCACTCATTTAAAAGTGAAGGAAATTATTAGCCCCACAACTTTGATGCTGCGCTTTATGCATCACCAGACTTATGGTTTTTTACCCTTTATACCTGGTGACAGCGTGGCTTACCTGCATAGTAAATCATTACAAATATTTGCAAACGGTGTTATCAAAAGCGCAAGCATGTTAAACGAACGCGAGGTGCTGGTAGAACTGCAAGAGCCAGTAAGCCCTGAGTTGCAAATAGACGATGCATTGGAAAATATTAGCTGGACACCGGCATTGCATATCAGCAACTCAAGATTTGAGGGAACCCTTACCCGTGGTACACTGGTTACTACACGAAGAAAAGTAGTGATTGAGAATAACGTGTATTACCGCACCGGAATGCAGGCTATTTTGATTGAGAATGATGCTTCCGGCTGGTACGAATCCGGACCGGTAACTGATGTTACCATTAGAAACAATCAGTTCATAGAGTGTGGTTATAACTCAAACCCCGATAATTATATTATTAAAATAAATCCCGAAGCGCATCAATGGGTGAAAGGTTATTATGTGCATAGCAATATAAAAATCGAAAATAATTACTTCAAAGTATATGACTACCCGGTATTGAAGGCCTATAGTACAAAAGGACTGATGTTTAAAAATAATAAAATTGAAAGGTCCGGGTTTATGACGCCCGGCAAAGATCGCGCTGCTATCAGCCTGAAAGCCTGTACCGGCGTGGTTATCAGTGGCAACAGGTTTGAGGGATTTCGGCCTGCATTACAAATGGAGCAAATGACGAAGAAGGATGTAGTGTCGGATATAAAGTGAAACAGGAAGATTAATGATAGGTGATACTGGTTAATTTGCCGGTTAACCAACTGTTTTTTCAGTTCTTTAAAAAGTCAAATTTATAAGGGTCTTTAATTGTCCGGCAGGCTGCCGGACTAATTCATCAGCAGCTGTTATTTGTCCACCAACCTGATGGACAAATCCGGCATCTTTATAAAACAGGTAAAACTTGCGCATGGCAAAAAGGTTCGTCCGGGAGAAACCGTTGGTATCCGGAAGTTCCCGTTTTAAATCCTTTGCCATCTGCTCTACAATTTTACTTCCCCAGGTAAATTCGTTCTGTTTCTCAACAATGCTTTTTCCGATATCTCAATAAAGCACAATCAATTGTTCATTTACAGAAACGGCTGCTTTAAGCTGCGAAGAACGAATCTTTTGTTTTATATCCTCTATCCAGATTTTATAGTCCTTATCCATATCAGCTTACAATAAACCAGGTGATTAAATCAAAATTGTCGTTACTGTATTGCTACGAAACTGCACCTTCCTATTTCTCTTTTCAAACCCCGGTAATCACAATACCCAACCCTGCTGAATTGGACGGTGTCACTTTTCCGAAATAGTATTGCAACCCTGAGGCATTGTCTTCTTCCAGCAGCAGGGGTCCATCTGCATCCAAATAATCCACCTGCGGTGCAAGCTGTACAATAGCTGCCGAACCAATGGTGCCTTCATTCATACTGCCCAGCATAATTTTCATATCAGCACTTCGGGCTTCTGAGATCATACGCAGGGCAGGTGTAATACCACTGCATTTGGTGAGCTTTATATTGATACCATGAAAAAATCCTTTGCATTTTTGTACATCATTTTCTGATACACAGCTTTCATCTGCAATAAGGGGCAATGGTGATTGTTGGTATAATATTTTCATTCCTTCCCAGTCATCTTTTGCCAGCGGCTGCTCTACGAGTTCTACACCAAGTGTTTTAAGTATGGGCAGAATCTCAAGTGCTTCCTGCAGGCTCCAGCCGGCATTGGCATCTACTCTGAAGATGGCATCCGAATTTTTTCTGAGCGCTTCCATCACCGGTATATCGTCCTTAGTACCCAGTTTGATCTTGTACACCGGCCAGGGTTTCTCCAGCATTTTTGAAATCATTTTTTCAACGGTATCTATGCCAATGGTATAGTCTGTAGGCGGGGCAGCAGCAATATCTGTATTCCATAACTTGTATAATGGCAGTTGTTTCAGTTTGCCATAGATATCCCATGCCGCAATATCCAGTGCCGCAACCAAAAAGGGATTGCCGGGAAAAAGGTGATGCAGATAATGCCAGTAACGATCAGGATGCGTAAATGAAAATTGTTCTATGAATTTTTTTTTACTCTCTATATCCGATATCATTTTTTCTACCGGGATATTGTAGTATGTAATTGCGGGTGCTTCACCAAAACCCCTGATGTTTCCAAACTGTAGCTCCACCATCAATGCAGGCTGATGAGTTTTTGTACCCTTGGATATGGTAAACGGATAGCGGAATTTCAGATTCGTCTGTCTGTAAGTAATATGAAAGGACATTTAAAAAAATTAAGTTTTTGTGATCCCTCTTCCACTGAGGTTAATATAACTTAGCAATTCTTTGTTGAAATCAGTTTCCTCCAGGAGCTTTTCCAGTGAGATATGCATGCGGTACCGCCAATAGTATCGCGGTATGGCAGGTATGTTGATCCGTTCTGCAACAGGATCTTTTCTTCTCAACTTACCATCTATTCCCATAATATCCTGCAATTGAAAGATGCTCCACATGGCGGGTGAATACAAGTGTTGTATAATGATGAATTTATTAATCCACGGCTCGCAAAAGAAAGGGGCAAGTCCGGGGTGTTTCATTTCATGATTAAAGAAATGTTGTGTCTTTTCCCTGTTTTCTTCCCACCATGCACGTATGGTACTCATATCGTGTGTGGAGGGGGTGATAACAGATAAATAGCGTGCAGTAGCCGGGTTGAAAAATTCAATACCGGGTTGTTTAGGCATTCTTTGAATATCAAGGCTGAGTATACCCAGTATGCGCATGATCTCCGGTACACAGGCAGGAACCATTCCCAGGTCTTCGCCGCATATCAGCATATTGGTAGATTTTTTCAGAGCCGGTAATTTTCGCATGGCAATAGATGACCAATGTTCATCCTGGCGGTGATAAAAATAATCTTCATATAATTCCTTCAGCAGGTTTTGTGTATGGGTGTCAAGGTGCCTGAAAGAACTGGTGGCAGCAATATCTATTCTGAAATGAAAATGGTGTGATGGGGAAGGTTCTGCTTCAAACAGAATTACATTTGATATCAGGTCATACAAAGCCGTCTGCAATTGCACGTTTTGTTCGGTTATTTCCTTTTTGGCAAAATACTGTTCTACCTGACGTTGCGTAGTAAATCCTTCTTTTAGGCTATATGTTCCGTCTGCATGAGTGGTCAAAAATTCGAGTACGGGAGTTATATTTTCTCCCAGCATCTCCTGCAATATGGAATTATCTATAAAAGGCTGGCAGAATCTGGCATATTCAAAAGTGATTCCTTTCCTGGCAAATTCGTTGATGTGTACAGGGATTGCAGAAACAAAATGTCCCATTACGCCTTCCACAGCATGTGAGGGTATACTCCATATTCTGAAAAAGCCAAGTATATGGTCAATACGAAATGCATCGAAATAGCGGCTCATCTGTTCAAACCGCAGCTTCCACCACTCAAAATTGTCATGCTCCATTTGTTCCCAATTGTAAGTAGGGAAACCCCAGTTTTGTCCTTTCACCGCAAAATCATCCGGGGGAGCACCTGCCTGCATATCCGTATGAAATAATTCCGGATTCATCCATACATCACAGCTATACCTGTTTACCCCAATAGGGATATCACCTTTAAGAATAATTCCTTTTTTGTGGGCATAATCGGCAGCCGATTTTAATTGAGTATGTAAATGGAATTGTATGAAAAAGTAGATACCCGTCTGGTCAAAATCTTTATGTGAAGGGTTGCAAAGATTTTCAACAGTTTCTGTATTGAAAACAGCATACTCTCTCCATGTGGTGAAATCAGTGGTTTTGAATTTATCTCGGAGATAGCAAAATGCAGCATAAGGAACAAGCCATTGCCGGTTGTTTTCAAAAAAATCAAGATAAGCAGGGTCTTTTAAAAAAGCAGTTTTCTGTTGCCGGTATAATTTTTTAATAATATTCCATTTGTACGACATTACCTTTTCATAATCCGACTCCGGCAGATCATTCAACTCTATTTTCTTTTTTGAATTTTGTTTAAAAATGGCTTCATCATCTTTGCCTGCTACCTGCTCCAGATTGAGGTAAATCGGATGAAGGGCAAAAGCAGAGATTGCATTGTAAGGATAAGAGTCGCGCCAGGTTTTGCTGTCAGTGGTATCGTTTACCGGTAGAATCTGAATCAGTCGAAGTCCGGTTTTTTTTGCCCAGTCTGCCAGCAGTTTTATATCGTTAAATTCACCTACGCCTGAGCCGTTGGCGCTGCGCAAACTGAACACGGGAATAGCAACACCTGCTCCCCGCCAGGTATTATTAGTAAAATGAATAAACCCATCGTGAAGTATGGTCACTTTCTTTTTGCCGGCGGTATCATGCAGCAGGCGATTGTCTCCATCTTCATATCGTACTATTTTTTTTGTAGTAGTGTTATATACGACATATTTATATGCAATTGGAAATGTTTCTTTGCTCAGGTTTAGTTTTACCGTCCACCAGTTATCTTCTTTACTCATCCATACGGCTTTGTCAACAGTCCATGCTCCCAGCATCGGCGATGATCCCATTAAACAAATGGACTCATCTTTTTGCAATAGAGGCGCCTTAACCTTAAACAAATGGGTATTACCCCGGTAAGGTTGTGGTTTTACCGGGGACTTCGATACAGGCAGCAACACCTGCTGAAACGGATTAGTATATAAAGCATTTTCATTCTGCCCTGCAAAATTCCAGGTATCATTTACACATATTTCTTCAGCAGTTATTTTTTTAATATCAATACATTTACCGTCCGGCCATTCTTCATATATACCGCCGTTTTTCTCTCTGAACAAATATTTATACTCAATAACAGATGGCAGTGTTTCCGGTTCATTTTCCAATTGCAGTTCATAATGCCAGAAACTATCGTTCAGGTATTGCATATTTATCGCATGGGTAGGGTCACCGTTTCCCAATTGTGCTATATTGCCGGATAGCAGCAAACCCTGGCCAAATTGTGTACTGAAGCGGATATAAAAATGAATGGTAGTCATGTGTGGATTAAACTGTCAGTGAATCAATTAATCTGGCAAATGAAGTTTTCCCGCACGAAATATCATTTACAATACCAAAGAAAGCAAATCATTCCTATATTTGCTCAAATTTTATTACAGGTATGGATACTGCCAACAAAAAGTCTAAAGGTTTGTACTGGATACTTTTCCTGCTTTCCGTAGCAGCTTTTTTTATTGTATATGCTTCTCCGGCAGGTAATTTTATTACGCTTACGCTGCCCTTTATCGGCTTTTTCTTTGTTAAGGCGCTTGATGTCATATAGTTTCTTTGTGAATGACAAATCAGGCATTTTACGAGGAAAAGATCAGATTTTACCAAAAAGCCATTAAGGCGCTGAAAGCTAAAATCTCTTTTTTCGGATTATTGCGGGTTGCCGTATTTGCGGTCTTCGCTTTCCTTGTTTACTTCGCTGTCGTTAAAGATTCCTATCTATTGGGTGTTTTAGCCGTAATGGTTCTTGTTGGTTTTGTTGCATTGGTTAAATATGCTATCCGGCTTAATGAACGCAGGGCTTTGCTTAAGGAATTGCTGTTTGTAAATGAAAATGAGCGGGAAATGCTGAAAGGAGCATTGAACCGTTTTGAAGATGGTAAATCATTTGCAGGGGGCAATAACTATTATGATGATCTTGATATCTTCGGTAGCCGTTCTCTCTATCATTTATTGAACCGCTGTTCTACCTCACATGGCAGGGAGCGCCTTGCAGACGTGTTGAAACAACCGTTGTTTTCGAAGGAAGAAATTGAGCAACGGCAGGCTGCAGTTAGTCAGTTTGCCCCACAGGCAGATATACGCCAGATGATTACAGCGTATGGATTGCTGCATAAAGAAACCGAAGGTAACCTGCATAGCGTAGGCCAATGGCTCGAATCGGGAGAGCAACTTCACAAAAATCGCATGCTGCAGGCAGCCCGATGGGTTTTACCCCTGTATAATATTCCCTGCCTGCTGGTTTATATAGCCACGGGTAATTTTATATACCTCCTTGCAGGAGTTGCCCTGGGCTGGTTAATTACAGGACGGTATGCAAAATATATACACAAGCAGCACCAGTTGATTGGTAAAAAACAGGAAGTGCTTGATCAGTATGCCGGTATTCTTAAAGTTTATACCGGAGTAGATGCAGGCAGGGCGCAATGGTTACTCCAACTGCAGCAGGCAGCCGGCAGTGCGTATAAGTCTATAGGTTCACTCGCAAAGCTTTCTTCTTTTTTTGATCAGCGGCTTAATCTTTTGGTTAATCTCTTTCTGAACAGCATTTTGTTGTACGACCTGCATTGCATCATTGCGCTTGAACAATGGAAAGCCAAACATAAAAAAGATTTTCATCTATGGTTGTATGTAGTGGGGGATATTGAATGTTTGAATGCGTTGTCATCGCTTAGTTTTAATAACCCGTCTTTTGTATTCCCGCGGATAGCAGAAGAAAATAAGATAATTATTAAAACCCGGGAGCTTGGGCACCCATTGATTCCGGAAAATGAACGTATATCCAACGATTTTGATCCGGGTGAAAGCACGAAGCTTTTGCTGGTAACCGGCTCCAACATGTCAGGCAAAACTACATTTCTAAGAACACTCGGTGTTAATCTTGTGCTGGCGCAATGTGGCGCCCCGGTTTGCGCAGCTTCATTTGAATGTTCCATCATGAATATACTTACCTCTATCCGGGTGAGCGATTCATTGCAGGAACATACTTCTTATTTTATGGCTGAGCTTAAACGATTGCAGTTTATTATTGAAGAACTAAAACAAGGTAAGACAGCACTGGTGCTGATAGATGAAATTCTGCGGGGAACAAATTCTGAAGATAAAACCTACGGATCTGAACAGTATATCACACAGTTAATCAAATACAATAGCCTCACCTTATTTGCCACACACGATCTTGCATTGTCGGCATTGGAAGAAAAGCATCATGGTATTATAAAAAACTATTGTTTTGAGAGTGATATCCGAAATGATACTTTATTCTTCGATTATAAGCTTCGGGCCGGGGTAGCAAAAAATAAAAACGCATCTTTTCTGATGAAGCAGATGGGGATTATTGGAAACAGGGGTTGAGGGACTAGCGGGAAGGTATCAGCAATTAGCTTTCAGTAAGTTGTAAACCATAGCCCATAGCTCATAGCTCATAGCTCACAGCTCACTCTAAAACGGCTCCCCATGTGTCTGCCGTATCAGTTTTTCTACCAGCTTAGGAAAAGGATGCAATATCCTGATAAACCAATTGGTAACCCATCCTCTGCCAAACAAACCCTGTATAATCCTTCCCGCAGCTAACCTCCTTTTGAACCGGCCGTCCCATTCCGACTGATATTCGGTTTCCATCTCTTCCCGACTTATTTTCCCTTGCAGAAAAGGAACTATTTGTGTAAAAGCTATTTTACTTCCATGCATTGCCATACTCATACCATTGCCACATAGGGGCGCAATAACTCCGGCTGCATCTCCAATCATTAGCAGGTGATGTTCTATCTGTGCTTTCTTTTCAAAGCTGATTTGTGCAATGGTCTCCGGTGTATCGAACAAAAATTCTGCATTGGAAAATATTTTGTCTAGATGAGGATTTTTTCGAAGAATCTTTTGCTCCAGTTCTTTGACAGAATTATTGCATCGTTGCAGATTTTGAGCAGTAGTCAGATAACAGAGACAATATTTATCGCCTTCTACTTTCGAGATGCCGCAGTAGCCGTCTTCAAAATTATGCAGTGCTATAAACTCCGCAGGAAAATCAGTTTTGATATGATACTTTACCCCAATATAGTTATTAATCTTTGCAGGCTTCTTAAGTGCAAATTTTCTTTTCAGTTTAATATCAAGATTGCTTTTTTTACCAAAAGTACCCGATGCAAGTTTTGCCTTACACATATTGCTGCCATACTGGATATGAAAATGCGACTCACTAAACCATATATTGTCAACACGAGTATTTTCCAATAGGGTTGCTCCGGATTTTCTGGCAAGCGCAGCAAGATAGGCATCGAGTTTATAACGACTGATACCAAATCCGCCAAGAGACAGCTTGTGCCTGATGAGGCTGCCCGATGGAGAAGTCACTTCAAGATGCCTGATATGCGGTGGGTTCCAGTCGCTGAGTGGTACACCCAGTTCTTCCAGGAAATTCCAGCATTCAAAACTGATATACTCTCCGCATACTTTATGAAATGGAAATTTTTCTTTTTCGAACAGAATAACATTAAAACCGGAACGGGACAATTGTATAGACAGGCACAAACCTGCCAGTCCGCCACCGACTATGGCAACATCGTATGTATTTAGTTCATTCATTTACCAATGATAAGCCAGCGAAAAGCCCATTTCCAGTGAATGGAGTAGTTTTGGATGTTTGCATGTTGCATAATGTTCAGCCAGTCTCTTTTTTTAAACCCTCGCTTCACAGATAATGGTGCATCATTTTTCACGAGATAGCTTTTAGAGAAAAACTGCGTCAGCATTTTGATGCAGGCATATGCAATGATATGCCTGTGCAGATCATTGATGAAAAAACCCTTCCTGCTGTTGCATTTCATCCATTGTACCATATCAGTCATTTCAACATCAGTGAAATGATGACAAAACAGGGAAGAAAATATAATATCCGGCGCTATAGCTGTAATATCAGCTTTTTCATAATCAGCGCAGATCCACGAATAAGCCGGGTTGTTTATTTTTTCCCTGGCAAAATCAATACATTCCTTTTTCCTGTCAATACCAATCAGCTTAACAGGAATTTGTTGTTTGGCTGTCCATTTGTATATGGCTCTGAGATTATCACCACCACCACAACCTATCTCACAAATGGTAATGACTTTGCCGGCGGCAGGTGATGTTGAGGATAAAATGTGTTGAATACCCTGTAGGGTAATTTTATGTCCGCCCAGCCAGGTATTGATAAAGTCAAGTTCTTTCATGTTCTGTTTGATATCTTCAAACGGAATATGCTCATTGTCGAGCAATTCTTTTTGGTATGACCGGAGGGGAAGAAACATTGACTAATATACGTAAGTTGAATGATTTCTGTTGCGCCCGGAATATCCAAAATTTAGGATGAGTAAGTATTAGACCAATACTCATCAATTATTTCCGGTTATTCCGTTGTTGTGGCAATAAAAGTTTCCATAGTAAGCCCCGGTCCAAATGCAGCCGCCAGCACTTTTTCATCAGGAGCCTGGCCGGAACCCAGTATTTGTTTTAATACAAACAAAATAGTGGGGGACGACATATTGCCAAATTGATTCAACACATTAAAGCTTTGCTCCAGTGCACCGTCATCCAGTTGTAAACTTTTGCTTACGGCTTCCAGGATACGTTTACCCCCCGGATGGATACACCAGTGGCGTATATCTTCCTTCTTCACGCGGGCATGCTGTAACGAACGCTCTACCAATTGTTCAAAATCTTCTTCGATCAGGTTGGGTATATATCCACTCAATGTCATTAAAAATCCGGTGGAAGATAATTCCCATGCCATATCTTTCTTTCCTTTTGAAATGATTTCCGAATAAAAATCTACTATTTTCAAACCAGGGGCTGGATAATCATTATGAGTGACCAGGACGGCTGCAGCACCATCGGCAAACAACATGCTGGAAGTAATATTGTCAATAGTTGGCTCGCGTTGAAAATGAAGGGTACACAACTCCGTACATACTATAGCAACCCGGGCACTGGTGTCGGTTTTGCAAATAGCGTCAGCAAGTTTAAGCGCATGTATTGCTGCATAACATCCCATAAAGTTTATAGATGTTCTGAATAAAGTGTTTGAAAAACCCATCAGATCCATTACCATCAGATCGAGCCCCGGGGCACTCATACCGGTGCAGCTCACTGTTATAAGATGGGTTATATCCTTTGGGGTAAGTAAATGATGTATGCAGTTTCGTATAGCATCTACAGATAATGGCGCTGCAAATCTGTTATAAATAGCCATGCGTTGTTCCAGGGAGGGGAATGGCTCCAGGTTCTCGGTTCGTGGGTAAAATCTCCATTCTGTAGCTTGCCGGCTGTAATCAGCAATCACTGAATACCGGTTACATATACCACTTTGGTGATACAAAAACTTCAACTTACGTTGTTCTGTTGTATCTGTGCTATATACCCTTTGCATAAAATGCAGGATATCCTCCTGGCTGTGCCTGTACCGGGGGAGAGCGGTTCCTATGGATATGATCTTACTCAAAATAGTTTCTTAAGAATATAGTTATAAAAGTAATATTGCTGCATACAGAAGCTACAATATTCATCCGCATGGTATTGACATAGTTTGCCTTTGAACTATTATGCCACACATTAAAGGCCCACACCAAAAAATATAACACCACAGGCGACATTCCCAAAGTGAAAATGTAAAATGCATCTGACTTTAGTGAGTAAAAAAAATAAAATGCCAGTAAAGCGAAGGCTAATGCATAAACTATACCGCAATATAAAAATGTGCCACGATAGCCCAATATATAACTCAGGGATTTAACACCATCCTTTACATCGGCTTCATGCTGGTAAATTTGAGTAAGCGGATAAAAACCACCAATGAGAAGGCTGGCAACTATCATGGGTAACAGCGGAATATCAAGTGTTTTATTTATACTGCAAGCGTGATATACCAGTGCAAATGTGAAAGCTCCCTGAAAAATAACTACGGTAAGATAGCCGGCAATGGGATATTGTTTCAGACGGATACCCCTGTAGCTATAGGCTTTGGAAGCCAGTATATAAGCGATGATGCCTGCTGTGAAATACCCACTGATGAAGGTGCTTAATCCTATAGCAAGAATATCGAGCAGTATAGTGGCGTAAAGTAACTGTTGTGTAGGTTGTAAAGGGTTTTTTATTCCGCCAATACTTTGCGTATCCCTGTCCATATAACTGTTATATCCGTTGCTGGCAGGATATACCAGCAGGTGAAGTATAATAAATACAAAGACACTCCGAATGCTGCTGATAAAAACCAACTGACTTAAGGCAAACCAGAATACCGGCATTAAGAAAAAAGAAAAATGAATTCTGAGTAGCTGCAGTGTAGAAGAGTGCAATATTCTTGATGATCTGTCTGGCATAATTTGGGGTATTGGTTTTTCAATAACCGATACGTGTTCTCGTAAGATAAGATTTTTAGACAAAAAGCGATGCTGTTTATCATCAAAATAAAATACGTTTTTTATAATAGAAGTTGCAAAATTATTACTGTATGTATCCGATTGCCGGAAGGTTAAGGAAATCCGAGATATGGAAATTATCAGGAGGAGGTATTAAACCCAAGTACAACAATGATGCTATTATTTTGTTTTTGAAGCTACCTTAGATAACCATGTATATCCCACAATTGCTGCTATAACAGATGCTATTAACACACCCACTTTTGCAGCATCCTGCATAGTATGATCGTCGAATGCAAGCATAGATACAAATATAGACATGGTAAACCCTATACCTGCCAGGATACCCACACCCGTAATTTGCATCCAGTTGGCTCCTTCCGGAAGCTGCCCCCATTTCAGCCTGGTGAGGCACCAGCATGCAAGTACTATTCCCAGGGGTTTTCCTAAAACCAACCCTGTGATTATTCCATAGTTTAGTGTGCTGCTTAAAGATTCAGTAAAATTTGAAGGAATAACTATTGCCGTATTGGCAAGTGCAAAAATAGGTAATATGATAAAGTTGACAGGAGTATGCAACCGGTGTTCCAGATTGCTCAGTTGGTCGGACGGAATAGAAAAAGCAAATAATACCCCGGCTATAGTGGCATGTATTCCTGAGTTGAAGATAAAATACCATAGCAAAATACCCAGTAGAAAATTCCACCAGCCAAATCTGATCTTTAGTTTTGGTAAAAGCAAAAGAATGGTAAAGACAATTACGCCTGCCATCAGATAAAGCCAGTTTAGGGCAGAGCCATAAAAAAGAGCAATTACAAGTATTGCGCCCAGGTCATCAATAATGGCGAGCGCAGTTAAAAAGACTTTGAGAGGTAAGGGCACTTTTTTCCCAAGCATTGATAGTATACCAAGAGAAAATGCTATATCTGTTGCCATCGGGATACCCCATCCATGCTGAAAAGCTGTGTTTTTGTTGAAGAACATGTAAAGTATAGCAGGTACTATCATGCCACCAATGGCTGCAAACAGGGGCATAAGAGATTGTTGTAAGGAAGATAGCTCTCCCTGTAAAAGCTCTCTTTTGATTTCCATGCCAACAAGGAAAAAGAAAACAGCCATAGCGCCATCATTGATCCAGTGCAACAGCGAATGTGGTAAATGAATATAATCAGGTAAATGAAAAGAAGAATTCCAAAAGTCAATGTATTGTTTGCCAAAAGAAATATTGGCTACACAAATAGAGACTATACTGCAAGCAAATAATATGATGCCTACAGAGCGGCTGTCGTTGACGATTCTTTGCAGGGGATTAACTAATATCTTACTGATAAAACTTTTATTGCTCATGGCATTGAAGATAGTTATGACTAAATTATCATCATGAACCCGCTTCTGCTTCTTTCTCCATCATCAGGTAGGCTTTAATAAAGCCGTCAAGTTCGCCATCCATTACAGGCTGTATATTACCCACTTCGTAATCTGTACGGTGGTCTTTAATCATTTTATAGGGATGAAATACATAGGATCTGATCTGGCTGCCCCATTCAATTTTTTTCTTACTGGCATTATTGGCATTCTTCAATTCTTCGCGTTTGCGCATTTCTTCCTCATACAACCTGCTCTTCAGCATTTTCAGCGCCTTTTCCCGGTTTTCGCCCTGGGTGCGGGATTGCTGACATTCTACTATAATGCCCGATGGAATATGTTTCAGACGTACTGCAGTCTCTACTTTGTTTACGTTTTG
Organism: Bacteroidota bacterium; assembly: GCA_018268105.1. Taxonomy (GTDB): domain Bacteria; phylum Bacteroidota; class Bacteroidia; order Chitinophagales; family Chitinophagaceae; genus Agriterribacter. The sequence goes on along the minus strand of JAFDXG010000197.1, from coordinate 18,079 downwards.
CCCCCCTTTGCCGCCGCTTCGGTAAAACTCCCACTCCAGGTCGGCAGGACTAACTTCTATTTCTATAGAATCGTCTACAAGGGGATATACATATACTGAAGCAAATGAAGTGTGTCTTCTTGCATTGCTGTCGAAGGGTGAAATACGCACAAGCCGGTGCACTCCGTTTTCTGCTTTAAGAAATCCATAAGCAAAAGGTCCCTCAAATTGCAGGGTTGCCGATTTAACTCCAGCACCATCCCCTTCCTGCCAGTCAAGTTCTGTTACATTCCAACCCTGTTTTTCGCCATACATGCGGTACATACGTGCCAGCATTTCTGCCCAGTCCTGGCTTTCAGTGCCGCCGGCTCCGCTATTAATCTGCAGTACTGCAGGCAACTCATCTTCGGGTTGGTTAAGTGTACTTTTAAATTCTGCTTCCTCAATCAGTGTTTTAGCCTTGTCGTAAGCTGCTTTTACTTCGTCTTCCGATCCTTCGCCCTCTTTCCAAAATTCAAAAAGAACGGCAAAGTCTTCCACGGCTGTGTGAACATTTTCATACAGCGTTACCCAGAATTCATTCAGCTTAATGTTTTTGAGAATTTGTGTCGCCCTCACATTATCATCCCAAAAACCGGGTGACAGGGTGAGCTGTTTGTCGCTTGCTATTTTATCACGTCTGTTAGCGACGTCAAAGAAACCTCCCCAACACCCCGAGGGATAGTCTCATATCTTTTATTTGTTCCTGCGTCATAAGCGACAAAAATAGGGGAAATAATTTTGAAATGCCGTACTCCTGAAACAACAAAGCAAAAGTTATGAAACAAGTAGAGTATGTGAGTATAACCAGGCTTACTGCATCTTTATTATAAATTGTGCAATACATTGAGTTAATTGTAAAAAAAGTTTTATGAAATATTTATTTTCACTATTATCCTTCTTGCTCGTAGTTACATTTTCAAAAAGTCAGACTGAAACTACTTATGCCGAGAAATTGGGTTATCCTAAAGGTGCTAAAGTAATTATTATGCATGTAGATGATATGGGAATGTCTTATGATTCTAATATCGGAGGTATAGAAGCAATGACTAAAGGAGCCGCAAACTCCTGTAGCGTAATGATGCCCTGCCCCTGGGTACCCGGCTTTGTACATTATATGAAAGAACATCCGGGACTTGATGCAGGTTTGCATCTTACCCTCACTTCAGAGTGGGAAGATTACCGGTGGGGTCCAATAAGCGGAAAGGCAAAAACACCTGGTCTGACAGATAAAGAGGGCGCCATGTGGCGGGGTGTAAAAGAAGTGGTGACTCATGCTTCTGCCGATGAAGTGGAAACAGAGATCAGGGCACAGATAGACAGGGCTAAAACAATGGGCTTTGAGCCAACACATTTAGATTCTCATATGGGTACTTTATTTGCCACTCCGGCTTTTATAGAACGATATATAAAAGTGGGAATTGAATACCAGATACCCGTTATGTTCCCCGGAGGGCATAATACCCTGATTGCTGAGGAAATAAAAAACACCGGTGCAACTATGGAAATGGCCCGTTCTATTGGTAAGAAATTGTGGGCTGCTGGGTTGCCGGTGCTGGATGATCTCTACAACAGCAGCTATGACTGGAAACTGCCTGCCGGTACATCACCCACCGATGAAAATCTTCGTAATTTCAAAACCCAAAAATATGAGGAGGTAATGCAATCTCTAAAGCCTGGCATAACCATGATCATCATGCATTGCACCAATACCACGGAAGTATTTCCCTATATATCAGGTTCGGGAACCACACGCCGGGGAGATTTTCTGGCAATGCTTAATCCTGAACTGAAAAATTTTATCGAAAAAAAAGGAATTATATTTACAACCTGGAAAGAGCTAAAAGAAAGAAGAGATAAACTAAAGAAATAATTTAATTCATCCGTTTGCTGCTATATTTTTCATGTATCCAGGAAACACGAAAGCGGCAGGACAATAATATCGCATTTAAAAGAGTAAAACGTTTGGCATCAGGTGAATGTCTGGTATACACAATCTTTCCCTTTTTCACTTCTTTCACATATTGAAGCGAACTTTCTCTTTGCCCATGGTTGAATCTGTATAATAAATAGCTCATAGGTTATGCTACGGATTAACATAGAACCGAAAGTAGGAATATACACTTAGTTAGCCAATTTTTTTCGATGAACACATTGTAATAAGCGATAAAATATCAAATTGTACCTTTCAGGTATATTTCTTTATTCTCCGGATAAATAAATCTTTGGACGATGAGAAAATCGCTTTCTGCTTTTATTGGCTGCCTGATTGTTTCTCTTTTATGCAGTGCTCAGGAGGGGGAAGTTTTGCTCCGCCATATTTGTATTATTGATGGCAATGGTGGTAAACCTGCAGAAAATTTGGATATGCTGATCAACGGTGACAGGATTGCCGCAATTGGGTTGAACTTACATGCAAAAAACGCGAGGGTTTTAGATTTGAGTGGCAAAACAGTAATGCCGGTTCTCATAAGTGCACATAGCCATATAGGTTATGTAAAGGGTAATAGCAGCAGCGCTGCAAATTATACAAGAGACAATCTGTTACAGCAGTTGAATCGCTATGAACGCTATGGTGTTGGCGCTCTGCTTTGTATGGGAACAGACCGCCCGCTGATATTCAACGGATTCCGGGATTCTTCCCGGGCTGGTCTGCTGCCAGGCGCCCGCATGTATTCTGCAGGCTTTGGCTTTGGCATGCCTGGTAATCCCCCTGCTGCTGCTTTTGGGTTAGATAAAAAATTCACTTCTGGCGATGATCCTGAAATTGCAGGACAAATTGATGCACTGGCAAAATTAAAGCCAGAGGTAGTAAAGATATGGGTAGATGATTTTGGTGCTTCTAACAGCAAGATGCCGGAACCGGTGTATCGTGCTATCATTCGTGAAGCACACAGGCATCGCCTTCGTGTGGCGGCTCATTTATATTATCTCGCTGATGCTTATAAACTCATTGATGCAGGTGTTGATATAATTGCCCACAGTATACGCGACCAGGATGTGGATGATGGTATTCTCAAATTGATGAAAGAAAAACATATCCTGTATATACCCACATTGTCACGAGATGCTTTTGAATTTATGTATGCTGATGATCCATCCTGGATGCATGAAAAGTTTTACAAAGCATCGCTTGAACCGGGAGTGTATGAAATGGTAAGTGCTAAAGAGTTTCAGGACAACATGCGCAATGCGCCATCTTATAACAGAACAAAAACGGGTTTTGAAACTGCAATGCGCAACCTTAAGAAAATTTACGATGCGGGTATCATTGTAGTTATGGGCACAGATTCCGGAGCTACCCCCACAAGAGCAGAAGGTTTTGCAGAGCATCTTGAATTGCAACTCATGGTGCAGTCCGGGCTTACACCGCTTGAGGCTATTACTGTAAGCACTAAGAATGCCGCCCTGTTGTTGCGCTGCAATAAAGACTATGGTACGCTTGAAGCCGGTAAAAAAGCAGATTTTATGGTGTTGGGACAAAATCCGGCTTTGAATATCCGCAATACCGAAACAATTGAACAGGTATGGAAAAATGGGGAAATGATAGCATTAACCTCACCAAAATAGATAAGGTAACTTTCTCGTCTTTATTATAAACCGGCAGCTTCCCTTGCACTTCCGTTTTCCAGGATTAGAAATTTTGTAACGCAAGAGGGGATTTCCTCTTTATAGTGGCTTACATAAAGTAGTGTAGTATTGAAGGTATGGCAGATATCATCAATAATCTCCCTGAATTGCTGTATATGTACTGCATCTAATCCCTGGCAGGGCTCGTCAAGGATAAGTAGTGGTGGGTTTTTTACTAAAGCCCGGGCAAGTAATACTAATCGCTGTTCACCGGCAGATAGCCTTGACAGCAGTTTTCCCTCCAGTTGTTGCAGTTGTAATAAACTTAACCATTGCAATACCTGCTCCCGCTGCTGGCCATTTACGTGCCGGAATAATCCAATTGAATCGAAAATGCCAGATGCTACTGTTTCAAATACGGTTGCGGTATAATCAAAAAATACATGCATCTCGGGCGATACATATCCAATGTTTTTTTTAATGTCCCAGATACTTTCACCGCTGCCCCTCTTTTTGTCAAAGAGATATATCTCGTTGGAATATGCTTTTGTATTATCACCAGTTACCAGACTAAGCAATGTGGATTTCCCGGCACCGTTTGGACCTGATATACTCCAGCGTTCACCACGTCTCACTTCCCAGTTTATATTGCTCAGGATTTTTTTATTGCCATATTGTATTTCCACCTGCCGCATCCTGATGGCAAATTCAAACGAATGGGTATAGCCAGGTTTGAGATGATGAAGCAATTGACGATTTATATTGAATTTTTGCTGGTTGTTCCATGCGCCGGTAGTAAATGTTTTCCGGTCTGTTGTAATAAGCCTGCCTTTTTCAAGCAGCGATATATGGGTTATACATTCTGGTAAATCGGGTGTTGAAGAGATAAGCAATAACTTAACGCCGGCTTTTGATAATGTATTTAGAATGGCAGAGAGCATTTTCCTCCCTTCGCTGTCAAGTCCAATATAGGGGTTATCAAGTATAAGGAGTTTAGGTTCATGCAAAACTGCGGTTGCAATCTGGAGTCTTTTATTTTCTCCATTTGATAGCTGGATTAAAGGTTTTTGCAGTAACTGATCTATATGTAGTTTTTGCGGAAGGACGGATGTTTCTATTCCGCAAACAATTCTCTTACCGGCAGGATTAGACAGTTGTAAAAGCATTTCTACCGTGATGCTATCTTCAGCATCAGAGGCATTATATCTTTGCTGATAATAGAATTGAGAAATATTCGATAAATTTTTAAAATGGTGCTGCTGATCTACCACCACAATATCGGTGGAAGAAATATTGGTACTGAATTGTAGTTTTCCTGTATAAAAATGTTTTCCTGCCAGGGTATGCGCCAAAGTGGTTTTGCCACTGCCCGAAGCTCCGGCAACTGCCCATTGCTCATTCTTCCCGATTGTTAGGTGTATATCTTTTAAAATTTCTTTTTCCCCTCTCTTTACTGTAAGTCCGTCCAGTTTTATAAAAAAATCAGCCATTGTACTTAGTGTTTACAATGGCTGAAATTATAGATTTGTTTTTAGAATCGCCCTTAATCTTCATCTTCATAATAGGCATCTTCATTATTATAGTATGAAGACTCCCAATCTTTCACTGATCTGTCGTCGAGCAATTCAATAATCTCAAAAATCGGATCTGTTTTTCGTTTCCATTCTGTTTTCTCAGTTTCCACATATTTTGAAACGAAAAAACAATGATCAGATTCGAGCATAATCCTGATCAGCACAATAGGAGATTTCTCTTTCTCCTGGATAAGATAATAGCATCCTTTTTCCAACAAAGCATACGAATACATAAAATTTAATTTTAAATCTGATCAAATACAGATTTAATGGGTGTAGTGAATTTGCCGGGCTGTGAGTACTAAGAATTAATGGAATTAGATGAGGACCGGTATCATTAGATTAGTATTTTTTAAAACCGGTGTTCTGCAAATTTACAGGAATTATCCGGCGAAACAAATACGGATATAGCCTGAGAATATAATTTAATAAATAAATCACAAATGATTGGTTTGTTGTGTTTTATGTATTTTATATATGCTGTTTGTTTGTTAAAGTCTATAATGGATTAAGTTTTGTGCATTGGGTAAAATAAAATTAATGCCTGAACTTTGCTGCCTGTTATGACACAAAAAGAAATAAACGCAGTAATATTTGATATGAATGGCACCATGATAGATGATATGGCTTTTCATGTAACTGCCTGGTCTGATATATTAAATAATGATCTTCATGCCGGTTTATCGGAAGCGGAAGTAAGAAAACAGATGTATGGAAAAAATGGTGAAGTACTGGACAGGATTTTTGGTAAAGGACATTTTAACCAAGAGGAATCAGACAGACTGTCTATTGAAAAAGAGAAGCGCTACCAACTGGTATATAAACCTCATCTTAAATTAATTGAAGGGTTGCAGGTTTATCTCAGGTACCTGCAAAGTATAGAAATACCGGTTGCCATGGGCACTGCGGCTATTCCTTTCAATATAGATTTTGTACTGGATAATCTGCACATTCGAAATTATTTTTCTGTTATAGTAAGCGCCGACGACGTACAACACAGCAAACCTGATCCTGAAACTTTTTTAAAAGCTGCATCATTGATGAATATTGCACCGGAGCATTGTGTGGTATTTGAAGACGCCCCCAAGGGGGTGGAAGCTGCTGAACGGGCAGGGATGCAGGCGGTAGTTCTCACCACTATGCATAACAGGGATGAATTTGAAGGGTATAACAATGTGGTGACATTTATAAATAATTATACCGATCCTATACTGAAAGATTTATTGTGACACCCACTGGATGCAATACTTATCTTTGCCGCCATAAATTTTTATTGTATGAACAGGTTGCCCGAAAGTTTACAGGAAGCGGTATCGTATATCCGGGGCAGATATAATAATACTATTGAAATAGGAGTGGTACTCGGTAGCGGGTTGGGAAATTTTATAAGTGAAATAACCATTGAAAGGGAGATAGAGTATTCTGCCATTCCACATTTCCCGGTTTCAACAGTACAGGGACATTCGGGGCGATTGATTTTTGGAGTATTAGCCGGAAAAAGAATAGTGGCTATGTCGGGACGTATTCATTTTTATGAAGGCTATACCCCCGAAGAAATTTCATTCCCTATACGTATTATGAAATTGCTGGGGGTACATACTTTATTACTTAGTAATGCAGCCGGTGGTGTAAATGCCTCTTTTAAAGTGGGCGACCTGATGATTATTAAAGACCATATCAGTTTTGCTACGGTTAATCCGCTTATCGGTAAAAATTTAGACATACTGGGAACGCGCTTCCCTGATATGAGCGAACCCTATAGCAAAATGCTGATTGAGAAGGGCAAAACAGTTGCGGGACGGATAGGTATCCCGGTACAGGAAGGGGTATATTTTGGAGTAACTGGTCCTACCTTTGAAACGAAAGCTGAATATAAAATGATCAGGGTACTGGGTGGAGATGCAGTAGGTATGAGCACTGTGCAGGAGGTGATTGTAGCAAAGCATGCAGGTATGCAGGTGTTTGGGATGAGCGTTATTACCGACATAGGCATCAGGGAAGAAGATAACATCATAACACATGAAGAAGTATTAGAGGCGGCTGCAGCAGCGGAGCCAAAATTTACCGCAATATTCAAAGAGTTAGTTAAAGCTATATGATTTACCGGTATTTATTACTTCAGGGCAATGATTTCAGGTATTTTCGCCGGGTATTGAACACAAGTTTTTGGTTTTGAAAAAAATTGACAAGTACATACTGCTTATTTCCTTAACACTTTCCGTGTCATTTTCATTTGCACAATTGCCGGGAAGACTCAACAATTTACGTAATATTGGCGGTGGAGGTGGAACAGGTGGTAGCGACTCCATTAAATTTGAACATCGTGACCCTTTTCTCGATTCTGTGAGTATCAGGTTTAAATATATAGACTCCGTTCGATCTTATAGTTTCGATTCATCTCTGATTGATTATTACAATCGTGTGGCACTAAAGCCGGAGTATGTGTGGCTGGGTAATAATGGCAGACCAGTGTCTTCCCTGCTTTTCAATCCGGTTATGAAACCCGGATGGGATGCCGGATTTCATGTGCTGGATCCTTATGCGCTTAATACAGAAACCACACGTTTTTACAATACTACCCGGCCGTTTACTGAACTGGATTATCAAATCGGAAGCGGATCCGAGCAACTTATCCAGGTATTGCATACCCAAAATATAAAACGCAACTGGAATTTTGCTTTTCAATTCAGGCTTTTGAATGCTCCGGGTTTTTTTAAAAGTGAAAGTGGTAATCATTCCAATCTCCGTTTCAATACCTATTACCAGTCGCCTAATAAACGATATGGCATATACCTGATAGCGCTCAAAAACAGTCTTCAGTCGGCAGAAAACGGGGGGATTGTTAGCGATACTTTTATGACCAGTAAATCAGGAGTGTACAATTCAAGGTTTAATATTCCCGTCAATCTCACTACCGGCTCTTCTTTCTCTAATGACCTTTTTAATACCGCTTTAAAAACCGGTACAAAATATAACCAGCTTAAATTACTGATCCGGCAGCAATATGATTTCGGTAAAAAAGATTCGCTGGTTACCGACTCTACTGTAATCAAGTTGTTTTATCCGAGGTTTCGTATAGAGCATACTTTGCAATACAATACATATAAATATCTATTTCAGAATATTTCCCCTGATTCCGCATTTCTTGACAAAAATTATCATATCTCAGGTATAGGCATTTCAGACACCATAATTTTCCGCGATGAATGGAAAGAGATTGTAAATGATTTTTCAATTTATCAGTTTCCTGATATCAGAAACCAGGAACAATTTCTGAAACTTGGCGCCGGACTGCAAAATCTGTCGAGAAAATCTATTGATACTACAAGCAACGAATTGTATAATATCCTGCTGCATGCAGAATACAGAAACCGAACCAGGAATAAAAAATGGGATATTGAAGCTTTTGGGCAGTTATTTCTAACAGGTTTCAATGCCGGTGATTACAGTGCCTATATCAGCCTGGAGCGGGTTATCGGGAAAAAATTGGGTGCGTTTCAGGTAGGATTTCAAAACGTAAACCGAACCCCGTCTTATATTTTTCGAAATAATAGCAGTTTCCCGGTTACTATCCCCCCCAATGGTACCAATAAGGAAAATATCACACATATATTCAGTACACTCCGGCTTCCACTGTTGAAAATGGATCTGAGCGGTCACTATTATTTTATTACCAACTATACGTATCTGAAAAACTTTTATGAAGCAGAACAGCAGAGTTCCCCATTCAATGTATTGCTGGTGAAAGCAAGTAAGGATTTTCAACTGAGCCGCCACTGGCATTGGTACACAGACGTAGTTGTTCAAAAAACAGCCGGAAATTCTCCCGTAAACATACCATTGCTTTATACCAGAAACAGGCTGGTATTCCAAGGCAGGTTTTTCAAAAACCTGGTAATAGCCACGGGCTTGGATACCCGGTTTTATACCGCCTACACTCCTGATAATTATTCGCCGCTTACCGGCCAGTTTTTTCCGCAGGATAGCATTAAAATATCCAATAAACCCGATATTGCGGCTTTCCTCCATTTTCGCATCAGGAGCTTTACGTCATACGTTCGGCTGGAGAACTTAAATACAGTTGACTTTGACGGTTTCAAATTCACTAAAAATAATTACGCAGCCTACCTCTATCCTTATGAAGGGCTGATTTTCAGAGTGGGGATATTCTGGAATTTTGTGAATTAGTCTTTATGTTTTTCAATGGAAACTTTTAACCTTTAAGCAATGAAAAAGCCAATAGATAACAGTAAAGAATTTAAACATGTTTTGTCACTGATAGCAGAAGCAGGAAGTAGTGCTTTTCAAAAAGTTAATGAAGAATTAGTGTTACTCTATTTTAAGGTTGGTAAATTAGTTTCTGAAAAGGTTTCAACAGGTACATGGGGCGAAAGTGTAGTTGAGGAATTGGCAGCTTTCATTCAAACGAATTATCCAGGGTTAAAGGGCTTTAATCGCCGGGGGTTATATAGAATGAAACAATTCTATGAAGCTTATACAGCCCGGGAATTTATGCTGTTATTACAAGCGCAAATACAAAAGACTGAAAATGAAAATGTGTCTGCAATGCGGACACAAAATGAAAAAAAACAAACCTACTATAGACTATTTGCTTAAAAATTACCTGGCAAAAATGAGTTGGACTAATCACAGATTAATACTTTCGAAGACGAAAAGCGTTGACGAAAGATTATATTATTTATTTACTGCAATTGTGGGAAAATATAGTAGCCGGGATTTGGAAAGAGCATTAAATACAGCTCAATATGAAAGGGTTATGTTATCCGATACAATTGCGTCCGCAGTGCGGACACAAATTCCGCAAGGGCTATTTAAAGATCCCTATATTTTTGAGTTTTTGGATATTCCTGTTACCCATTCAGAAAAGGACCTTGAAAAAGCTCTGATTCTCAACTTACAAAAATTTATTATTGAAATTGGAAAAGGATTTACCTACATGGGTAATCAATATTGTTTGCAGGTTGGAAATAAAGATTATTACACAGACCTGTTGTTTTATCATCGTGATTTAAAGTGTTTGATATTATTCGAATTGAAAATACAGGAGTTTGAACCTGAATTTTTAGGTAAGTTGAATTTTTATTTGGAAGCATTAGACAGAGATGTAAGGCGACCTTTTGAAAATCCAAGTATAGGCGTTCTGCTATGCAAAGGAAAGGATACAGAAGTGGTTGAATATGCTATGGCTCGAAATACATCACCAGCTGTGATTGCTGACTACGAAACAAAACTGATACCCAAGCCGGTGTTGGTAAATAAGCTACACCAACTGGTGGAACAACTTTCAAAAAGAGATCAGGACTAACAAAAAATCTTGCAAACCTTCGTAAATTTGTAACCCGAAATATTCAGTCATTCAATCAGCAAAAAATGACAGCAGGTAAAATTATATCGTCCATTCTTCAGTTTGTGAAGAATCTTTTTATCAAAAAAGATTGCTGCAGGTAATAGTTTTTTGAGTAACAGTAACTTTCATTTAAAATATGCAGCTTATTTTTGAATGATATAAACTGTTACTATGACTACCTTCTTCCAACGTCTGATACTCACAACCCTGTTTGTATTTTTACTTTTTTCCCAATATGGATTTGCATGGGGGCTTACCGGTCATCGTGTAATAGCAGAAATAGCACAACGGCATCTCGACACAAAGGCACGTAAAGTTCTAAAAGAATTAATCGGCAATCAGTCTCTCGCTTATTGGGCCAATTGGGCAGACTTTGTGAAATCAGATTCCACCTTCCGGTATGCGAGTCGCTGGCATTATGTTGATCTTCCGCCGTATATGGAAAAGGATACTTTTGTTTCAGCACTTAAAGCGCTTTCCGGAGAAAATTTGTTTTCTCAAATCCCTGTGCTTGAAGAAATGGTAAAAAATAAAAGTCTTTCAACAGATCAACGAAGTTTTGCACTCAAATATCTTATTCATTTGCTGGGAGATTTACATCAGCCATTACATGTGGGTCGCGATGAGGACCAGGGAGGTAATAAAATTAAACTTACCTGGTTTGGCAAACCTACAAACCTTCATATAGTGTGGGATGAGCTGCTGATTGACTTTCAGCAGTGGAGCTATACCGAATATGCAACGGTACTGGATATAGCAGACAAAACCACTGTTGCCCAACTGCAAAGTGGCAATCTTGAGGATTGGTTTTATGAATCACACGTTTTATCCGACAAAATCTATGATAATACTCAACCCGACAGCAAGTTGAGTTACCGTTACAACTACCTGTTTGTTCAGGATTTAAATGATCAACTATTAAAGGGTGGGCTCAGACTTGCACGAATATTGAATGAGTTGCTGGGATAAAATCATAGCTTTATTCTCCATCATTATTCAAACTATTATTTCTTAAAGCCGGTTTATTTAAAGTTGTAGTTTGGTTTATCACTCATTTCAAATACCAGATGATGCCCATCCACTATTTGCTGATGTGTGATAAAAGGTTCTGTCAATGGTTTTCCATCCAGTGATATACTTTGAACATATTTATTAGCATCAGAAATGTTTTTTGCTTCTATTGTAAATTCATGCGGGTTGCCGTCTGCTGTTTTATAATGAAGTGTAAGTTGCGGAAACTGTGGAGCGCCGATAGCATAAATTCCCGATGCGGGCTGAACCGGATAGAAGCCCATTACTCCAAAGATATACCAGGCTGCCATTTGTCCGCAATCTTCATTGCCATTGATACCTATTGGCTGATTGCGAAAATTTTCTGTTATATGTTTTCGTACGAGTTCCTGTGTTTTCCATGGCTGACCACAGTAATCGTAAAGAAAAATATAGTGATGACCTGGTTCGTTGTCATGGCGGTAATGATTGCCTGAAAAATTCTCATCAAGTTTAGCGGCAAATTTTTCTTTCCCTCCCATCATTGCTATCATGCCTTCGGGGTCGTGCATAGCGCCAAATGCGTATGTCCATTGATCTCCCTCCGTAAATCCTTCCCATTTTCCCAAACTGTCTTTATGAGCAAACTCACCGTTTCTTTTGCGTGGAAGTAAAAAACCTTTTGTGGAATCATAAAGGTTGCGATAATTGTTGCTTAGCTTTATCAGGGTATTATAGTCATCTGTTTTGCCGATCGCTTTCGACATTTGAGCAATGGCATAATCATCAACGGAATATTCAATAGTGCGTGAAACTGATTCTGCTGTTCTGTCAACGGGTATATAACCGATTTTTTTAAAAAATGTTACACCAGCCTGTGCTTCATAATCTGTCCACGGATCACGGTCTCCATAACGCAGGATGGTATCTTTCAACGGTGGATCCATGGCATCATGCATGAGTGCCTTATAAGCAAGATCAACATCGTAATCCCTGAATCCTTTTATATAGGCATCTGCAATCACTTCATCGGCGTGTGTACCAATCATAATATTCGTCTCTGCAGGATTGGGCCACATAGGCAGCCTGCCACCTTCTTTGTACATCTGCAGCATTGCTTTTATCATCGGGTTCACCCGATCAGGCTGAGTGAATATCAGCAGGGGATGCAATGCCCTGTAAGTATCCCACAGAGAGTAATCAGTGTAGGACTCTCCGTTATGAATGCTGTCATCAAATGCACTATAATATTTTCCATACTCAGACATTTCGCGGGGAAGCTGCATAGTATGAAACATTGCGGTATAAAAAATTGTTTTCTGATCCTCCGTAATACCATTGACAGATATACGACTTAAATTTTCCTGCCAGATATCGCGGGTAGATTTTACAAGAGTTTCGAAATCCTTTCCTTTTAGCTCCATATCCATATTCTTCCTGGCCTGATCGAGGCTGATAAATGAAGTGCCAATACGAACCTCTACTACTTCGCCTGCTTTTGTTTCAAAACCGGTATACGCCCCCATCCGGGTACCGTACTGATCATTGGATGATGGTTTTACATCCTGCTTGTCCCAGGTGCCATAAGTGGTAAAAGGTTTGCTGAATTGTATAACGAAATACCCTTTAAAATTAGGAAGGTTAGGACCTATTTGAGCAGACATCCTGTCGGGGTTGTAGCCGGTAATTTCGTTTTGTGCAGGATTGATGTTTACATATCCTTTTAAAGTGCGAAGCCTTTCCGTATAATCGTTGGCCCAGTGCTTGATTTCTGCATTGAGATTTATACCCTGAATGATGATATGAGATGCTTTTGATTCGGGGAAAGTAAATTTTATTATTCCGCACCGGGATGCAGCTGTCATTTCCGCTTTGATCTGCTTATTGTCTGCGGCATCAAGCAGTACGGAATAATAATGAGGTTTGGAAACTTCATTGGCATGAGAAAAATGCAGTGCCCTATCCTGGGGAAGAGTTTTAAGAGTACCCAACTGAGGCATTACGGATACATAGCCATAATCTCCCATCCATACGGTGGGCTGATGTGAAGCAAGAAAGCCGATAATGCTGCTGTCTTCATAGAAATAATTCATGCGGCTCATATAGTTTTCGCCGGTTTGCGCTACAAAATTGGTCATGGCAAACGGGACACCCACAGAAGGCATAGTGCCACCGCCATCAAGCCCTTTGGCGAAGCCGGTAGCCGCCGTGCCAATCAGCGGATTAACATAGTCAACCGCTTGTTTATTTTCCTGACTTTCTTTTTGTTGGGAAACGCAACTATAACCTGAAAATATTGCCAAAACAATAATGGCGCACAATAATTTTTTCATTGTTTGGGTGGGTTGTATATCAAAAATGCTGCATTTGTCGAATACATTCATGTGGCAGAATTTCCTGATTCTTCCGCCTTTAACCGAATCTAAATTTATAGTAAATAGTTCATTGTTTATTCCTTTGCCTGGCGTTATTCGTCGCCCTGCCATATAGCCAGGTTTGTTAGCTACAGATTTACCAATTATTTTTTAGCCTATATGCCTTTGCAGCTTCTTCCAATTCTCCTTCTATATTAGTGTCGTACGTGAAATTTTGTATTTGCCATTCGTCATTCGGACGATAAAGCAAGAAAGTAAATCTTATTGGTTGTCTCTCATATTTTATTAAAAAGCTTTTAAGGATATAACTTTCCCCAGCACTTTTTTCAGTAACTAATTCATATCCGTAGTAGTCGCCGAGTCCGCTTAAAAAGTCGTTCATTTTTATTTTGACAGTCTCTATGTCGCTCTTCTTATCTTTCATCCACTTATTGTCAACAAATAGGTCTGCGTAGGCTTTTGTCGGACTTTGTTTGTAAGTCTTAAAAAACTTTTCTGTGATTTTTTCAGTTGCCCCGGTTTGTCCAAAAATAGATGGTGTTGAAAAGATTAGAACGATGATTACTAAATGTCTGCATTTTGTCCACATAATAGCATTGTTGATTGTTTTGTAGTGAATGAATAATCTGCAATAAACTTATGGCTTCATGCCCTGTGAATTTCTATAATTTTTTTCTTTTTCAAAAAAGAAAAAGATTGTGTTTTGGTTAGATGGCAGTAAGTCCCGTATAGTTCATCGGGGTGACAGCCTTTAGTTCTTTCTTCAGCGACCGGGAAATCCTGAGTGTATCAATAAATTTATGGATAGTTTTTTGACTGATATTTTCCGCCCCACGGGTAAGTTCTTTAAGAGCTTCGTAAGGATTAGGATAATTTTCCCTTCTTAGGATAGTTTGAATAGCTTCAGCTACCACAGCCCAGTTGTGATCAAGATCTTCTCTGATTTTTGTTTCGTTCAGCACCAGTTTGCTTATACCTTTATCAATAGATTTTAAAGCGAGTATAGTATGTGCAAAAGGCACTCCTACATTTCTCAAAACTGTGGAATCAGTAAGATCGCGTTGCAGGCGTGAAATAGGCAATTTGGCCGAAAGGTGTTCAAACAGGGCGTTGGCAATACCCAGGTTGCCTTCTGCATTTTCGAAGTCAATAGGGTTCACTTTATGGGGCATAGCTGAAGAACCTACTTCGCCTTTCTTTACTTTTTGTCTGAAATATTCCATTGATATATATGTCCATATATCGCGGCAAAAGTCAATCAGTATGGTATTGATTCTTTTAATGCCATCGAAGTGAGCGGCAAAATTGTCATAATGTTCTATTTGAGTAGTATATTGCTGGCGTTGCAATCCAAGTACGTTACTGCAAAAATCATTTGCAAATTTTATCCAGTCCGTTTTAGGGTATGCTACATAGTGAGCGTTGAAATTGCCGGTGGCGCCGCCGAATTTGCAGGAGTAGGGAATTGATTGCAATAGTTGCAACTGTTGTTCCAGTCTTTCTGCAAAAACCATTATTTCTTTTCCGAGTCTGGTGGGCGAGGCCGGTTGGCCGTGTGTACGTGCCAGTAAGGGAATGTCTTTCCATGTTGAAGACATTTTCTTCAACTGTAATACCAGGGTTGCTATTGACGGAAGATATTCGTTTTCCAGCGATTCTTTCCAAAACAACGGGATGGCCGTGTTGTTGATATCCTGTGAAGTGAGTCCGAAATGAACCCATTCTTTCAGTTTATCTAATTTTAAATTATCAAGTTCACGTTTGATAAAATATTCCACCGCTTTTACATCGTGGTTAGTAATTTTTTCAATGCTTTTTATTTCAAAAGCATGTTCGGGTGTGAACTGCTGGTATATTTTTCTAAGCGCTTTGAGTTGCTGCGGCTTTATAGGAAAAAATTTTTTATTGCTCAGTGCGATAAAATATTCAATTTCGATAAGCACCCTGTACCGGATAAGTGCAAATTCTGAAAAATAATGATCAAGATGCTGTACCTGATTTCTGTATCGCCCGTCAATGGGGGAAATAGCTGTAAGCGCTGATAAGTCCATGGTGTAACTAATATTGAATAAATAAAGTGGGATTGACCTATTTTTGCGGGCAAACCTACATGAAAAAGTTGAATTTATACTTGTGGACAATTTGAAAAAGCGGGCGAAAGTCAACCGTATCCGGTGTAAAATGTGAAGAAAAAAATGAGTAAAAAAATAAGAGTTGGAATAATCAATTATCTCAATGTAAAACCTTTACTATACGGCATTAGGCATAATGAGGTGATGAATGAGATTGAACTGATAGAAACATTTCCGGCAAAACTAGCCCAAATGTTGCGGGATGATGAAGTGGATATTGGTATTGTTCCTGTTGCTGCACTGCCTGAAATTCCGGAACATTATATTGTGTCTGATTATTGTATCGGCTGTGATGGTCCTGTAGCTTCAGTTTGTTTATTTAGCGAAGTGCCGGTCAACCGTATCCGGAAAGTTTTGCTTGATTACCATTCCCGCACATCTGTAGCGCTGACCCGGATATTGCTAAAACATTACTGGAATATTTCACCAGTACTGGAATATGTGGAAAGTGAAGATTATCGGAGCTTAATAAGGGATACTACTGCAGGAGTAGTTATTGGCGACCGGGCATTCGAACAACGAATAAAATCGAGTTATATATACGATCTTGGAGAGATATGGAAGGAATATACAGGACGTGGATTTGTTTTTGCAACATGGGCTGCCAATAAAAAATTACCTGAAGATTTTTTGAAAAATTTTAATGAAGCAAATGCCTTTGGGCTCAGGAAAATTGAAGAAGTGGTCAGGGAAAATCCTTACCCTTTATATGATTTGAATAAATATTACAGGTATAATATTAATTATGAATTTGATGATAAGAAACGTGCAGATCTCGAAATCTTCTTATCAGAGTTGAAGCAATTATTACCGGTATTTACTACTGCAATTTGATTAGATAACCAGTACGGTTTATTTTTGAAGAAATAATAGTTTTTTACCTAATGGAATGGATTTCAAGTCCCGAAGCATGGATTTCACTGCTTACACTTACAGTACTCGAAATTGTGCTGGGGATTGATAATATTGTATTTATTTCAATAATCACAGGAAAGCTGCCGGTAAATAAACAAAAACCTGCCCGCAGATGGGGGCTTGCCCTGGCAATGATCACAAGAGTAATGTTATTATTGTCTATCAGTTGGATAATGACTCTTACTGCTCCTTTGTTCAATATTGCTGAATGGCTGGGTTTTAGTGAAGGTGATTTTTATGAAAAGTTTGCAATATCCGGGAGAGATATTATTTTAATTGTAGGTGGATTATTTTTGATATATAAAAGCACTACCGAAATTCATGAAAAAATTGAGGGGCATGCTGAAAAAATTGAAACTACACTGAAGAAAATTTCTTTCAAACGGGTTATTATTGAAATTCTTTTGCTGGATATAGTTTTTTCACTCGACTCGGTAATTACTGCTGTGGGTATGGCAGATCATATTGAGATTATGATTGCAGCAGTAATTATCGCGGTATTGATTATGCTGATTTCTTCTGAATGGATCAGTAAATTTGTGAACGGTCATCCTACGGTAAAAATGCTGGCATTGTCCTTTTTATTACTGATTGGTGTTTCACTTATTGCTGAGGGGCTTGATCAGCATATACCTAAAGGATATATATATTTTGCCATGGCTTTTTCTGTTTTGGTAGAAATGCTGAATTTGAGGGCAGCCCGCAAAAACCATAAAGTCTTATAAAATATAATTTTGCTTTTACCTACCGGTTATTTACCTTTGCGCTTCTTAAAAATTTGGCACGGCCAAATCCGTGCAACATAAAATACTGATAATCATGAAACAGGATATCCATCCCAAAAATTACAAGTTTGTTGTTTTCAAGGACATGAGCAATGGACATACTTTTCTTACCCGTTCTACGGCTACTTCTAAGGAAACTGTGAAGTGGGAAGATGGCAATGAATACCCGGTAATCAAACTTGAAATTTCTAATACTTCGCATCCTTTCTTTACTGGTCAGAAAGTGCTGGTAGATACAGCAGGCCGTATTGACAAGTTCAAGAAGAAATACGCAAAGAAATAATTGCTTTTTTAAGCGCTTTATGAGAAAACCCTTTGGTTATCCAAAGGGTTTTTTTACTGCTATACTCTT
>JAFDXG010000196.1 GCA_018268105.1 Bacteroidota bacterium | reverse complement strand
TGTACCTGCCTTTTGTTTTAATATCATTTACCAGTAATGCCATATTGGGTAATCTCTTTTTCTGATATAGCTCCTCAATCATATTCAATTGCTTACGCAAGGTATAGCCCTGCCGCACAATATACAAACAGGCATCTGCATATTTACTTAAAGTAAACCCGTCGCTTACCAGCCCTACCGGCGCCGTATCAATGATGATAGCGTCAAATGTTGCTTTGAGAAATTCAAATAATTTATCTACCTGGCCATCGAGTAGTAACTCCGATGGGTTGGGAGGTATAGGCCCGCAGGCAATTACAAATAAATTGGGAATTTCCTCCACCGGTACTATTATCTCTTCCGGAGCCGCATTGCCAAGTATATAATTGGTGAGCCCTTTACTTGCTTTAATGCCAAGCCCTTTTAACAACCGGGGTTTGCGGATATCAAACTCAAGGATAACTGTCTTTTTGCCGGTTAAGGCCATCACGGCCCCTACGTTGGTGGCAATAAACGACTTACCTTCTCCACTGACAGAGGAGGTGATTAGCAATACCGGTTTTTCAATTTTATGGATCAGGTACTGAATATTTGTACGCAAAATTCTAAACTGTTCGGATACTACCGTTCTGCTACCTGCTTTTACTACCAGGGCCTCATTGCCCGCATGCCCAATTTCGCCAACAATGGGCGCCTGGGTTTTTTTACCTATTTCCTGTTTTTCGGTGATCTTATCGTTTAAAAACTCAATCAAAGCAATAACGGCTATAGGTATGGCTAATCCTATAAGAAACGCAATGATGTATATATTCTTTTTATTGGGTTGAACAGGAACCCTGGATGCTGTTGCATCTTCCAGCGGCTTGGAATTGGAAACGGTAGCCGCAGCAGATATCGCCGCTTCTTCTCTTTTTTGTAAAAGAAATAAATATAGATCCTGTTTTATTTTTTGTTGTCGTTCAATGTCGAGAAGGTTTTTTGCCTTGGACGGGACACTGCGTATATTTGATTTTGACAGGTTTAGCTGATCCATCAGCCTGGTATAGGCAATAGAATAAGAGTGTTTTACATTTTTTAACGCCTCAAGCATTTGCTCTCTGATTTTTTGAATGTTTACATTCAAAAGAACTAAAGCCTGATTTGAGGGTCCGGTAGTTTGAATCATATTTGCCCTTTGCAGTAAAAGCTGATTATACTGGGCGAGCAATGGCAGTAAAACGGGCTCTTCAATACCCAGGTCTGTTGGAACTATAGTATAAAGATTTTCCGGTTTATTTATATAGTTGATCAGATAATCAATTACACTTAGCCTTACCTGCTGTTCAATGAGCTGTTTATTATTCTCCGCAAGATCAGTATAATAAAGCTTTGATTGTTCCGGCAGGTCAATTACATTATTGCTTTGTCTAAATTTGAGCAATCCCGTTTCCACAGTTCCAAGTTCATCTTTTATTGTATCCAGGCGTTCATCAATGAATTGCATGGTTACCCGAGAAATTTCTTTTTTATCTTCCACATTCATCCTGCCATATTCCTTCATCAGGGCATTAACAACATCTTTTCCAAAATCAGTATTGTCTGTTTCTATGGATATTCCAAGAATAGTGGCCTGTTCTACATTCTGACTAACATTTATTGAATTAGCAAGTGCAATTGTAGCCTGTTCAAGGGGACGGTATGAGATGGCAAAAACCGGGCTGGCAAAAACGTTTAGAGAAATATTTGATAGACGATGCAGTTTAAAGACACCATTCGCGGTTTCAAAAATCTCACCATAATTTATAAAAGAATTGGCTTTGAGGAATTTAAATTTATTTTCAAGGGTTTCAATTTCAAAACTAAAAGATGATGCAGAATCCTTTAAGGCAATAATTTCCAGATTAAAAGGCATTGCACCATAGATATTGGTAGACCTCACCTTACCAATATTATAATAATTTAACTGCAGTCCCAGGTTTTTTACCACCCTGGCAACTAATTGTCTTGAGTGCAGAATTTCCTGCTCATTATTGAGGTTCACATTATTTGAAAACAAAAACATGTCTTCAATACCTTCCCTGGCTCCTCCTGACGATTTTCGTTCTTTATTTATAAACAAGGCTCCGCTAACCTTATAAGTAGGCGTGGTGTACCGTATTTTTATAAATCCAAAAATCAGCGCAATCAATACACAAAAAGCAATGATCGGAATATACCTCAGGTACTTAAAAACAAATTCTTTAAGATTAAAGTCCGGGGTATTGCCGCCGCCATCTACTCCATTTCCATTATAATTTTGAACCATCATTATTTTGAAAATACTTAAGTTAAGATTTGAGTTAAACGCCGGCTATTAACGTCTGAAAATATTGAAAACCACTGCCAATGAAGTAAGAATGGTAGCAATGGTTGCTACAATTGCCAGGTTTCGGGTAGTGGACTGGTCTGAAAGTGTAGGTTTTTTAGGCGTTGCCTTTACTATTATGATATCATTTTGATGAAGATAATAATAAGGAGAAAGCAAAACATTTGGATCATTTACACTTAAATTGCCAAAAGTTCTTTTCCCATTAGCTTCTCTTATCACCATTATTGAATCTCTCAATCCATACATTGTAATATCTCCCGCCAAACCCAATGCTTCAAATATATTAATCCGCTCTGCCGGGAAATTGTAAAGCCCCTGCTTTAATACCTCGCCCAGAATTGTGAACTTTTTATTTATAATACGAACAGAACAATACGGGTTCTTCAGATATTGGGTAAGATTATGACTTAATGAATCCTGAAGCTGCCGGGTAGACCTTCCTTCAACATGAACTGAGCCTAATGACGGAAAACGGATATTTCCATTATCGTCTACTTCATACCCTGAAACGCTTGAAGCGGTTGTCGGCGAATTTGTTGAGCCAGCAGCAGTATTTGAACCCGTTTGTTGATTATAAAAAGTGGTCAGCTCTGGATTATCACTATATACTACTATACTTAATATATCCCCTTTTTGAATAACCGGTTCAGGAAAATTTATCTTGCTTAGGCTGGCAGTATCAATTGGTCCCTGTAAATATTGTAATTGCCGCGGAGTACGGCAAGACATAAAAAACAGAAATAGCAATGAAAATACAATAAAACAAACCCGCAGGAGCGGGTTAGATATATAAGTTCCTGGTGATTGGTTTTTCATGTATGCGGTGATTGGTTTGGTTCATACAAAGTTTGTGATACGTTGGCTTTTTGCTTAAAATTAAAGAATTTGAATCTCGGTTTTATCCAGACTGGCAGTGAGTTTAAACCCCAGGCTTTCTAATATAAGCTGTACCTTGTTTTTCTCAGATTGTAAAACAATCCCCTTTTCATCCATCAAAATACCATTCATTATTTTTATTCGTTGATTGGGTATTAGTTTTACGGGTTCTGCAGCAACAAACGTATAGTCGTTCAGAAACTTTTTGATGATATTGATCTCTTTCTCTCTTATTATAGCCGGTTTACCATTCCAGTAAATAAAATTAACAAACCCGGGAATCAATCTCACCTTTTTCATTTCCACTTCATTGATCTGTACAAATACATAAGATTTAAACAAGGGTTCATTAACTATCTTATACCTGTCACTCCATCGTCTTCTAACTTTATGAAGCGGGCAATAAGACAGAAATCCTTTTTCGGAAAGTAAAGCAAAAACCTTTTTTTCCCACCGGGGTTTCGTATATACTGCATACCAATTTTTCTGCCCCATAGTGGTTGGTTGTATACAAATGAATAAGGCTTTTTACTGACTGCAATTTTGACGGTTAAAGATACTTATTTAATTCAATTTGTTGTCGGCCTTGCACAGCTTCGCCCCCTCAGTCCCATATCCGAGTTTTATGATTAAATTTTCCTGACTTTTCGTCTGTTTCTTTTTAATATAAAAAGGAAGAAACCAAACAAACTCAGGCAATTACAGGACAATTTGCCTGTTTTTTCGCACCGCAAATATAGATGTAAAATGTATTGGTTTGACAAAAGCCACAGACCAGCGCTCATTTCTATTTTTCATTGTCTTCGCCTGTTTGAAAATATATTTAACCGCAAAGGGCGCAGAGTTAAGCTATCTCTGTCGGGTGACTTCGTTTCCCTTTTAGAAATTCATTCATAGCCTACCTGGTTCACAAAGCAGATAAACTTGTCGCAGGTAACTTGCCACCGCCGCTTTTACAAACCGGGGGCGTGCGCCTATTAGTGTAAGAATCATTTACTTCTTCAGATTATATATTCTCTCAATGATTTCCACTACCTTCAGTCCCTCCAGGGCATTAGTAGTGATTGGCGACCTCCCTTTCAGTACATCAACTACGTTTTCAAATATATAGTGGTGGTTTGCGGCTGAACCTTTATATGGGCCATAATCGTTTGGCGGATTTGCCGGGGGAAGCTCGGGCATGGTATAATCCTTGATATGGCAAAACTCCACTTCATTCATATATTGTCCGCCTACTTTTACCATTCCATTTTCGGCAATCACGGTTACGCTGCTTTCGAGGTTTTTGTTCCAGCAGGAGGTTGAATAGCTGAAATTGCCCATTCCACCATTTACAAAATCAAATTGTACAAACCCGGAATCTTCAAACTCAGTCAATCCATTGTGATTGAAGTTGGCAAACCGTCCGCTGATATTGCTGATATCGCCAAACAACCAGAACATGATATCAATAAAATGCGAAAACTGGGTAAACAATGTGCCGCCGTCGAGCTTTGCCGTTCCGTGCCAGTTGCCTTTGGTATAATAGCGTTCGTCCCTGTTCCAGTAACAATTCACCTGCACCAGGAATATTTTTCCCAGTAATCCCTGCCTTAATACTTCCTTCAGCCAAACCGAAGTGGGTGAATACCGGTTTTGCATGACACAAAATACCTGTTTATGCTGGTGCAGCGCTTCATAAATGATTTTTTCACAGCCGGCTTTGGTCAATGCCATTGGCTTTTCAATAACAACATGCTTTCCGGCTTTCAGGCCCATTAATGCATGCTCTTCATGAAAGCCATTGGGAGTGGCAATGCTCAATACATCAAAGTCTACATCGCTTTTCAGCAGTTCTTCCACCGAATTGAAATAAGCAATATTATTGTTGTCCACTTTTGTCTTTTCTTTGGAAAGCACATCGCAACCCGCTACCCAGGCACATTCACTGTTTTGGCTTACCATTGCCGCATGCCGCTTTCCTATATGCCCGAGTCCGGCAATCGCAAATTTTATTTTCTCCGTTTCTTTCATGTTACTATTGTTACTGTTTTATCTTTCAATACATATTTCTCTTTTGTCTCGGGGCAAAAAGCAATGCCTTCGGCATCAAAATGCAGTTTATGGCCGTTTTTACTCATCCATCCGATTTGCCTTGCCGGATTGCCCACTACCATAGCATAAGCCGGCACAGGTTTGGTAACCACGGCGCCAGCCCCGATGAAAGCATATTCTCCTATCTCATAACCACATACTATGGTGGCATTGGCTCCAATGCTGGCGCCCTTTCTCACAATGGTTTTTCGATACTCTTCTTTACGGGATACGGCACTCCTGGGATTAAATACATTGGTAAAGACCATTGAGGGTCCTAAAAAAACATCATCTTCACATATCACCCCGGTGTAAACAGATACATTATTTTGTATTTTGACATTATTACCAAGCACTACCTGGGGGGACACCACCACATTCTGTCCTATATTACAATGCTCGCCAATGGTACAGTTGGGCATAATATGAGAAAAATGCCAAACCTTGGTTCCGTCTCCAATAATACATCCTTCATCAATAACAGCCGTGGGATGCGCAAAATAAGCCATAACAACTTGTTTTTTGGATTTCCCCAATGAAGAGCGGGGCAGGGCGACTATATTAACGCACCTCTTTAAATTTTCGTATCGCAAATATATATAAAGAGAGGTTTATAGTTTGAAAGTTTAATCATTATGAAGTCAATGCCCGGAGATGCTAAATAACCGCAGCGGTTTAAAAAAGATTGCCACAGATGCACGAATGACTACTCAAAAAAGCTCTATTCGTGCATTCGTGGCATTCTTATTCTCCATAGCGAAATCACAAAAAATAATCTGTGGAAATCCGTGTGTTCTGTGAGAAATAAAAAAAGTTGCTCACAGATGCCACAGATTAGCACAGAACCTGTGTGTTGGTGGAGTCTATCCGGGTTGAAGCCTTAAATCTATGTTGTATAATTCTTCTCAAACTAAAAAAGAAGTAGCCACTAATGCATGAATAGATAATTAAATGGGAAAAACATTCGTGGATCCTTATTCTCCATAGCTAAATCACAAAAAATAATCAGTGAAAATCCGTGTAATCTGTGAGAGATAACAACCCCGCCATTCTTTAACATCTTATCACCTCCTCCACATCCAGAAATGTTTATCTTCGCAGGAGTAATATGTGGAAATTAATCGGCTATATCCTCATTGGGTACGTATTGTATCGCTTTCTTACCGGCTTTCTCATTCCGGTATTTCGTACGGGAAAACAGATCAAAGCTAAGTTCAGTGAAATGCAGGACCGCATGCAGCAGCAGATGGATCAGCAACAGCAGGACACTTTTCACAGCAATAATAAATCTGCCGGCAAAACTCCCGCCGGAGATTATATTGACTTTGAAGAAGTGAAATAACTTACATTTGCTATCCTTTTTCATCATATCAATACGTTTATGGCAAATCAATTATTCGACTTTGGATTGATCGGGTTAGGCGTTATGGGACGCAACCTTTTATTGAATATGGCAGATCATGGCTTTGCTGTGATAGGTTACAACAGGTCTCCGCAAAAAGTTGCTGAACTGGAAGCAGAAATTGTACCCGGTACAACGGTTAAGGGAACCTCTAATCTGGCTGAGATGGTAAACACATTAAAATCCCCCCGAAGGATCATGATGCTGGTGCAGGCTGGCAAACCTGTAGACCAGGTGCTGGAGGAGCTTATCCCGCTGCTCAGCAAGGGGGATATTATAATTGACGGTGGCAATTCACATTATACCGACACCCTTCGCAGGGTAAAATATATGCAGGACAAAGGATTTCATTATATGGGTGTTGGCGTTTCCGGCGGCGAAGAAGGGGCAAGAAGGGGACCGAGCATTATGCCCGGCGGCGACCCGGAGGCCTATCCGCATGTTCGGCCCATGCTCGAAGCCGTATCTGCCAAAGTAAATGGAGAGCCTTGTGTGGCTCATCTTGGAAAAGGGGCAGCCGGCCACTATGTGAAAATGGTGCACAATGGTATTGAATATGGGATCATGCAACTGATCAGCGAGGTATATGATGTATTGCATCGTGGTTATGGCCTTACCAACGATGAGCTGCATAAAGTTTTTAAAGAATGGAATGAGGGTGAATTGCAATCTTTCCTCGTGGAAATTACCCGTGACATCTTTCTCAAAAATGATGATAAAACCGGTAAAAAGCTGGTAGACATTATTCTTGACAAAGCAGGATCAAAAGGTACCGGCAAGTGGACCTCGCAGGATGCCATGGATCTTGGCATTGCTATTCCTACCATTGACCTTGCTGTAAGTATGCGTAACCTCTCTGCATTAAAAGAAGAGCGGGTGGCTGCATCAAAGGTTTATCCGTCTGCCATCAAGATCACCGGGGTTTCTAAAGAAGAAATTATACAGGAAGCCCGTGAGGCCCTTTTCTTTGGAACACTTATCAGCTATGCCCAGGGGCTTGCATTATTATATGTGGCTTCTAAAGAATACGATATGGATATCCCCCTGCCCAAGGTGGTGAAAATATGGAGGGGTGGATGTATCATCAGATCAACCCTGCTCGAAATTTACTATAAAGCCTATACCAGCAATCCTACACTCTCTAATATATTGTTAGACGCTAATATTGCCGCTTTAATCAAATCCAGGGAATCAAATACACGAAAATTTATTGCCACGGCAGTACAGGCAGGTATTCCTGCTGCTGCACTGGGCGCTTCCTTAGGATATTTTGATGCCTACAGAAGTGAGACCATGCCTACCAACCTGATACAGGCACAACGTGACTTTTTTGGCGCACATACTTATCAGCGTATTGATGAGCCGGGAATATTTCACAGTATCTGGCAATAAAATATACATACCGGAAGAATTGAATGCGGTAGAATTTGTGCATTCATTACATCTATCTATACAATCAACTGTTTTGAATCCTTAAAAAATGCAGAACCATAAACGACCCCCGGCTTCGCTGATTTTTATTTTTGGAGGGAGCGGAGATCTGAATCTCCGGAAACTGACGCCGGCTTTGTTTAATCTTTTTTTAGATAACTGGATGCCGGAGAAATTTGGCATTGTTGGCATAGGACGATCTGAATATTCTGACGAGACATATCGCAGTCATTTATTTGAAGGAATAAAAAAATTTTCAAGGAGAAAAGAAGAAACCAACGGAGAATGGGCGGACTTTTCTCAGCACGTAGGTTACCTTCAAATGGATGGGGAAGATGCTGCCGCATATTCTAAAATCAGCGATATAGTAAAGCAGAAAGAGCGGGAATATGGAGAACATCCCAATGTAATCTTCTACCTTGCCGTTGCGCCTCAGCTTGTCCCAGATATAGCTTCAAAACTTGGTCCGCTTAATATTTGTGCCGACACGAAATGTACCCGTATAGTAGTAGAAAAACCCTTCGGTCATGATCTGCAAAGCGCCCGGGAACTCAACCAGCTCCTGAGTACCATGTTTGACGAAAACCAGATTTTCCGTATTGATCATTACCTGGGAAAAGAAACCGTACAGAATATCCTCGCACTGCGTTTTGCCAATGCTTTGTTTGAGCCGATTTGGAACCGCAATTATATAGAGAATATACAGATCACCGCGGCAGAAACCGTAGGCGCCGAAAGCCGGGGGGCTTATTATGAAAAATCGGGAGCATTGCGCGATATGGTGCAAAACCACATGCTGCAGCTTTTATGTATGGTGGCCATGGAAGCGCCGGTTTCTTTTGACGCCAACGAAATCAGAAATAAAAAAGTAGACGTGCTGAATGCCATCCGGCGCATTGATAATAGCGAAGTACAGGATTATGCCGTAAGGGGTCAATATGCAGAAGGCTGGATGCAGGGGGATAAAGTAGTGGGGTACCGCCAGGAAAAAAACGTAAGCCCGCAATCGAATATAGAAACCTTTGCAGCCGTTAAATTTTATATAGATAACTGGCGGTGGCAGGGTGTACCTTTTTATGTGCGTACAGGAAAGCGGATGAACAGCAAAAGTTCAATCATCACCATCCAGTTCAGAAAAGCGCCAAGCTTTGCCTTTCCTCCGGAGGCGGCTAATAGCTGGCGGCCCAACCGGCTTACAATCAGTATTCAACCAGAGATGGATATCCGGCTGCGTTTCCAGGCTAAAAGACCCGGTCAAAACCTGGTACTGAGCCCGGTGGACATGATTTTCAAATATGATGACGCCTACGATGAGCATGAGCCCGAAGCGTATGAAACTCTCCTGCTTGATGTAATGGAAGGCAACGCCACACTGTTTATGCGCGCCGACCAGGTAGAAGCGGCCTGGAAAATCATAATGCCTATCCTGGAAACCTGGGAAACCCGGGAGCCGGTTGACTTCCCCAATTACCTGCCGGGCTCCTGGGGGCCTGAAGATGCGGAAGCGCTTATTGCCAGGGATGGCTACAACTGGTTGAAGCTTTCTCCGCCACACGAAGAGTAATGGTTTTTGTAAAACAAAATGTTATGACCCTCCATATTCAAAATGACGCTTCCGCCGTAAGCCGGGAGCTGGCAGAATGGATAACAGGCTATATTGAAATGGTCCTTTTGAAAAATAACCGGTTTACTTGGGTGTTAACCGGTGGCAGTTCTCCAAAAGCGTTATATGATTTGTTGTCCACCCCGCCCTATAGTACCCGTATAGCCTGGGAAAAAATGCATTTTTTCTGGGGCGACGAACGGGCTGTTCCCTTTACTGACGACCGTAACAATGCGAAAATGACTTACGCCCATTTGCTCAGCAAAGTACCTGTTGTACCCGCACAGGTGCATATCATGCGTACAGACATTGACCCCCAAACAGCCGCTTTAGAATACGAACAGATATTAAAATCTTATTTCCAGGAAGAGGGAACAAGTTTTGACCTGGTACTCTCAGGGATGGGCGACGATGGGCATACCCTATCTCTTTTCCCCGGTACTGAAGTAATACATGAAAAGAAAGCCTGGGTCAGCTCTTTTTATCTCACACCTCAGCAAATGTATCGCATCACGCTTACTGCGCCTATAGTTAACCGGGCCCGGCGGGTGGCCTTCCTTAGTTTTGGCACCGCAAAAGCACTGGCCCTTTATGAAGTACTGGAAGGGAAATTTAATCCTGATCTCTATCCATCACAGGTAATACAACCCGACTCGGGGGAGCTGCATTGGTTTACGGATATCGCTGCGGCTGCGCTGTTGGACAAAAAATGATAAAAACCCTTATACTGTCAGCATTGAACGGTAACCAACAAATATGTAGCGGATATTGTTGTTTTACTCTCGTCCGGATTTTTATTTTCTCTTCTGAAAAGAACATCCAGCTCGGAATGTAGTTCTTTTTCCTTCCCGTTTTTTTGAGCCGCTTCATAAGCATTCATGGTTGGGCTATAATAGTCTCTGAATATTTCAAGAAACCGGGATGGGGAATACTCTGCTGAAAAAGTAAATGACTCCTTTGAAAATGAAATTTTCTCCTGCGGTATCCCTGCTTTTTTAAACCGCTCTGTTACCTGTTCCTCTACTCCCCACAACATTGGACTTATGAATCCCTGTGGCGGTGGTGGAGTATAGGCAGAGCAAATTTTCAGGATTTGTGCCACCAATGTGGGATCACCGGGAATCCAGTTGCCCATAATAATTCTGCCACCGGGACGGGTAACCCGCACCATTTCCCGGGCTACATCAAAAGGATTGGGTGCAAACATAGCCCCAAATATGCTTATGGTAAGGTCGAAGCTGTGGTCTTCAATTTGAAACAAATCAGAGGCATCCCCTTCCTGAAACCTGCAATTGGTTAATGCTCTGGTTTTTACTCTTTCATTTCCTGCTTTAACCAAATAGGCGGAGATATCTACTCCCAATACATTGGCTCCCAATAAAGCCCCGGGGATAGCTGTTGTACCATTCCCACAAGCAAGGTCGAGAATTTCCATCCCCTTTTTAATACCGAACTGTTTTACAAGGACCAACCCGCTTTCTCGCATTGTAGCAGAAATTTGTGTGAAGTCCCCCTTTTCCCATAACGCCTTGTTTGGATTTATGGTTTTGGGTTTTAATGCATCAATCATTGTACTCATTGTAAATAATATTTAGAATACAAAAGTAGAAGGCTCTTCTTCACCCGACTTTACCGAAAAGTCCAGAGATATGACTAAAAAGTTCAGGATACCCCCGAGCGCTTTACATGAGCCGGAGTAATCCCAAAGCGCCGGCTGAAAGCACGGCTAAAATGAGCTGGACTTTCAAAGCCGCTTTCGAAGGCCGCATCGCTAACGGATTTATCTGTATTCAACAGCAGGTTTTTGGCATGATTCAGCCTTTTTTCCAATAACCACTTGCCGGGAGTAGTATCATATTGTTTTTGAAAATCCCTTTTAAAGGCGGAGAGGCTGCGGTGGGTTAGCTGTGCATAGTCTTTCAGTTTCAGGTTGAAGGGGTGGTTGTCATTCATCACCCTTTGCAAATAAAGCGCCTGCGGCTGATTCATCATTGAAGAAAAAAAAGACTGCACTTCTATATTAGAAGGATCGTCTGCAATAGTAAGAATTAGTTCTTTGAACTTTAGCTCCAGCAGGGCATCATCGGGCCGCTTGCTGCTGCCAAAATAGGGCATCATCGAAAAAAAGAAAGCCTCTAATGCATCATTTCTTTGAATCGGTATAATAGTTTCATATTTCTTCACCGGCTTAGGTAATGCTGTTGTTTTGCTCTTTAATACGGTAGTTATAAATTCATCGGAAATAAAAAACAAAACAATACAGAAAACCGAATCAAAAAACTGTTCAACTATCGCTGCCCCTTTTTGAACAAATACTGCAGACCCTTTTCTAAGATCATACGAGCCGTCTGCGGTATGCCATATTTTTCTTCCTTCCATAACATAAGCAATATAATGGAACTGGCTCCAGAGGTCTTGTTTCCTGTTTTCCAGGGGACAATTGTATTTCGTAATTAAGGTATCCCCGCATTTTAGCTGCCGGTAATAAGCGGGGTCGCTCAGTATTTTTTCGTAAAAGTTGAACATGTCAGCATTTAGTTATTAAAATTATAAACAGTTTCTTTAAGCCCTGTCAAATAAATTAGTGCTGCTGCTGAATGTTTGAGTAACCGGTTGTTTTCTTAACGAGAAGAATATCTTTGAGAAATGGTTTCCAAAAAACAAAACCGCAAACCCGATAAGAGTTTGCGGTTAGTCACAAATAATTTGATGTTCCGACTACTTCCTGCTGTTCAGCTTAGCTAACAACCTGAGTATTTCGAGGTATAGCCAAACAATGGTAACCAGTAATCCAAATGCGCCATACCATTCCATATATTTAGGCGCACCGGCATCAGCTCCTTTTTCTATCATATCAAAATCAAGAATCAGGTTGAGTGCTGCAATGCCCACAACAATAAGAGAGAATATGATTCCAAATGTGCTGCCCTGGTGAATAAAAGGAATATCAATACCAAAAAAACCAAGTACAATGGTAATGAGATAAAAAATTGCAATACCGGCTGTAGCGGTAATTATAACAGATTTAAACGTCTCTGTTGCCCGGATAATGCGCATATTATACAATATAAACATTGCTATGGCTACTCCAAATGTAAGCCCCACAGCCTGCACAATTATGAATGGCGCTTTAGCTTCAAAAGCATAATTATAATAGGCTGATATGCCCCCTACAAAAAGCCCTTCCAGCAAAGCATAGGCCGGCGCCAGGTAAGCTGCCCAGGTTTTTTTGAATACAATAACAAGGGCTACAATTAATCCGCCAATAGCGCCACCCCACATATAAGGAGCAATTTCAACTCCTTTATTAAAACTATACCAGGTGAAAAAGGCAGAAGCCATCACCATCAAAAACATAAATCCGAACTTGTTGAGTGTTCCCCTTACCGTCATTACTTCACTACGGTCCCCGGTAAGAGATGACTGAAACATTTTTTCGGTAAGCGTAGGATTTCCAGATTTGAATAATTCCATATCGTGTGTTTTAAGGGTAAAGATAACTATTTTTTTGAGGCTTTATTTTGATAACCGGAGTTAATGTTGACCTAACTTTGCATCGTTTCATCTTAAATTAAAATAATGGCAGCTCACAAAGAAGTTTTACAGGAAGTAGTGATAAAATTTGCCGGGGATAGTGGCGATGGCATGCAGCTTACCGGTAGCCAGTTTACGAATAATACTGCCCTAATGGGTATTGACCTGGCCACTTTCCCCGATTTTCCTGCGGAGATTCGCGCCCCACAGGGCACCCTGCCCGGCGTTAGTGGTTTTCAGCTTCGTTTTTCAAGCGATATGGTATATACTCCTGGTGATGAATATGATGTATTGGTGGCCATGAATGCTGCGGCGCTTAAAGTAAACCTGAAATCATTAAAAAAAGGCGGAAAGATAATTATCAATACAGATGGTTTTGATGTAAAAAACCTGAGGCTTGCCAATTATGCAGATGGCACTAATCCGCTTGAAGATAATAGCCTTGATAACTATAGTGTAATAAAGATGGACGTATCCAAAATGACCCGGGAGGCATTGAAGGATATAACGATGGGCACCAAAGAGAAAGACCGTGCTAAAAATATGTTCGTGCTCGGGTTTCTTTACTGGATGTATAATCGTAATATGGAAAGTTCCATTTCTTTTCTTCATGAAAAATTTGGTAAACACCCTGAGATATATGAGAGTAATATAAGAGCATTAAAAGCAGGGTATAATTACGGAGATACCACTGAAGTGAACGGAACAACATACACCGTTGCCAAAGCTAAAATGGAAACCGGAACCTATCGCTCTATTATGGGAAACCAGGCATTAGCCTATGGGTTGATTTCCTTTTCACAAAAAAGCGGGCTTCCATTATTTCTTGGATCCTACCCTATTACGCCGGCTTCTGATATACTGCATGAACTGAGCCGTCATAAAAACTTTGGAATACGCAGTTTTCAGGCCGAAGATGAAATTGCCGGAATAACCTCCGCTATTGGCGCCTCTTATGGCGGAAGCCTCGGGGTAACTACAACATCGGGACCGGGAATGGCGCTCAAGTCGGAAGCCATGGGTCTGGCTGTAATGCTGGAAATCCCACTGATTATTGTTGATGTGCAACGGGGAGGACCTTCTACCGGGTTACCCACCAAAACTGAACAGAGCGACCTGCTTCAGGCCTATTACGGAAGAAACGGTGAATGTCCCATGCCCGTAGTAGCGGCATCAACTCCCAGCGATTGTTTTAACGCTATCTATGAAGCCTGCCGGATATCAGTAGAGCATATGACCCCAGTTATTTTTCTTAGCGATGGATATATTGCCAATGGGGCAGAACCCTGGCGCTTTCCCAACAGCAGGGAGCTTGCCCCGGTAAGGGTAAAATTTAAAACCGCACTAAATGATGAGGAAGAAACTTTTCAGCCCTATCTGCGGGATGAAAATCTGGTAAGACCCTGGGCTGTACCTGGCACTGCCGGGCTGGAACATCGTATTGGTGGATTAGAAAAACAAAATATAACCGGTAATGTGAGCTACGATCCCGAAAACCATCAGTTGATGGTAAAAATCCGTGAGAAAAAAGTGGAGCAAATAGCAAATGATATTCCGGATCAGCAACTGGATAGCGGCCCTCAAAAAGGTAAACTGCTGGTGCTGGGATGGGGATCCACTTATGGAGTGATAAAAAGTACGGTTGCCGGACTCCAATCCCAGGGACATGCGGTTTCTCACGCTCATATCCGGTACCTGAGGCCTTTCCCCAAAAACCTCGGTGAGATCATCAACCGGTTTGAACAGGTACTTATTCCGGAAATCAACAACGGTCAGTTGATAAAAATTATCCGCGATAAATATCTGGTTAATGCCACCGGATACAACAAAATAATGGGAGTTCCTATTACAAAAAGAGAACTTACTGATGCCATACTTGGATTGCTGTAGCTGCCGGTAAAAAATGGGGTACAGCAGAGATAATAGGGTATAGGTACTTGGCTCCAAGTACTACTATTAAGCTTTACTTGCCACGCTCGCTTGTGCTTCAACAATACTATTCAACTGGTACTATATTCATACTATGCCCCGAATGCAGGAATGCGCCTGCGGCATGTTTGGTATTACATTCGTGTACTTGTACTTTGTATCTAAAAACTGCAAATATTTTGAACCCGGGAAGAACGAATTTTGCAAAAGCCTTTTCGTCCTTACCCCTCATCATTCTCTTTTCAACACTGCGGCTTTATATACCGGAACTGTGCTGCAGGGCTCTCCGTACATCAGGCTTTTTACTACTGGTCTTAACTTATTGGTAATGTCAATATAAGCCGTCTCGGGCAGGTAAACATCTCCGCATCCTCTAATCACAATACGCTTGTCTGCATATTGTTGTGTATCCATCGCCTCAATACTCCGCGACATCAACACCTGAATTGCCCGCTTTTCATCTCCAAATATTATTTCTTTTGCAAAGGGTTGCAGATAACTTGTTGTAAGCATATATGCCCACATAGGAATAATAGCATCCGCCGTATTAGTAAGAGCAATAATTTTTCCGCTGTATGTTTTCCAGTCATGATCTTTAAGCGCCTCTCTGAATTCTTTTTCTTTTAAAATGAGCCCGCGGAATAAAAAGGGTTTCATATCAAACACAGTAACCGGGTCAATGGGATATAGGGCCTCCAGGTCAATGGTTATAATACCACTCTCCGCAACTCTGTTAATGATTATATCATTCATAGTAGCAAAGTTATAGAAATAATAAAAGGGGTGAGCCTTACGCAAACACCCCTTTCAATTGCATTAAATTAATTGATTAATACCCGGCTTTCAAACGACCGTCAGTAATTTTTGACGCATCTTTTAATGCCTGCATCAGGCTATAGTTCAAAGATTGTTTCATTTGCATCACAGCCGCTTTCCTTTGTTCCTCTACGTTGGCTGCATCATTGGGTAATGCGCCAATATTATTAATGGCTACCACATATACGCCGCTATTGCCCGACAACACTGGAGACGGTTTGGATTGGTATGCCTTATCGAAAGCAGCACCTATTACAATAGATTCATTACCCAGTACAGGTTTGAAATTATCTGAAAACTTCAGGCTGTCTATCTGCTGAATAGTTTGTGAAACATTTTTTGCCGCATCATCCAGGCTGGAATATTTTCCAAATTTTTGTGTGAGTAGTACTGATTTTTTCTTATTCCGTAATATCGGTTCCACGGTTACCCTGGCGGTTGCAACAGATTGGAGTCCTTCTTTATTTTCACCGGTTATTACTGCCACTACATATTGATCGCCTACCGTAAGCGGATCAGACACCGTTCCCGGTTTCTTCTCATATATCCATTTTACCAGGGCTCTTGAAGCACCCAAACCTGTTACCTGGTAATCCATTTCTTTTATATTATCGGCTATTCTTTTATTCATTTTTTCTTTTGCCACGGTTTCATCAAATGCTTTTTCGGTACGGCTGGCAGAAGCAAATTTTGTTGCGGCAGCTGATGCGGCGTCTTCTGTTTCTTCACTGGGTTCTATTTGCTTTGCGAGATAAGCAATCTTATAGGCCTGTTCAAAATTTTTCTGATCTTCTATTTCAATATAATGATAGCCATATTCTGTTTTCACCACCCCTTTGTTACCGGTTTTACCTTCAAAACAAAAATCGTTGAATGCTTTGACCATTTGTCCCCCCGAAAAATACCCAAGATCTCCAAGCCTTAGTTTTGACCCTTCGTCGTCAGAGTATTTTACCACCATTTGCTCAAAAGAAGCTCCGCCTGCAATTGCTTTCTGTATACTGTCTATCCGGTTTTTAGCAACAGAATCAGCCAGGGTTGGCTGCCCGGTTTGAGGATCTACAGTTGCAATTAATATATGTCTCGCTTTTACAGAATCAGGCATTATTTTAGAATCTATCATTTTTGCAACGGCTATATTGCTGGCATCATAATAGGGTCCAAAAACTTCTCCCGGCTTCAGGGCAAGTATAGAATCCTTTTCCGGCACCTGTATCCTGGTCTTGTTGATATACCCGTCAAAGAAGGGCGATTTTGTTCTGTTTCTTGTTACAAAAACTCCCGGGTCTTTAGCTTCCTGTAATTCCTTTTTAAACCCTTCCATTTTGTTCCAAAGACTTGTACTATCAGCTTTAGTAGGGCCGGCATAAAAGGTTACATAAGCAATAGTTCTGCTTTTTTCCTGTTTGTATGTGTCCGTATGTTTTTGTATGTAGTCCGTAATCTCAGCATCAGATACTTTAACAGTAGAATCAGCTATGCTGGAATAGGGTAACCCGGTATAAGAAATATTGGAAATCTGTGCATTTTCCGCATTTTGTTTTTCGATCAGCCACTTTGGTATATACATCCCATTTGCAAAAAGGGAAATAAATTTTTGCTGTAATTGACCGAGTATTATCGGATCAATTAATTGTTCGTTTACCTGACGAATTTGTTCGGCATCTTTGCTTTTTTGAAGCGTTCTGAATGCGTTTCGTGCTGCTTCAATATTATACATACCGGTTTTTCTGTCCGTAAACTGTTGTTTGAATTCCTGGGGTGCATCTTCACTGAACAAAAGCTCAGCAAACTCTTTTGATGTAAAAGCCAGTCCCAGTTTTTTTGCTTCATTAGTAATAATTTCCCTGCTGATCATTCCATTCCATATCTGATTCTGAATTTCCTGACGCATACCCTCATCTACGCGATATCCCTGCTGCTGGTACTGGGCTTCCATTATTTTAACCCGATCATCAAATTCCTGTCTTTGAATATCTATCCCGTCTACATTTCCAATAGTTGTTTTGGGAGAATTGAAAAATCCGTGAGAACGGCCTACGAAAGCGTCCTGTACTAAAAATCCGATAAGACTTATGGCAATAATTCCAAACACAAAAATGGCAGCTCTGTCCCGGATAGTCTGAATAATAGACATATAATATTGAATGTATTTTTTAGTGGAGGGCAAAAATAGGGGAATAAATGGTTATCAACAAATTGTGGAAAACAGCTTGAAACCTGCTTCCCATATATGTTTCAATCCGTGGATATCTATACTATTCCCAAGTGCAATAATAAAGAGTTAAACAGCGTTATCTAAAATCAACATTCTTCTGTTGAAAGCTTCGTTATTGTGTGAATAAGTGAACTCCTTAAATTATTTTACCGTGAAAATTTTGAAAGAATTTTCTTTTGGAATTAAGCATAATTTCTACATCATAAATACTTTCCCAGAAAAAATATATTTACTCCCTCTTTATCAACAGCGATTTTTTTGGTAATTGTTACCTTTTTCTCCGCACTATTTTTAAATCAACAGTGTTGATAATCTTATAAAATCAGTGTCTGACCTCTATTTAGCAATGTGAACATTCTGTTAGTATCCGTGTATAAAACAATAGTTTTAACTTTGCCTAACCTTATTACAAAATATATTTCCACAAATTCACAGCCCTAATAGTAATAGGTCTTTTAAATAAATAATAATTATTAATAAATACTATGGCAATAATTAACATTGAAGAAGCAAAAAGAAATGTGGAGCAGGTTGGATTTCTCGATGTAGATATTGATTCCGGTCTTA
This sequence comes from Bacteroidota bacterium, assembly GCA_018268105.1. Classification (GTDB taxonomy): domain Bacteria; phylum Bacteroidota; class Bacteroidia; order Chitinophagales; family Chitinophagaceae; genus Agriterribacter. Next base: position 24,992 of record JAFDXG010000196.1, on the reverse strand, counting down.
ATTTGTTTGAAGAGATTAAGGAACTAAAAAAGGAAAAGAATGCCATTTTGCTTGCTCACTATTACCAGGAAGATGATATACAGGATGTGGCGGATTATATTGGCGACAGTTTGGGTCTGGCGCAGCAAGCTGAAAAAACTACTGCAGACATTATTGTTTTTGCGGGCGTTCATTTTATGGCTGAAACAGCAAAAATTCTTAACCCAGATAAAAAAGTATTGTTACCCGATTTGAAAGCAGGCTGCTCCCTTTCAGACAGTGCTCCTCCTGATTTATTCAAAAAGTTTAAAGATGAGCATCCCGGGCATACTGTTATTTCATATATAAATTGTTCTGCAGGAATAAAAGCTTTAAGTGATATTATTTGCACATCGTCCAATGCAAAACAAATAGTGGAAAGTCTTCCTCAAGAGGAAAAGATAATATTTGCTCCGGATAAGAATCTTGGAGCTTATATCAATAAGAAGACGGGCAGGAACATGGTATTGTGGAATGGAACCTGTATGGTACATGAGATTTTCAGTAAAGAAAAAATTGTAAAACTAAAGGTAAGGCACCCTGATGCGAAAGTAATTGCACATCCGGAATGCGAAGATGTTGTTTTACAGGAAGCGGACTTTATAGGTTCTACAACACAGTTACTGAAATATACGGAAAAGGATGTGGCTAATGAATTTATTGTAGCTACTGAAACCGGTATTCTGCATCAGATGCAAAAAAATTCGCCAAATAAATTATTTATACCGGCTCCTCCTGATAATAGCTGTGCCTGTAATGATTGCCCGCACATGAAACTAAATACTTTGGAGAAACTATATCTCTGTATGAAATATGAATCTCCTGAATTGAAAATGGAAGAGAACCTGAGAAAAGCGGCATTAAAACCAATAAAGAGAATGCTTGAAATTAGTGCGAAACTGGGATTATAGTTTTTTTGAGATACACAGAAATATAATTTTAAAAATAGTTCAACTTTATTATATCATCTGCCCATATATACCATCAGTATCTGTACATCGCTGGGATTGACCCCTGAGATGCGTGAGGCTTGCCCCAAAGTTTCTGGACGTACTTTTATGAACTTTTGTTTTGCTTCGGCAGAAAGGGCTGTAATGTTGCTGTAATTGAAATTAGAAGGAATAACCAGGTCTTCAAGTTTTCCCATTTTTTCAACCAGTTCCTTTTCTTTTTCTATATAAACATTATATTTTATTTGAATTTCACTTTGTTCCAACGTAATATCCTTTTCCTTTCTAAGGGCATTATTCAATACTGGTATTGATTTTATAAGAGAAGACAGATGAATATCTGGTCTTAACAGTAATTGGGAAACTTTTTGTTTTTGTGAAAGTGGGGCAGAATTCATTCGTTGCAAATAATCATTTGTTTCTTCAGGGGTTAAAGAAATTTCATTCAGGAGAGAAATGATTTTTTCAACAGCTGTTACTTTATTTTTCACCTGCAACATTCTTTCTGCTGAGGCTAATCCAAGATCATAACTTCTTTTGGTAAGTCTGAGGTCTGCATTATCCTGCCGGAGTAAAGTTCTGAATTCAGCACGGCTGGTAAACATTCTATAGGGTTCTTCTGTTCCTTTACTGATGAGGTCGTCTATGAGTACACCAATATATGCTTCACTTCTTTTAAGGATAAAAGGATCTTTATCATTAATTTTAAGATGAGCGTTTATTCCTGCCATAATACCCTGGCATGCGGCTTCTTCATATCCTGTAGTACCATTAATCTGTCCTGCAAAATAGAGGTTACTGATTAGTTTAGTTTCGAGTGAATATTTAAGTTGTGTGGGTGGAAAATAGTCATATTCGATAGCATAACCTGGTCGAAACATTTTTACATTCTCAAAACCCGGAACCATACGAATTGCTTCGTATTGTACTTCTTCAGGAAGAGAAGTAGAAAAACCATTCACATAGATTTCTATAGTATTCCAGCCTTCGGGTTCTACAAAAAGCTGGTGTCTGTTTCTTTCTGCAAAGCGGTTTATTTTATCTTCTATACTCGGGCAGTATCTTGGACCCACACCATCAATTCTACCGGTAAACATAGGACTTCTGTCAAATCCGGTTTTTAGAATATCATGAACCTGCTGACTGGTATAGGTGATCCAGCAGCTTTTTTGTTCATTAGGTTTTAGCGTAGGAGTTTGAGAAAAACTAAATCCTGTAATTTCTTCATCTCCTTTTTGTTCTTCCATTTTGGAGTAGTTGAGACTTCTTCCATCCACTCTGGGCGGTGTGCCTGTTTTGAGCCGGTCGCTTTCAAAACCAAGTTGCACCAGTTGTTCAGTAATACCCGTTGCGGATTTTTCTGCAACTCTTCCTCCTCCAAACTTTTTTTCCCCTACGTGTATTATACCATTTAAAAAAGTACCGTTGGTAAGTACAACTGCTTTAGCTTTTATATGGTGTCCCATTCCGGTAACAACTCCGGTGCAGTGATTTCCCTTTATCAACAGCCCGTTTACCATATCCTGGTAAAAATCAAGATTAGAGGTTTGCTCAAGTTGTTCTCTCCATTTTTGAGAAAATAACATTCTGTCATTTTGAGCCCTTGGGCTCCACATTGCCGGTCCCTTCGATTTGTTAAGCATACGGAACTGAATCATAGACAAATCAGTTATTATGCCTGAATATCCTCCCAAAGCATCTATTTCTCTCACAATTTGTCCTTTTGCAATACCTCCCATAGCCGGATTACAACTCATTTGGGCGATTGTTTGCATATTCATAGTGACCAATAATGTTTGGCTACCCATATTTGCAGCGGCTGCAGCGGCTTCACAACCAGCATGTCCTGCTCCCACTACTATTACATCATATTCCTTAAACATGCTGCAAAATTAAGTGGATATAGGTTAAGTGAGAATTTGAGGAATTGATATATGTCAACGTTTCACGTGAAACATTATTCACAGGTAAAGTCCTGTACAGAAAAATAATAAGGGGAGCGATTTTTTATAGGATAAAAGGATACCCCAACAAACCGGGCAGCAGGGTCCAAAATATTTTTACGGTGGCCAAGGTTTTTAACACCAGTATCAATCAGAAGAAATATTACTGTTTCCAGGGCATTCAATTTTCCTTCGTATATGTTTTCAGAAACACAGTTGGTAAGTCCGGCTTTTTCCATTCTTTGCCGAAAAGATGCTCCCGATGAAGAAGAGTGACTAATTGAAATTCCTTTACCACCAAGGTCTTTAGCATGATCATAAGCTACCCGATTGAGTAAGTCTGAAGGCTGTAATAAGTCTAATGCCTGCATTTGTAATAATGTTTTAGACAGTGACTTTGTATAATTATTCTTTACTTCCGGAAATTGTTGTAAAAAAGGGGTAAGAATCTTCTTATAAAATTCTATGGGGTTTTGTCTCACATAATTAATCCAGTATAATAATTGTTTTTCTTCAGAATTCAGTCCTGAGAATCCAGGCTGTTTGTTAAGAAAGGAAATAATTATTGAATCTCTGTCCTCAGAATAATAGAAAGGTTTATCAGTAAATGTAACTGCTCCCTGACTAAATGAAACAGCCCAAAAGAATAAGGCAATAAAAGTTAGTGCGATTCGTTTCACGTGGAACATTAATGATAGCGTTTAAAATACTGCTGCAAGTAACGATCTTCTTTTTCGCGCATATCAAGTTGCTCCTTTTTTAACTTATCCTTGTAGCCGCATAAGTGTAAAGCGCCATGAAAGATTACCCGGTGCAGTTCTTCTTTTATCGTTTTTCCAAGTAGTTCCGCATTTTCTCTTATCCTATCTACACTTATATAAATCTCACCTTCAATTGAAGAAGAATTACCAAGTTCAAAACTTATTATATCGGTATAGAAATCGTGTTGCAAATATTGCCGGTTAATTTCCAGTAAGTATTCATCAGAACAAAATATATATTGTAAGGAGTGAAGATTCCTCTTTTCCGAAAGAAATAGAGTTTTTATAAAATTCTTTAATTGCGATCTGTTATTCAGGGTTATAGTAACCTGGTGAAAAAAGAAATGTATAGTTGACATTGTTAAAATTCCCGGCTTTTCTAAATTCGTAAGTGAATGCTGCAAAACTACCAATAGATTTGCCCACAATATGAAAAGGCTGTCTGAAATAAATCCTGGAATATCTGTAATGATTAAGGAGATTGAGAGTAATGAGATTTATTTAAAACTTATGGAAATGGGTTTCATTCCCGGAGAAATCGTAAGTATTGTGCAAAAAGCACCTTTGGGAGATCCAATTTCTGTGACGGTAGCAGGATATAATTTAAGTTTGCGGCTGAACGAAGCAGAAAACGTTCTGGTAGAAGAAGTATAGATATGCTTTAAGTCATGAATATTGGTTTATATTTCGGATCATTCAATCCCATACATCACGGACATCTTATCATTGCAAATTTTATTGCACAGTATACAACACTCGACCAGGTTTGGTTTGTAGTTTCCCCTCAAAATCCATTTAAGATTTCATCTACCCTTTTAAATGAATATCACCGGCTTCACCTGGTAAGGCTGGCAATAGAGGGAGAGCGAAAGTTGAAAGCTACGGATATTGAATTTCATTTGCCTAAACCCTCTTACACGGTAGATACCCTGGCATATCTTGAAGAAAAATATCAGGAACATCAGTTTTCTATCATTATGGGTAGTGATAGTTTTCAAAACATCAGTAAATGGAAAAACGCACCTGTAATCTTAAAAAGGTATCCCGTTTATATATACAAAAGAGCCGGATTTGAAATTGTGCCCATTTCCGGAGCAACGGTTTATCCCCTGGAAGCGCCCTTACTTGAAATTTCGGCTACCCATATCCGAAATTGTATAAAAGATAGAAAATCAATACGTTATCTTGTTCCAGATGTTGTGAAGGAAGAAATAGAAAAATACAATTACTATCGCTGATTATTTTAAAAAATCCAGCCCAGCAATAAACAAACAACCGTAACTACCGGAGCCGGTAGTTTGGTAAACGTTAGTAAAAGAAAGGTTCCTGTTATTACTCCAATGTTAAGCAAACTTACTACCGAGGATTCATTAACTTCAAACAGTGCAATATCTTTCATTAGAAATAATGTAGAAGCTGCCATGATGCCAACTACTGCGGCATTTATCCCTTTCAACGCACGATAAATACCACTATACTTTTTCAAATTGTTCCAAACGGGGAAAAAGAAAAGTACGAGTAAGGTGCAGGGTAAAAAAATACCGAAGGCACCAATAAAACAACCAAGCGCCTGCATCCATTTTCCATCCGGCTTCAACGCTTCGCCACCCACAAAAGCGGAGAAAGAAAAAGTAGGCCCCGGTATAGCCCGAACGATGCCTGCTCCGGTTAAAAACTCATTCTTATCAATGCGAAGCGCATTTTTGTTATTCAGTTGAATATGCTCCGTATAAGGACGTACAGCATATTGTTCATACATCATTGGCATTAACACATCACCTCCACCAAAAACGAGACTTCCAAACCGATAAGTGTTTTCAAAAAGATTGAAAGCTTTTCTCGCTTGCCATTCATTTTTTCGGGCAAGTTCACTGCAGGTTCCGGCAATTATGAATATAAGGAAGAATATCACGATATTTCCCCATTTTATGGGTCTTGGTTCAATAACAACATTTACCACTTTTTTCTCCGTAAAATTGGTAATTAACCCTCCCAGCAGAATAGCTCCGGGAAAAACAAAAGGAGACTTGAACAGGTAGTAAGTAAGTATCATTATCATTGTCATGATTAATCGGGCCACCCTGTTTTTTGCTACCAGTGTAAAAGCACGAAAAGTAGCAAAAGCCAGGAATCCGACGGCCATAGGTTTAATAAACCTGAAGATATCATTCTGCAAAGAAGCATTATCCATATAGTTGAGCAAAAAAGAAAAAATACTCATCAGCAGGCAGGCAGGTAATATCCATAGGATCAGCGTTAATATTGCCAGGGGCAACCGGCCTCTTTTATAACCGATGAGTGTGACAATCTGAGTAGATGAAGCTCCTGGCAATAACTGGCAAAAAGCATTATATTCAAGGAGTTCCTGTTCTGTAATATCCTTTCTTTTTGCCACAAAGGTTTTCATCATCATTCCAAAATGGCCCTGGGCTCCGCCAAAAGCAGTAATACTGTATAAAAAAACGGCTTTCAAAAAGGGGATGTGGCGGAGGAATTTCAAAAGAAATAATTGATTTACGAAAACTAAGGAATTTTACAGCTTATTCAGGAAAGAAATCTGCATTATTTTACTTTTTCAGACCAATTTCGCGCAATCTTTCATCTAAATATTCCCCTGCCGTAGCATCCGGATATGCTTTTGGATGAGCAGGATCAATACAACTTTCAAGACAGGCCAAAGACATATTGCTCTGTGGATGTAAAAAGAAAGGAATGGAAAAGCGAGAGGTATGCCATAATTCTTTCGGAGGATTGACAACCCTGTGCGTGGTGCTTTTCAGTTTGTTATTGGTTAGTCGCTGCAGCATATCGCCTACATTCACTACAATTTGATCCGCTAACGAAGTAACGGATATCCATTGTCCATTATTGGATAGTACCTGAAGCCCATCAGCACTTGCTCCCACAAGCAATGTAATAAGATTAATATCTTCATGCTGCTCCGACCGGATCGCTGATGTTGGTGCTTCTACGATAGGGGGGTAATGGATTGCCCGTAGTATTGAATTGCCATTACGTATATATTTATCAAAATAATGTTCATCAAGGGTAAGATAAAGTGCAATAGCTTGTAACAATGCGCTACCTGCAGATTCAAAAGCCCGGAAAGCTTTGTAAAAGGAGTCATTAAACCCCTGGATTTCGGTTACAGTAACATTGTCGGGATATTCAATTGATACATCCTCATTCGCATCAATGATCTGACCAAATTGGAAAAATTCCTTCAGATCCGGGGCTGTACTCCCTTTGGCATGTTCTTTCCCGAAGGAAGTATACCCGCGTTGTCCGGCTAAACCGGGAATTTGATAATTTTCTTTAACGGGTACCGGGAGTGAAAAAAATTGCTGTACAAGGGAATAGAGTAAATCTATGAGTTCTTTGGGAATACCATGATTTTTTACAGAAACAAAACCAACCTCTTCATAGGCCTTTCCTAATTGCTTTACGAAATTATTTCTGATTTTTTCTGAACCATGAGTAAAGTCAGCTAAGTCTACAACGGGAATATTCATATTTGGCAAAATTGAGTGTAACTGAATGTGGGAATGACAAAATTTTGTATGAAATTAGTATCTTATCTTTTTAAAATTACTTTCAGCGATGAAAACGATTATTTTACCTACTGATTTTTCGCCGGTGGCAACGAATGCCATGAACTATGCCGTGGATATGGCCATGAATCTGAAAGCTTCTCTTTTACTTCTTCATGTGTACCAGGTGCCCGTTTCTTATAATAATAATACCGACGAAATAGTACCCCTCCCGGTTATTGATATTAATGAACTGGAAAAAGTAAATAAAGAAAGAATGGCTTCGCTGAAAGAGGATATTGAGCATATTACTTCAGGCGAAATAAAAGTGTTTACCCAGGTAAAGATGGGGGTATTGATAAATGAACTGGAAACATTGTGTGATTCCGTAAAACCCTTTGCCGTAATCATGGGAAATAAGGGTGCTGGCTTAATAGAAAGGCTATTGGTTGGAAGTTCAGCTCTTTCGGCTATAAGGCATTTGACTTGGCCTGTATTGATTGTTCCGGCAGGAGCTACATTTAAAGGCTTGCGAAAAATAGGGTATGCCTGCGATTTTAAAAAACTGTCTGATACTATACCGATAGATGTACTTAATGAATGGATAAAAACTTTTAATGCAGAACTTGATATTCTGAATGTTGATTTTAATAAAGACAGCGCAGATAAAAAAAGCCAGGAACAGGAAGAAATGCTTAGATCAATGTTGGGAGACCTTGATCCAAAGTTTTTCTTCATTAGTGGAGAGGAAGTAGAAAAGAGCATTCATACGTTTGCAGAAAGTAATAATATAGACCTGCTTATTGTTGTTCCTAAGAAACATAATTTATTGGAAGGCCTTTTTCAGAAGAGACATTCCAAAGAATTGGTTTTTCACTCGCATATTCCCATATTATCTGTTCATCGCAAATAATAAAACTAAAAAGCAGCATTTTTGGGGGTTCTTGGAAAAGGAATGACATCCCTGATATTACTCATCCCGGTTACAAATAATACCATACGCTCAAAACCAAGTCCAAAACCGGCATGGGGTACTGTTCCAAATCGTCTTGTGTCTAAATACCAGGACAACTCCTCCTGTGGAATATTCATCGCTTTCATCCTGGTTCCCAGTTTTTCGAGCCTTTCTTCTCTTTGCGATCCGCCAACAATTTCGCCGATACCCGGAGCAAGAATATCCATTGCGGCTACAGTTTTGCCATCATCATTCTGACGCATATAAAAGGCTTTAATATCGGCCGGGTAATCTGTTACAATAACCGGTTTTTTAAAATGTTTTTCTACCAGGTAACGTTCATGCTCGCTTTGCATATCCATACCCCATTTCACTTCGTATTGAAACTTTTTCTTTTTATATGGAGGGGACTGAATTAAAATATCAATGGCTTCGGTATAACTAATTCTTTCAAATGCATTATTTAAAACAAATTCCAGTTTTTGCAACAATCCCATTTCGCTCCTTTTATCCTGCGGAAGCAGTTTTTCTTCTTCTATTAGCCGTTGTTGCAGAAAAGTCAAATCCTCAGCATTATGCTCCATCGCATACCGAATAATATATTTTATGAACTCCTCGGCCAGGTTCATATTGTCTTCAAGATCATAAAAGGCCATTTCTGGTTCTATCATCCAGAATTCTGCAAGATGCCGGGGAGTATTGCTGTTTTCTGCTCTGAAAGTGGGGCCAAAAGTATATATATCACCCAGGCCGGTAGCGCCAAGTTCACCCTCAAGCTGACCGCTCACTGTTAAATTGGTGGCCCGTCCAAAAAAATCCTCTTTATAATTTATTTCGCCATCCGGCGTTCTGGGGGTATTATCGAAAGGCAGGGTTGTTACTTTAAACATTTCTCCGGCGCCTTCTGCATCGCTGGCTGTAATTATAGGCGTATGTAAGTATACAAACCCTCTTTCATTAAAGAACTGATGAATTGCAAAGGCAAGGCTGTGCCTGATCCTGAATACTGCACCAAAAGTACTGGTGCGGAACCTCAGGTGTGCAATTTCCCTTAAAAACTCAAGGCTATGCTTTTTGGGCTGTAGTGGGTATTTTTCTGCATCACTGTCGCCTAAAATGGTGATTTCATCCGCTTTAATTTCCATCTGCTGGCCTTTGCCCAAAGAAGGAATAAGTGTTCCGGAAACCATTAGTGCTGCTGAAATTGTTATTCTTTTTAGGGTTGTTTCATCAAACTTTCCCAGCTCAGTAACTATTTGAATATTATTGTTTGTAGAACCGTCGTTCAGGGCAATAAATTGATTGTTTCTGAAACTTTTCACCCAACCCATTACGGTTACCTGCTGACCAGAAGGTTGTTCTGTAAGCAATTTTTTTATTTTTATCCGTTTATTAAACATAATAGATGTTTGTTAATAAAAGCCGGGAAAACCTATAATGGCAATCCTTTTTAAAAAGAGGAGCAAAGATAAGAGGGAAAAAATTTTTTACTTTATTGAAATTTGGTGTATTATTGCGCAGGAATCAGACTGATCAGTTCTAATCAAGCTCCGGGATTTTTTCAGTTTTACCATTCCTCACCTTTTCGATCAACCAAAAATTCATTTCAAAAATTTCTCTTTCAAAGTAACAGGTGTTTGATGAGATGTTAAACCTATAGAGTATTTTATGTACGATATCCTCCAATTGAACGACATGCTCGTTCCTGAACTGCTTGATATAGCAGAGCAACTAAACATAGTTAATGCTAAAAAGCTCGATAAGCAAGAACTGATATACAAAATATTAGACAAACAGGCAATAGTCAACAGCGCCGCATCAGCGGATAAACCAGAAGAAAAGACGAAGCGCAGACGTGTAGTAAAAGCAACTACAGCCAATAGCACAGAAGAAGCTATCGTGGAATCTGAATCGGAAAAACCGGCACCGGTTGCGCCAGCCAGAAAAAAGAAGACCCTAAATGAAGCTGAAAAGAAAGGCGACAAAAAAATAATAAAGAAAACCAGGATTAATCCTTTTCCGAACGAGGAATTAACTGAGGAAGAAAGAACGGATTTGCATAATACGCCGGATAGTATACCGGAAGAGGTAGTAGAAATACCTGAAATAACAGAGCCCGCCGAAGAAACTCCGGTGGTGGAAGAACCTCAGACCGAACGGAAGAATTATCCACATCGCCGTGACCAGGCATTTAATATAGAATTTGATGGTGTAATCATGAGTGAAGGTGTTCTGGAAATGATGCCCGACGGGTATGGTTTTTTGCGGAGCAGCGATTATAACTATCTCTCTTCTCCAGATGATATTTACGTTTCTCCTTCTCAGATAAAACTCTTCGGATTAAAGACAGGGGATACCGTTTCTGGTGCTGTCCGGCCGCCCAAAGAAGGGGAGAAATATTTTGCATTGTTGAAAGTAGAAGCAATAAATGGCAAATCCCCGGAAGAGGTTCGCGACAGAGTTCCTTTCGACTATCTGACACCTCTTTTTCCTTTTGAAAAACTAAATCTTTTTACCCAACCCTCATTATATAGCACAAGGATCATAGACCTTTTCACACCTATTGGTAAGGGTCAGCGTGGCTTGATTGTGGCACAACCCAAAACCGGTAAAACAGTTTTGCTAAAAGATATTGCCAATGCAATTGCAGAAAATCATCCGGAATGCTACATGATGATTGTGCTGGTGGATGAACGACCAGAAGAGGTGACAGACATGGAGCGTAGCGTACGGGCAGAAGTGATAGCCTCAACTTTTGATGAGCCCGCAGAAAAACATGTGAAAGTTTCTACCATTGCTCTTCAAAAGGCAAAGCGATTAGTAGAGTGCGGACATGATGTGGTAATACTGCTTGATTCAATTACCAGGCTGGCCCGCGCTCACAACACTGTAGCTCCTGCCTCAGGTAAAGTACTTTCGGGGGGAGTGGAAGCGAATGCCATGCAAAAACCAAAGCAATTTTTTGGGGCAGCCCGCAAAATTGAGAATGGCGGTTCTCTTACCATATTAGCTACAGCATTGATTGATACCGGTTCAAAAATGGATGAAGTCATTTTTGAAGAGTTTAAAGGAACCGGTAATATGGAGCTCCAGTTAGACAGAAGACTGGCAAACAGAAGGATTTTCCCTGCAATAGATCTTGTTGCCTCTTCTACAAGACGGGAGGATTTGCTGCTCGAAAAAGACGTTTTGAAAAGAATGCACCTGCTCCGGAATTATTTGGCGGATATGAATTCTGAAGAAGCAATGAATGAATTGCTGAAACGGATGCGCGGCACAAAAGACAACCAGGAGTTTTTGGCAAGTATGAATAGTTAAATATTTTGATTATCGTGAGAGGTGAAAGACGGAACGTATATTTTCGTTTTCTCGGGTCTGTGTAAATACAATATTCTACTTTAGTTGAGAAAATCATGTACCCCGTTGCCCGCTACCGATATCGTCAAAGTCAAAGGATGACAGGTTTCTAAAATGTCCGTTTAGCTTAATTTTTTCCTTCAGGGATTCTGTTTTTTTAAGCACGGCTATAATTTTATTGATATGTCTTTTCAGGTATTCCTGCCGTTGAACTTCCTGCAGGAGTCCTAACATTTCATATTCTTCTTCCTGGCTAAGCCCGCAGTGATGAGCGATGTCGTAAGATAACAACTCTGCTTCAGGCTTTTTATAATGTTTGGAAATTTTGAGCAACTGATGCATTTCTTTTAACCCTGCCAGCACTTTTTTCATCAGCGCATGATTTCCCGATGTTTGATTTTCCGGATAATTTACAATGGCGCCACTATATAACTTAGAGGGAATACTTTTAATAATCTCCAGAATTCTGAAAACAGCGATTCCCTTTGTTCGGATGTCCATTTCCCCGTTTTCATAAGTTTTTACAATTTCCTGCACTTTAACCAGGGTACCCCAATCGCCTATTTTTTTATTTATTACAGAGGGTATACCAAATGGTTTTACGTCGCTGAAACATTCCCGGATAAGTTGTTTATAGCGGGGTTCAAAAATGTGAAGGTTCAATTCTTCGAAAGGATATACTACAACGGTTAAAGGAAATATTGGAATAAAGTTTGTCATTCTATATACAATTCTTAGGTTTTCGAATAATTTAATGACTAAACAACCCATTCGGCAGCACCCCATGGCAACCGACCATATTCCGGATGGTTTGTCTTCAAAACTCCGGTGGCATATACTCCTTCAATCTTTGCCCTGAAATCAATTATTGCTGATCGAAAATTTACTTCTTCATTTAATTTATACATGACGGATATATAATCATTTAAAATGTCGTGGTTTTTGCCAGATAATAATTGCAGGTACCGGGTCTCTAAAAACTTACAAAGTGATTTAGCCAATACGATTACATCAAACTTTTTGCCGGCGATTTCAGTTAGAGAAATAACTTTTTCTGAAATGGTTCCAAAATGAGTTTGATTTATATTTATTCCGATACCAATAACAGCAACCCGCCATTTTTGGTTCCGAATCTGATTTTCGATCAATATCCCTCCTGCCTTTCTGTCACCCCAAAAAATATCATTAGGCCATTTAATACGAGTCATATTACCTGCATAATGTTGAAAAAAATCATATACGCCAAGCGCCACGGCTGCAACAAGCAGGAAGGGTTTAGCCGGAGAAAGGGTTACAGGGAATGTTAGCAGGCTCATGGTAATGTTTTCTCCCGGTTGAGTTATCCATCTTTTATTTCGTTGCCCCTTCCCCTTCGTTTGATCAAAGGCAAAGTATACATCACCGTGGTTTGCCAAACCAGCATGAACCTCCCTCATGGCATAGTTGTTGGTGCTATCCACACTGTTTAAAATGGTAAAGCGCCGCCCAAATGATTGCATACCGGAATACCGAATTAATTACTATTTTTGAGCAAGTTAGACAATAAGAACAATAATAAATACACGGCCTTTTCCGAAGGTCAGTTAAGAAAACAAATAAATCAACCCCTGGTAAAAAGGGGCAAACTTAAAATCATTTCTATTGACAGCATTACAGGTGTTAACTGAACGCCCCAAACGTACAGCCAGGTTGACGAGGAACAGTAAGCTTTTTAAAACAATCATCAACGCAATCAGGAATAAAAAAGGAGAAAATATTATTTCCCTGGATCTAAAGAAGGTGCAGGAAGCGGTGGCAGATTTTTTTATCGTTTGTGAAGCTTCCAGTCATGTTCAGGTTAAAGCAATAGCGGATGCAGTAGAAGAAGAGGTAAAGCAAAACTGTGAGGAGTTGCCTTACCGGCACGAAGGATATCAGGCGCTGCAGTGGGTGCTGATAGATTATGTAAATATAGTTGTACATATTTTTCAACCAGAAAACAGGAAATTTTATAAACTGGAAGAAATGTGGAATGACGCAGACCGGATAGAACATAGTGCGTAATCTGTTTAATGAGTTTTTATATAATAATGAAGTGACAGTAAAATAAAAAAGGCTGTTAACTGTTTAAATTACAATCAATAAGTGAAGATGTTTTATGACACAGGACAATAATCAAAATAAGATACCGGGTTTAAATAAAAGAAATGAAACAGGCAGGGATGATAAATCACAAAAGAAGGGGCCTAAATTCAATATATACTGGGCTTATGGTATAATTGCGCTTATGCTGGTAGGGTACCAGTTGCTTAATGGAGTAGCGCCAACAGCCACGGTGATCACTGACCTGAAGTTCAGGAATGAAATGTTGGAAAACAATGACATCCAAAAACTTGAGTTGGTCAGGAATAAGGATATCGTAAGGGTGTATGTAAAAAAAGACAGTTTGTCCAAAGAGGTATACCGCACAATGCTGGGCGATAAATGGGACAAAATTTCTAAAACTGACGGACCACATTTTCAATTTGAAGTTGCAGACGCTAAAACCTACCTTGGAACCACACTTGCTGAATTTTATAAAGATCATAAAGAGGTAAAAGAAGTTCCGGTAAATATTGTAAGCGATCCCGAATGGTTTGGCTCATTACTGAGCTACATCTTCCCGCTACTAATGTTTGCGTTATTATTTGTTTTGATGATGCGTAAAGTGGGTGGCCCCGGTGGCGGTGGCGGACCTGGTGGAATATTTAGTATAGGTAAATCAAAAGCTACGTTATTTGAAAAGGGGACTAAAGTAAATATTACGTTTGCAGATGTGGCAGGCCTGGAAGAAGCCAAGCAGGAAGTGATGGAGATCGTTGACTTTTTGAAGAATCCTAAAAAATATACAGCCCTCGGCGGGAAGATCCCAAAGGGTGCTTTGCTGGTAGGATCGCCAGGTACCGGAAAAACCCTCCTGGCAAAAGCAATGGCGGGAGAAGCACAGGTTCCATTCTTTAGTATGAGCGGTTCCGACTTTGTGGAACTCTTTGTGGGAGTAGGTGCAAGTCGCGTAAGAGATCTTTTTAAACAGGCTCGTGAAAAAGCTCCCTGTATCATATTTATTGATGAAATTGATGCAATTGGTCGTGCTCGCGGAAAGAATATGATGATGAGCAATGATGAAAGGGAAAACACACTCAACCAGTTGCTGGTAGAAATGGATGGTTTTGGTACAGATAGCGGTATCATTATACTGGCGGCCACTAACCGCCCTGATGTATTGGATAGCGCACTGCTTCGTCCGGGACGATTTGATCGCCAGATTACCATTGACAAACCAGATGTAAAAGGAAGAGAAGAAATTTTTAACGTGCATCTTAAGCCGATAAAGAAATCCAGTAAACTGGATGTATTTAAACTGGCAGAACAGACTCCGGGATTTGCCGGGGCAGACATTGCGAATGTCTGCAATGAGGCTGCGCTGATTGCTGCCAGAAAAGGCAAATCGGAAGTGGAGATGGATGATTTTCAGGACGCCATTGATCGCGTTATTGGGG
The DNA here is from genome assembly GCA_018268105.1 of Bacteroidota bacterium. Taxonomy (GTDB): domain Bacteria; phylum Bacteroidota; class Bacteroidia; order Chitinophagales; family Chitinophagaceae; genus Agriterribacter. Next base: position 9,960 of record JAFDXG010000196.1, on the reverse strand, counting down.
GGCTGGAAAAGAAAAACAAAATTATTTCACCAGACGAAAAAGAAATTATTGCTTACCACGAAGCCGGACATGCCATCTGTGGCTGGTTTCTTGAGCATGCCTATCCATTGCTCAAAGTAACAATAGTTCCCCGCGGTACCGCAGCATTAGGGTATGCCCAGTATACACCGAAAGAGCAATATTTGTATAATACAGATCAACTGACAGATCAGATATGTATGACGCTTGGCGGTCGTGCCAGCGAAGAAATTTTCTTTGGAAAAATTTCAACAGGCGCAAGCAACGATCTTCAGCAGATTACCAAAATAGCCTATTCAATGGTGACGGTATATGGTATGAATGATAAGATAGGAAATATAAGCTATTACGATCCTCAGCAGGAAAATTATTTTACAAAACCTTATAGCGAAGAAACCGGGAAATTGATTGACGAAGAGGTGAGAAAAGTAATAGAGAAAGCATACGCAAGAACAAAGGCGTTACTTTTAGATAAAAAGCAACAGGTTGAAATCATTGCAAAAGAATTGCTTACCCGAGAAGTACTTTTCCAAAGCGACCTGGAAACGTTGATTGGCAAGCGGCCTTTTGAAGAAAAAAAGCCGGCAGATGTAGTACACCATTCCGGCCATGAGGATGGAGGAATAAGTGCCGGGGTGCCTCCTGCAGAAATAATCCCTGCATCATAAAGGGCAATAAAACAGCAGACGTAGTAAATTCTTTCTACCTGGCACCGGATTTGTCCGGTGCTTTTTTGTTACAGTATTGCAGCCGTAAGGAATTTAGAAGAAATTTGTCATTTCATTATATCTTGCACAAATGCAAATTCCTGCCGGAAAAAAGATATTTTTTCTTTCCGACTTTCATCTCGGAGTTCCCGATCATGCATCCAGTCTGCACCGGGAAAAACTGGTTGTTAAATTTCTGGATGAGGTTAAATCTGATGCTGCTGCAATTTTTATAGTTGGAGATTTGTTCGATTTCTGGTATGAGTACAAAAAGGTGGTTCCTAAAGGTTTTGTGAGGATCCTGGGTAAAATGGCCGAAATTACCGATAGTGGTATTCCAATGTATTTTTTTGTGGGTAACCATGATATGTGGATGGATGGATATTTTGAACAGGAACTTAATATACCTGTTTATTTTGAACCCAGAGATTTTGAATTTAATGGAAAGCGGTTCCTTATCGGACATGGTGATGGGTTGGGCCCGGGCGACAAGGGATATAAATTTTTAAAGAAGATTTTCAGGAATAAATTTTGCCAGTCACTTTTTGGAATTCTTCCGCCATATATAGGCATGAGTATTGCGCATCAATCCAGTAAAAGCAGCCGTGCCCTTACCGGCGAAAGCGACGCAAAATTTCTTGGTGAAGCAAATGAATGGCTGATTAGTTATTGCAAAGAAGTGCTGAAATCTGCACATTTTGATTATTTTATTTTTGGGCATCGTCATTTACCAATAAACTTTCCCTTAAAAGACAATAGCCGGTATATTAATTTAGGAGATTGGATTCGTTATTATAGTTACGCAGAATTTGACGGCGAAAATATATACCTCAAATATTATCCACATTGAAAATAGTTTCAATATTCGTTATATCGGCATTAGTTGCCACAAGGCTATTGGGTCAAGAGGATACCCTTGCCGCCAAGTCATTGTTGGGCGCTGCAATTGAAAGGATAGAAGCCGGAGATATAGCATCATTTACTGCGGATAACCTCGGAAATGTATATATACTTAGCAGTAAAGGGCTACTGAAGAAATACGGAATCAAAGGCGACTCTCTCAATGTTTTTAATGAGGTGAGGCGCTATGGTAACGTATATACAATGGATGTAACTAATCCTCTAAAAGTATTATTATATTACAGGGATTTTTCTACCGTTGTGATGCTTGACCGGTTTCTCAACAGAATCAATACGATTGATTTACGCAAAACGGGGATCTTCCAGGCAAAAGCGCTGACGCTTTCCTACGACAATAATCTTTGGGTGTTTGATGAGCAGACGGCAAAGCTTAAAAAGATAGGGGATGATGGCAGGCTTATTATGGAAACAACTGACCTGAGGCAGGTACTTACTCTGTTTCCATCTCCTCAAAAAATAATTGACAGAGATGGATATGTTTACCTGTATGATATCACTAAGGGGGTCTATATTTTTGATTATTACGGCACCCTAAAGAATGAGCTGCCACTGACGGGAATACTTGACTTACAGGTAATCAACAAAACAATACTTGGTAGAAAAAAAGAAAGATTTGTAAGCTATCAACTGGGTTCAGTCCAGATTGCGGAAGCAGCAATGCCGTCATGGATAAAAGAAAATGATAAAATCTGTATCATGCAACAGGGGATATATGTACAGGACAATAGCGGTATTTCATTGTATCCCTATAAATAGTAAAATCATTATCCGCGTTATATGGATAGCATTTTTGATAAAATAATTTTAGATAACAGCATTTGGGAATATACGGTTGTGGCACTGGTTATACTGGGAACTTTTGTGTTAAAAAAATTTTTCAGCAGACCGCTTGTTGCCACAGTAGTCTGGCTGTTACAATTGATGGGCCGGCGCGTAGACCGCAATGCTTTCATAGATCTTATTCTTCATCCGCTTGAAGATTTTTTGATGGTCTTTACCTGGTTTATAGCTATTACCACCCTAAATTTTCCTAAGGTGTTTCAACTTAATTTTTATCACACCACTACAAAAGTTATTATAGATCGAATTGCTGCGACTATTGTAATTATTTATTTCTTCCGTTTGCTGATAAGAATGATAGATTACCTGGCATTTGTTATCAGCAAAAACAGCGAAGATGACCAGGGTGGAGGACGACATCAGCTTGTGATTTTTTTTAAAGATTTTCTGAAAGCCATCGTAAGTATTGCCGGTATATTTGTAATTATCAAATTTGCATTTCGATATCAAATTTCAGAATTGCTGACGGGGCTTGGTATTGTCGGCGCAGCGCTTGCTTTGTCGGCAAGAGAAAGCCTCGAAAACCTGATTGCTTCTTTTATCATATTTTTTGACAAACCTTTTGTTGTTGGCGACAGCGTAAAGGTTCATCAGGTTACTGGTGCTGTGGAAAAAATAGGACTTCGAAGCACGCGTATACGAACAACTGAAAAGACCATTGTTAGCGTCCCCAATAAACAAATGGTAGACAGTATACTCGACAATTTGACGCTGCGAATTCAAAGAAGGGCAGACCTGAATCTGGAGCTTGCAACATCAACAAACAGACAGCAAATTGATTTTTTTATAAAGGGAATGAATGAAATATTATTGCATCCCGGGATAGAAAACAGGGTTGTTTTTTTAAGCGATATCATACAGCATGGCGGATATTTAATTCATATAGAATATTATTCAGCGCCGATACCTGTTGATGAATTTAATACACTAAAACAGGAAATAAATCTTAGAATCATACAATTATTGAAAAAGGAAGAGATTCAACTGGTTGTTCCGGTAAAAGAATAGTGGAAGGAAACCGGGATTACAAAATTTCTTTTGAGGTGATAATAAGTCCTGTCATATCTCCTTTATTGAAGTTGCCTCTTTCTGTAAATACAGTAATCTTCTTTCCATTATATGTTAACTCCGTTTCATATCCGTTGCCCTGAAAATATATTTCGTTGATTATTGCGGGTTCTTCAAAATCGCCCTCTGCAGGCGGGCACAAACTCAGATGTTCGGGTCGCAAAAAAAACTCTTTATCAGAATTTTTATGATCTGAGTTTTTTAACCAGGAATAAGATATCCGGTTATACCTTCCCAGCAAGCCGGCTATGTATTCGTTTTCAGGGTTAAAGTACAGGCTTTGCGGCGACCCGGTCCCTATGAGTCTTCCGTCCTTCATCACAAGTATTTCATTAGCCCAGGATAGCACTTCATACGGATCATGAGACACCAGTATACTGCTGATGTTCATACTTTGGCTCACTTTATTGATAACGGATTTTAATTTGGTTTTATGAATAAAATCAAGGTTTGAAAAGGGTTCATCGAGCAGCAGTAACTTTGGTGAAGACACCAGTTGCCTTGCCAGGGCAATGCGCTGGCGCTCACCTCCTGATACCTGGTTAGTCCAGCGTTTGTAGAGATGGGCTATATCGCATATCCTAAAGATTTCCTCGGCAGTATATTCATCGAGATGATTAAGGTAGTCAAGTTCCTCTTCTACCCGGTAGGAGTTTCTAAGCTCAAAATGCTGCGAAAGATATGCAATTCCCGGGTGTCCGGGTATCAGTTTTTCGTCGGGTCCTTTTATTCGCACACCTTCAAAAAAAACAGAACCTTCATCAGGCTGAATCAGTCCTGCAATAATTTTTAGTACTGTACTTTTGCCAGAGCCGGTTTCTCCTGAAATGGCAATTTTTTGAAATGGTTTTTGTGAAAAACTTATATCCTTCAGTTCAAATCCCGAATCATTTTTTTTAGAAATTCCTGATACCGTTAAAAAACTCATAAATGTAAAACGACAAAGATAAGACGGTTTGTGCGGCTGTGGAAGAGACAATGTAAGAAAGGAGTTCAGCGATGCCGGGTATAATAGTTAACAGGGATTTGTGATCGGAGAAAAGCAATCTCATTCTCAGTAAGAGGAGGAGACTGTATTGTTCCCACTATATCCTCAAGCTGTTTTTTATTGCGGATGCCAACAATCGCCGAAGTAATTACCGGCTGCTGAAGTACAAATCGCAATGCTGTTTGAGCGGAACTTCTGCTACTGCCTGATATCGCCTGTATTGCCGATGACATTTTATATACTTCATCAACTGAATAATTTAATACCGGGTTTGATGGCTTATCTGCGAGCAGTCCACTTGCCAATGTGCCCCTTGCAAGCACCCCGATATTATGCTCTTGAAGTAGTGGCAGACAAATTTCTTCCGGCCGCCGGTCAAGCAAGCTGTATTGCATCATTACACTTACAATATTCGAACGTTGGATATACTCCCGAATAACATTTGGGCGTATAGACGATATGCCATAATACCTGACCTTTCCCTGCTGCTGTAAAATTTCAAAAGTCTCAATAGTTTCATCTATAGGATCGTCAATAGTACCTCCGTGCAACTGGTACAAATCCAGGTAGTCGGTTTGAAGTCGTTTAAGGGTTTTTTCAATTGCGGAAAGAATATGCTTTTTTGAGGGGTTCCATTCAAGCGCTCCGCTACCGTCTGTTTTTCGTTGGTTACCTGCTTTGGATGCTAAAATGATTTTATCTCTTTTTCCCTTTAAAGCTTTCCCTATCGTCTCTTCATTATACCCATCCATGTATATATCAGCCGTGTCAAAAAAATTTATACCGGCATCAATAGCATTGCTGATTAATCCGGCATTCTCTTTATCGTTTTTACCAAGAGACATACAGCCAAAAGCAATTTCGCTTACAGACAATGTTGAGTTGCCCAGCTTGTGCAGGTTCATAGCGAAAGGTTTTCTTGTAACAAAGTTCTGATAAACGATATATATATGAAAGAAAATTTATTTTTAGCTAAAAATTGAAATACGCTCACCAGGTTTCCGTTCATTGATTACTGATTACTTTTGTGTTTATGCAAATTGAAAAATTATATGATCGCTTCCTGGAATATCCTTTTGTAGAAACGGATACCAGGAAACTAAAAACCGGGGATATTTTTTTTGCGCTGAAAGGTCCAAACTTCAATGGAAATCTTTTTGCCAGGCAGGCGCTTGATCAGGGGGCTGCTTATGTGGTGGTAGATGAAAATCCTGGATTTGCTGATGACCGGATTATCAGGGTGAGTCAGGTACTTGGAACCTTGCAGGAGTTGGCCGGTTATCACCGCGGGCAATTTAATATACCGTTTATTGCTATCACCGGGAGCAATGGTAAAACCACAACGAAAGAGCTTGTTCATGCAGTGCTTTCCTCAACCTATAAAACTTACACTACCGAAGGCAATCTCAACAATCATATAGGTGTTCCTCTCACATTACTAAGAATAAAGAGAGACGCTGAGATGGCTGTGATAGAAATGGGGGCCAACCACCTGAATGAAATAGAGGGGTATTGCCGCTATACTGCACCTACTCACGGGTTAATAACTAATTGCGGAAAAGCACACCTGGAAGGTTTTGGTGGTATAGACGGGGTAAGAAAAGGAAAAGGTGAATTGTATGATTATCTGCGGTTGCACGAGGGAACAGCATTTGTGATGTGGGACTATGATTATCTCCGGGAAATGAGCCAGGGAATTCCGCATATACACAGCTATGGAACTCAGGGTGCAGAGGTTACCGGCAAGTCCCTAATGTCCAGTGATTTTCTGCATGTGGTATTAACGGGAAATAGTAATAATTCACTACAAATTCATACAAAACTTGTAGGGGAATATAATTTGCCAAATGTGCTGGCAGCGGTTGCTGTTGGGCAACATTTTAAGGTTAAGAATGAAAGAATAAAAGTTTCGATTGAGGAGTATACTCCAACCAACAGCAGATCACAGATGCTGATAAAGGGAACCAATAAAATCATTCTGGACGCATACAATGCCAACCCAAGCAGTATGAAAGCCGCGATAGAAAATTTTTCGAAATCACCGGACGAAAATAAAATACTTGTGCTGGGTGCGATGGCCGAATTAGGTTCTGAAAGTAAAAAAGAACATCAGGATATTGTAGCGCTGATAAAAAAATATCATTGGAAAAATGTCATACTTGTTGGCGGAGACTTTCACGGTATCTCACAACCGTTTCCTTTTTTTACCGGTGCTGCTGCTGCTGCTGCATGGCTGAAAGAAAATAAATCTGAAAACAGTACCTATCTCATCAAGGGATCAAGAAGTACTAAGATGGAAACTATACTAGAATCGTTTTAAAACTACACCTGCAGCCCGGATACTATATTATCTCACTATCTCACAATCGCGAAAGCAATATGTAACTTATGTCACTATAGGACACAGTGTATTTAAATAGATTTGCTTTTATTCATCATAAAGAAAAAGTTATGTCATATTATTTTTCAAAAACCATAAATGAAGGCTTAGATAAGGCCAAAGAAAGGGTTACCGAGGGGTTAAAAGAAGAAGGGTTTGGTATATTAACCGAAATAGATGTACAGGCAACTTTGAAAAAAAAGCTGGACGTGGATTTCAGACCTTATATCATACTTGGCGCCTGCAACCCGGGGTTCGCTTATGAAGCGCTGAAAGCAGAACAACATATTGGGACAATGCTGCCGTGTAATGTGATTTTGCAGGAGATTAAAAAAGGAAGTATTGAAATCTCTGCCGTTGATCCCGTAGCTTCTATGCAGGCGATTGACAACAAGCCGTTGATCAATGTGGCAACCGAGGTTAGGAATAAGCTCCAAAGAGTGATTGAAAAATTGTAAAATTGGCAGTTGGGATTTGCATAAAATTAAACCAGTCAATAAACACAAGAAAATTTCCTTCAAAGTGATTCTAAATAATCAACTTTGCAGAAATTCTTCAATATGACTGATGAAAAAAAACCAGGATATTTTCTTTCTACTTTAGATAACAGATGCCCCAGATGCCGAAGAGGCAAGCTGTTTGTCAGCAGTAACCCCTACAAACTTAAATCTGTTTTAAAAATGAATCCAAACTGCCCCGTTTGTGGGCAGCCCACCGACATAGAAGTGGGATTTTATTATGGTACCGCTTATGTAAGTTATGCATTAACCGTCGGGTTTTGTCTCTTTACCCTTATAGCGTGGTGGATACTGATAGGGTTTTCGGTAAAAGATGGGGATCATCGTTTGCTGTGGTGGGGTATAATGAATGCTATATTATTGATAATACTACAACCGGTCTTCATGAGATTTTCCCGCAGCCTATGGTTATCGTGGTTTGTGAAATATGAGCCTGACTGGAGAAGTAAACCTGTTCCCAGAGAATTTACGGAACGTATTGTGCCGGAGCAAATGAATAATTGGTAGTATCTTCATCTGAATAAGCTGCTATAACGATTGGTGCGACAGATGCTGGGTCGGCAGACATTTTTACACCTGTCTCATCTTTATTTCATGACTTTACTTGTTATTGTATTTAGCATTGTTATTCTTGTATTGCTGATCACCTGGGGAAAAACTAATGCTTTTCTTGCTTTTTTGCTGGTATCATTAATGGCTGGGGCGTTGTTGGGTATCCCCTTGAGTAAGCTTGCTGGTGCGGTAGAAAAAGGTATTGGAGATACGCTCGGGGCACTTGCGGGTGTTATTATGATGGGAGCTATGCTGGGTAAACTTGTTGCGGAAAGTGGGGCTGCACAACAGATAGCGTCTTCTTTGATGAAAGTCTTTGGGGTAAAGTATATACAATGGGCGTTAATGATTACCGGCTTTGTAATAGGGATTCCTCTTTTTTATAATGTGGGATTTGTGCTGATGGTACCCTTAATTTTTTCTGTAGCCTATCAGTATAAATTGCCTGCTGTATATATTGGATTGCCAATGCTGGCATCCCTGTCTGTAACACATGGATATCTTCCTCCCCATCCCGCACCTGCCGCATTGGTAGAACAGTTTCACGCCAATATGGGATTAACATTAATGTACGGGCTTCTGGTGGCTACTCCCGCCATTATTATAGCCGGACCAATTTTCAGCCGGACATTAAAAAACATTAAATCCGAACCACTCCAAATGTTTCAACCTACTGTAATTGCCGAAGATAAATTGCCCAGCCTGTTGAATAGCCTGGGCAGCTCTTTATTGCCAGTAGTGCTGTTAATTGTTACTACTGCACTTCCTATGATTTTTAAGGAGATAACAATAATCCAAATGTTGTCTTCATTTTTTGGTAATGCGATGATTGTAATGCTAATAGCGCTGATTGTGGCAACATTTTCATTGGGTAGAAGTACTGGAATGAGTATGAAGCGGATTATGCAGATTTATGAAAGTGCCGTAAAAGATGTAGCTATGATATTGCTTATAATAGCTGGAGCGGGAGCATTTAAAGAAGTGTTGACGGTAAGTGGAGTAAGCAATGAAATTGCCACGGCTCTTGAAGGATGGCCGTTACATCCCTTATTGCTGGCCTGGATTATTGCCTGTATAATAAGAGTTTGTATTGGCTCGGCAACCGTGGCCGGACTTACCACCGCAGGTATAGTAGCTCCAATGGTGGCTCAGGGCCGGGTAGAACCCAATCTTATGGTGTTGTCTATAGGTGCCGGCAGTCTAATGTTTTCTCATGTAAATGACGGCGGCTTCTGGTTGTTTAAGGAATACTTTAACCTGAGCATTAAAGATACATTACGATCCTGGTCGCTGATGGAAACAATAGTAGCTATTGTGGGTCTTATAGCAGTTATGATATTAAATATATTTGTTGGGTCCTGATGGTCACAATTTTTCCAGTACAGATTTAGCTGCAGGGCTTATTACAAGTGAACCGCTCATGGCTGCCCGTTCCTGCAGCAAATGATCCCAGTCTTCTGTTCCTTTCCAGGTAATTTTTTTTATTGCCGACATAGCTTCGGGGCTTGAATGTAATAACTCATTGGCCAGCCGGTTCACGGACTCGTCCATATCTTCAACATTCGGGTGTAGTTCGGCAAAAAGCCCTTTTTTTCTTGCCCAGTCGGCAGGTCGCCACATCGTAGCATCAATAGCCAGTTGGCTAAAGGCGGAGATACCTATTTTTCTTTCAATAGCGGGGGCCACGACAAAGGGGCCGATTCCGATGGATAATTCACTCAATTTTATGTCGCATTTTTCCACGCCGATAGCATAGTCCGCAGCAGCAATAAGTCCCACGCCCCCACCTACACTTTTGCCCTGTACCCTTGCTATAATAAACTTCGGGCATTTTCGCATCGCGTTGATCACATTGGCGAAGCCGCTGAAAAAATGCTTTCCTTCCTGCGCTGTTTGAATGGCTTTTAATTCTTTTAGAGATGCTCCGGCACAAAAAACACCCTCACCGGCAGAGCGAAGTATAATTAC
>JAFDXG010000195.1 GCA_018268105.1 Bacteroidota bacterium | reverse complement strand
TATGACAATGGATATCAGTACCTATTCTCCGGGATTTTATATTCTTCAATATTTTGATGGTACCAATATCCAAAACAGAAAATTCATTAAACAATAAAGCTATTTTCAAACAAAGAAGCCGCCTCCAAAAATTGGAGGCGGCTTTGCTTTAAAACCTTTTATGGAAAAATCAGTTTATCGTTAATAGTTTGAAAGAGCTTTAAAATGAATTCACTGTTTTAATCAATGTACATACAAATGTATATCTGCTGTGGAATCATCTGTAGTTTTGTTTCCAAAGATAATTGGGGAATAAATTTCATTGAACAATTCCCTTTTAAAATGAAAAGGGTCATTGAAATTTTCGTTTACCCTGGTATATTTATTGTTAAGGTTTAAATTATACACATCGCCTAACTCTTTCAAATCATGTATAAACCTGTCATTCGCATCCTGAAGATGAAAAGCTGAAATCTTATTCTGCAAGTCAGTGTGTGTAGGCAAAACGATAAAATGCAGCAATATTTTTTTTTCCTGGCAATACCTGGCCATTTTGGATAGCTCAGTATTATATTCACTCGGGTAACCGTATGTTGAATAATACCTTTCTGCTGTTTCGGAAAGCTGAAATTTCCAAAATTCATCTCTTGTCATGGGAGGTATTTCGATTGAATTTTCCGAATGCTTATTACGATTCATGAAACAATAATATGCTGCTTCTATAACATCTGAATTTGTAAAATACAAAAGTGGGTTCTTAAGCATTATCTCTACGCCTTTTACACGGTTCCCAATATTATTTTGATTATACAATTCCAGATTAATGCCCAGGTAAACTTCGTGAAGCCTGCAGACGGAACTTGCATACCAAAATGTTTCAATCGCTTCTTTCAGGCTACCGCCTCCATATCCCAGATTCACAAATTTTTTATGCTTGATTTTATTAACCACACCTGTATCTACCAGCATAATCCTGGAATCTCCAAGCAAAATGTTTTCAGTAGGGTGCTTTTTATAAGCATTCAATTCCCAAAGAGCATAGTTGATTTTGCCGGAATATAGTTGCTTTATATTATCATTTATGATCCCATTTTTACCCAGGTAATTAAACGGATCCAAAAAGGCTATTATAATAAAAAATATCACGAAGGGAAGGGTAAAAAATAAACTTCTCCATAAAAATTTTTTGGCCATAAAAATCAAAATTGGAAATATATAAATTGCTGAACCTGGTTAAAAGCCCCAAAAAAAATAATTAATATAATCATCAGATAGTAAATGGACCATCGTACGACGCCGGGACGTTGATTCAGGTAGTTAATAATATTTAGCCTTCCCTGGATGACTTCTACAACAAACAAGATCAACAGGAAAATCACTATCCGGTAAAATTCACTCATAGATATACCAAGTCCGCTCAAATATCCTTTAAGAAAATTAACATTGTGCCAGTTTTTCATCAGCTCATCGAAGTTGCTGAATAGATGTGTAACAATATAAATGGCATCTTTCAAATTGTTAGCACGAAAAAAGATCCAGGCAAAAATGACCAGCACAAGGGTAAATAATATTTGCTGGCTTTTCTGAAGAAAAGAAGTTTTACTGATCCCAAATGCAGATGTTATTTTATTCCGAAACTTCTGTGTCTGTATAGCCAGTATAAGATAAGCTCCGTGAAGTCCTCCCCAAATAACAAATGTCCAATTTGCGCCATGCCAGAGGCCGCTCACCAGGAAAGTGATAAACAAATTGAAATACCACCGGGGTTTTGAAACCCTATTGCCGCCAAGAGGAATATAAAGATAATCCCTAAACCATGTAGAAAGTGAAATATGCCATCGTTTCCAGAATTCAGAGATACTTTTTGAAAAATAGGGCCTGTCAAAATTAGTCATTAATTTAAAACCCATAACTTTTGCTGCCCCAATAGCGATATTTGAGTAGCCTGAGAAATCGCAATAGATCTGTACCGCAAAAAGAAAAGTTGCAATAATCAGAGGCAGCCCCTGATAGTTTGCGGGATGATTGTAAACCTGGTTTACTACTACTGAAACACGGTCAGCAATGACTACTTTCTTAAAAAAACCCCAGGCCATTTGTTTAAGCCCGTCTACCACCCTGTTATATTCGAAATCATGTTTCTCATAAAACTGATGCAGTAAATTTTGGGGTCGTTCTATGGGCCCGGCAACCAGTTGAGGATAAAACATTACATATAGTGAATAGATGCCAAAGTTCTTTTCGGCTTTTTGTCTTCCCTTATATACTTCAACCACATAGCTCAAACTTTGAAAGGTGTGAAATGATAACCCTATGGGTAAAATGATGTTGATTACATTTATGGGATAGCGCAGGTCCAAGGCTTGTGCGATGGATCTGAAGTTATCATTGAAAAAATTAAAATATTTAAATATAAAAAGAACCAGGCAAGTGGATATAATGCTAAGAATTAAAAAGTGCTTACGTTTTCTTCCTTCCGATTTTTCAATATATATTCCTGCTAAATAATCAATCACAATGGTAACAACCAGTATCAATATATATATTGGAATAAACGCCATGTAGAATATACAGCTCGCTAACAAGAGCAACATCCAGCGATAGCGGTGTGGCAAGAGAAAATAGAGTGTAGTAACAACAGGGAAAAAAATCAAAAATTGCAGGGAATTGAATAGCATTGAATAGAGTGGCTTATTATTATTTCAATTATTCACAGTTAAATGGAATTAACAAAATTTCCAATCATTTAATATAGATAGATAAAAGTGCTGATACAATCCTGTCCGAAGTTTTTCCATCCCATAATGCCGGAATGGCGCTAAGCTTCCAGTTTCCGTCAATGATTTTCCTTAAATACTTACTCAGGTTATCCGGGTCGGATCCCACTAATTCATTTG
>JAFDXG010000194.1 GCA_018268105.1 Bacteroidota bacterium | reverse complement strand
GTTTTTGCATTGTCTTCAAATAATATATCAGGAACAGCGAGTTGTTTTTTATGAAAGTGCTTTGAAAATTCTATGAAAGCATTGTTCTCTGCAATATTGTTTGGGTTGTAAGTGATGATGTAAGACCCGGCAGCCGTAATTGCGCGAAAATACTGCCGGTTGCTCCCTGCCTGCCTGAGCGTATATATCTGCAGTAACTTGTCCTGGTTCCAGTTTTCAAAAAATGAAGTAACATCAGCAATTACATCAGCCATGATAGGATTTTAGTGGGCAAAGATAAGGAGCGGAGTAAAAGAAAAGTATATTATATAATCTGAAAGTAAATAGTGAATTGAAGTTATACCTCAAAATATAAACGGTACATTTCTAATCATCAAATTTCTGCTGATGTATACACGTCAATACAAAAGCCGCCAACCTTATGGCTGGCGGCTTTTGCAGATTATAGAATACTAATTAGTATCCGTTATTCTGTTTTAAACTATTCAAACTTCTGTCTATCTGACTTTGGGGAATTGGGAAATAGTTGTTGTATTCATTAACAATAATACCTCCGTAAGAAGGGAGATAAGTGGCTTCAAAGGAAGAGTAGCTTTCTTTTACCTGCTTTAATATACCCCAGCGTACGAGGTCGTAAAATCTTTGTCCTTCCAAAGCCAGCTCTAACCTGCGTTCAAACTGGACAGCTTTTAACGCATATACTTTATCCGGGAAAGTAGCATATAGCCCTATTTGATAATCGGCCGCGTCAGTATCATCAGCCGCCTTTTTGTGAGGGAGATGAGAGGCTCTTTCCCTGACTTTGTTTACCAGTTTTCTCGCTTCTTCAAGATTTTCTGCATTTACATAACATTCAGCAGCCATTAAATAAACATCTGCAAGACGAATAATGTTTACATTAAGGCCTGTGACATATTCACTGCCCGATACTGTTTGTGTACCAAATGATGATAAATTAATAGTATGCTTTTGAGCGAGGAATGGCCCGCTAAATGCAGGGTCCCTAATCCAGCCATCGCCAGGCATAACACCCCAGTCTCTGAATTTTACACCTCTTCTTGCAACTGTATAGTCAAGCCGGGTATCGAATTTTATAGTCTTATCAAGTACATAGCTCGATTTGTCGCCTGGGGACTGTAAGTCAGAAATATAAGGGTTGGTTCTATAAGAGTTATCCAGCATAGGCAGCCCGTTTGCATCAACTTTATATGCATTTACCAGGTCGATTGTAGGCTGGTAAAAACCGCAGCAGGTTACAGGGGCGGATCCATAAAATCCACCTAACATATCACCTACATTTGCATTATCAATAACAGAACCGCTTATTGCATGTTGCACGGCAAATATAGCTTCAGGTCCATTTTCTGTTTCTGTTTGAAAGTTATTTTGAAATGGCATAGTTACCAGATCACCTGAAGCTGCCATTACAGCCTGAAATAAGGGCAATGCTTCAGAATGTTTATTTTGGTATAATAATACTTTACCCAGGTATGCCTGAGCAATAGTTTTATTTACTCTTCCTACTTCCCCTTTGGGTTTGCTAACGGGTAAATTAGCTATTGCATATTCCAGGTCGCTTTGTATTTGCGGATAGATATCTGTATCGTTTGGTTTTACCGATGCATCAGCAGTAGAAGTTGATTCATCAATATATGGCACTTTTACGAATGCCCTTCTGAGCAGGAAATAATAGTGTGCTCTCAGCATGCGTGCCTCGGCCTGAATTTCCTTAGCTCTTGTTTCATCAAACTTCCCATCTTTGCCAGCCTGTAATGTAGCCAAAGCCCTCAGTACACCATTGCAACTTAGTACCCCTTCATAGCTTCTGATCCAAAGTGTTTCTACCTGGTCATTCGTACTTATAGGTACCATTTTTTCCAGGTCAGTCATTGTAGTAATATCTGTGGCGGTACTGCCTTTATGAGCATCATCAGCGACTACCTCTCCAAATAGCCATTGACTTGGTGCTGAGGCATAATTACCCCAGGTACCGCTCCTGTTTCCGTTTAACATCCCATAAGCACCTATTAATAACTGTTCAACACCATCTGTTGAATTTAACTGGCTTCCTGTTAACTGCCCCTGGGGCGAAATTTCCAGGAAACTCTCTTTACAGGAAAAAAGCCCCGTCAAGGAGAGCGCTATTGCAACTGTGAAAATTTTAAACTTATTCATATTTGAAATGCTTTTATGATTAGTAATTCCTTCGAGTCATATTTAAAAAGTAACAGATAGTCCTGCCAGGTATTGCCGGGAAACAGGATAGATACCACTATCTACACCGGGAGCAGAGAATGTGCTGCTCATTTGGCTTACTTCCGGATCCATTCCTGTATATTTTGTAAGGGTAAACAAGTTGGTAGCACTTACATAAGCTCTTATACTTCTAATGTATTTACCCAATAATTTCTCACCAAAGGTGTATCCGATTTGAAGGTTTCTCATTCTGAAAAAGCTTCCATCAAGCACATAATATGAACTTGAATTCATTTCGTAGCCTTTGCGTGTTGCATAAGGGGATGGTATATTGCTGCCTTTATTTGTAGGGCTCCAAGCGTCCAAAAGCCTTGTAGAAATTGCTCCGCCGAATAAACCAAAATCAGTAAACTGACGGGTAGCTTCATACAAGTCATTACCCTGCGAACCATTAAAGAACATTATTACATCAAAATTCTTAAATGTAGCATTGAGACTGAATGAATATATAAAATCAGGATGCGGGTTGCCGATAATAGTACGATCATTTGCATCTATAACTCCATCAGGCTTTCCGTTTGGTCCGGATACATCAGCATATTTAGGGCCACCTATCCTGGCGCCAGTATATCCTGCAGCTACTTCAGTTGCGTCCTGATAAATACCTATCATTTTATAACCATAGAAGGCGCCAAATACTTCACCTGGTTTTAAGAGAGAAATTTGCAGGTTTCTGTATCCGAGGTAGGGCTGTTGCGGAATAGATGGGGCAAGAAAGGTTACTTTATTGATATTTTTGGAGAAGTTAACCCCAAAATCAAAAGTGAAATTATTTGCATTGGGTTTGTTATAATGGTAGTTCAATGCTATTTCAACTCCTTTATTATTCATAGTACCTACATTGATAAAAGGAGAACTACCCTGACCTACTGCTGCTGAAGGTTTGGGAACCGGATAAAGCATGTCTTTTGTATCGCGATTATACCACTCTATACTACCATCAATAGAGTTATTAAGCAAGCTAAAATCTAATCCGATATTCAGCGAGCTCAACTCCTCCCATTTGATAGAAGGATTATCATAGTTGCTCTGCCAAACACCAGATACTAATGATCCTGTGATAGGATAGTATGAAGCATTCTGAGAAGAACTATAACGTGGCAGGTAGTTAAATGCCGGTATACGCTGATTTCCTGTAACACCATATCCTGCTCTCAATTTCAAATCATTTATCCAGCTAACGTTTTCCATAAAGCTTTCACTGGATATGCGCCATGCTGCACTCACTGCCGGGAATACCCCAAACTTATGCTCGGGTCCGAAATTTGAAGAACCATCTCTTCTCAAAGTTGCGCTTAACAGGTACTTACTGTCATATCCATAGTCTATGCGACCAAATAAAGAATACAGTGAGCTGAAACTACCACTGCTTCCATTATTGATATTGGACGATCCGGCATCAAGATAATAATAGTCGAGGTTGCCCAATACAAAATAATCATTTCTGCTGCCGGATATTGTCCGGTATGTTGTTTTGATTGCTTCAGTACCTGCCAAAACACCAATATTATGTTTGCCAAATGACTTTTTGTAGTTTAATGTATTGGTCCATGTCCAGTCATTATTGTATCCATAATTTTCACTCATACCATTGCTGGTAACACTACCTTCAGAATGTTCGGGATTGGGATAACTTACACTGAAAGAATTCCAGTTTTCGTAACGTAAACCAAAGCTGGTTCTGGCAACTAACCCTTTTATAATATCTACTTCGGTATATACATTTCCCAGCAATGTATTGCTTAATGTATAATTATCCTTAGCTCTGTATAAGAGTGCCATGGGGCTTTGTGCATTTCCCAGTTTATCTCCTCTTGTACCTGCAAAATGGCCACCTTCGTCATATACGGGTATGATGGTTTGGATCCTGTATGCAAAGCCAAGCGCTGAGCCTTCTCCCTGGTAATCGCCGGAAGTATTTACATTGACACCTACACCATTTGCACGTGTCCTTGCATATTGAAAGTTTTCTCCAATTCTTACCCTGTTATCAAGCATGGAAAAATTGGTATTTGCACGGAAGGTATATCTCTCAAACCCGGTATATTTTATGGTACCCTTTTGGTTCATATAGCTTCCGGATATAGCGTAGTTAGAATTTTGTCCACCACCGCTAACACTCAGCATATAGTTTTGCATTGGGGCGTTTGTGGATATTTCTTTAAACCAGTTAGTTCCGGCCTGATTGGCTTTTGTGATCTGATAAAAAGTGGATGTTACCCTGCTGTAATTATACTTAGCCATATCTGCGTCTGCCGCAGTTATATCATGTCCCGTTTTTTTACCTGCAAGTAAATAGTCAGGTAATACAGGAGTTGATCCATTACCATAGTTTGTTCCTGTTGTACTCCCTTTGCCGGGTAACTGGGCAGGGTCATTTAAATTGTTAAAAGATGCATACAGGTAATCTGCAAACTGTGTTGGATTCATCATCTTAGGAAATGATTCCCTGCGAGGTACCTGGGTACCTACATAAGTATCAAAAGTAACTCTTGGCGGAGCACCGTTCTTTCCTTTTTTTGTTGTGATAATTACCACACCATTATTGGCTCTTGCACCATATATAGAAGCGGCGGAAGCATCTTTCAGCACCTGCATGCTTTCAATATCATTCTGGTTCAACCAACTTAGTTTACCTTCGAAAGGTACCCCGTCAATTACAAAAAGCGGGTCGTTGTTGTTGATGGTACTGAAACCACGAACCCTTATCTGAGGTGTGGATCCGGGAGCGCCATCGTTAATGATCTGTACTCCTGTAGCTTTCCCCTGTAATGCTTCCACCGGGCTTGCTACGGGCTGTGCTTTCATTTGTGATACATCTACCACAGATACCGCTCCGGTAAGATCTTTTTTCTTCTGTGTGGTATAACCGGTTACTACAATTTCTTCTAAAGCGCTTTGCTTTTCTTTTAAACCAATAGAAAGAAAATTCACTCCTGCGGCTGAAATTTCAACAGGATCGAATCCGACTGAAGAAATAATAAGCACTGATTTTTCGCCGGGTACAGTTATGGTAAATGCGCCTTCTGCGTCTGAAACCGTACCTGTATTTGTGCCCTTGATGTTAATGGTTGACCCCGCTATGGGCTGACCATTGGCACTATTCGTAATTTTCCCCGAGATTTTTTTCCCTTGGGCAAGCAAGGAAATCCCCGGAAGCAGCATGCAAAGTAATATAGCTATATACTTAGCATGTTTCAGTTTTGCAATCATGGTTAATTGGGTTTTTTTTTAGTTGATAATAAAAGACATCGTTTTGCCCTGGCAGGACATAGTATTTTTATTTGCTGGAATTAGTACCTGCAACTCAATATTGATTAATATAAATTCAGGATGTGAAGTAATTTAAAGGCAAGAGTTTTGTCAGAAAAATTTTGGTGATAAGTATCCGTAATTTTTACTGGTGTAAGTCCGTAATTTTGATGTAAAAGTTGCTGTTTAAAGCAACTTGCAGCTTTACATAGCATATTTTCTCATATTTTGGTTAAACAATCAGTTGTGCAATTTAACAAAATATTAAAACTGTCCAAAAATATTTAAAGTGTTTAAAATTGTTTATCACTTCAAACTAGTATTTTCTATAATATAGCCAACGTGTTTATTTTTGTCATTGCCAAACCAATTTATTTCGTTGTCTCTTCCAAACCATGTCATCTGCCGCTTTGCATAGTGTCTTGTATTTTGCTTAATATCTGACACGGCCTGCTCCAATGATATCTTCCCGTCTAAATATTCAAACAGTTCCTTGTAACCTACAGTTTGAAGCGCTGTCATATTTCGGTATGCAGTCAGCCGGGTTACTTCGTCTAATAGCCCGTTCGTCATCATTGTATCAACCCGTCTGTTAATTTGTTCATACAATACCTGGCGGGGGAGTTCGATGCCGGTTTTAATGATTTGAAATGGCCGTTGCTTTTTAGGTGAACTATGCAATTCCATTATTGATTTACCTGTAGTCATTTTCACTTCAAGCGCCCTAAGCATGCGATGCGGATTCAATATCTCACCCTTTGTATAAAACAACGGATCATGAAGTTTTATCATTGCCGTCAACCATTCCATTCCTTTTTGCCGGTATTCAAGTCGCAAATTTTGCCGGCATTCCTCATCTATTTCAGGCATATCATCCATGCCTTCACAAAACGCTTTAATATATAAACCCGTTCCGCCAACCACGACTGCAAAATCATTTTTTGCAAATATTTCTTCTGCTGCGCTTAGTGCATACTCTTCAAAAACACCGGCATTCACCTCCTCCAGTATAGAGTGAGAATTAATGAAATAATGTTTTATGCTTTGCAGTTCACTTTCATCCGGCTTTGCCACTCCTATATTCAACTCTTTAAAACATTGCCTGGAGTCGGCAGAAATAATTTCAGCACCGAAAAATTTGGCTATTTCAATTGAAAGTTTAGTTTTTCCCGAAGCAGTAGGCCCGACTATTACTATACAAGTTTTCCTGTTATCCATTAAAAAAGTTTTATTGTCCGTCGCATACCAGTAATAAAGCCATTTTCTGTTCAAACAAATTTACAGGGTACTATTGCATAACTCAAATCTTTGAATTACATTAGTCAACAATTCGTGCCATCCCTTCTTACCCTCATTTTTTCCGTTACCAATTTTGATATGAGCACTCCCGCTTATCCATTCTCTTATGCATTGTAATTCCAATAGTGAAGTATCCTGAAATTTCTATGTAATCACCCGGTTGTTCAACAACATTCTTGTACTCTTTTTACACCTGACACCCGGCATGCTCCGCATGACGCATCCACTCCCGCATTACCTGTTGCTCTATAAAACACCGAAACTTCATTACTTAAAATTAGGTTTTATGAAAAGTAAAAAAATTTCCGGATCTAAAGCTGCAAAAGCTAAACCAAAGGCCAAACCGGCCAAAAAAACAATGGTGTCATCCAGGTCAAAAAAATCTGAAAAGGCTTTGCCTGATATTAAAAAAATGACTCCGGGTAGCAACAGACTTATTAAATCATTGGAAAAAACATCTTTCCGAAACAAAAAAAACATACAGGCTACTCTAAGAAAAGGGAATTTTAAACCAGTTGAACTGGCACCGGCCTTCAGCCATGTGTACAAAAAATCGCATGGCGATGCCGTAAAATTAGCGGAATCCTATGCTATAAACCTGCCGGATCATCAGCAACACCGGGAATTATTTCAGGGTGTTGTTCACTTAAAACAGGAGGAGAGAAAAGCATTGATAAGTGGTTACCGCAAAGCCGGCCAGGCAAGGGGCGTAGTACATGCCATCAGCCAGTTGCCAAGAGGATATGGACGTGTATTGATGAAAGATTTTGTAGGTGACAGGAAAAACATTGATAAATCAGCCGTTGATGAAGTACTCTTCTGGCTGCGGGATGCGGGATTTGAATTACAGCGTCTTAAAGCACAGGGTAAAAAAACATATAGCCCGCAACACGAAGATATGGATGATGCGGTAGTAGAATTTTTTGAAGACCTCGCAGATGATATAGTTAATGCTATCAATGCTGTAGTAGATGCTGTGGTTAACGCTGTGGAATCTCTTGCTGCGGCTATTGTTGATATAGTCAATTGGGCGGCGGATGCAGTGGCCGGTTTAGTGGAAGCATTGATTGCTGCGGGTAAAACCATTTTCGACCTTCTTTCGGCAGCCGTACAAACTGGATATGAACTGGTAAAGAAAATGGTAGCCGGTATTACTGCAATAGGCAAAGCTATGTTCGAAGTATTAGATGCTGCTGTCAACCTGGTTAAAGATGCTTTTATAACTGTCTTGCGGGCTATAGACCAGTTAGGCAAACAATTGATTGAATTTGTATCCTGGCTGGCAACCAAAACTTTTGATATTATCAAAAAAGCGGTTGAAGCCTTAATTGAAATTGGCAAAAGCATCGGAAATATTTTGGAAAAGGCTTTTGAATTTGGTTTTGTATTAGTGAAAAGTTTTGTGCAGGCGTTGCTTGAAATAGGCAAGACTATAGGAGAAATTTTAGTAACGGCCATCACACGTCCATCGGCATTGTTCGATACTATTATCCGTTCGTTTATGGATCTCGGCAGAACGCTGGGTAATATTATTGATAATGTAATTAGTGCCGGTGTGGACCTTGTACGCGAAATCGTAAGCGCTGCTGTACGTATTGGCACAGCAATTATTGAGTTCACTAAATATCTTGCTACTGCAGCAATAGACATAGCTACCAAAGTACTTGACGGATTGTTGCAGGCGGGAAAAACTTTATTTGAAGTAATTGAAACCATTGCCACACATGCAATAAACGCTATCAAAAAAGTGGTGCAGGCATTTTTTAATCTTGGTAAAACCATGCTCAACCTGGTGAAAGATGTATTTAAAATTGCAATGAACCTGCTTAAACAGGTAATAAAAGCTGCATTTGAATTGGGGAAAACAGTGCTTGAATTTACCAGGACACTGGTTGAATTTACCTACAGAACTGCTGCACGATTAATTGATGCTGCACTGCAAATTGGTAAAACCGTTGCAGAAATACTGGAGACAGTAGTGGGATCCACTTATTATATTTTCCGAAAAGTAGTGAATGGTATCTTGCAGGCGCTTGGGCCGGTTGGTGAAGTGCTCGACTGGCTGATAAGCCGCGGTGAGGACTTAGCCTCTGCATTATGGAGAGAGGCAGTATTGGCTTGCAGGTTTGTTAAAAAGAGTGTGTCGGAAGTGTTGACCTGGGCAGCACAGCAAACCCGTGATGTATTTGAAAAGATTATTCATTTGGTAGAAAATGTAGGTGCAGCAATTACTGAAGTAATTGACTGGGCTATAACCATTGGCGATGAAATGCTTGAACAGCTTGCGGGAATGTGGGAACGTCTTGGAAATTCAATTGTATACGCGCTGAACTATCTTGAAAAAGATTTTATACCCGGTGTAGCCAAGTTTGTAAAGGGAGCATTGAATGCAGGATTTAAACTGGCGAAACTTGTGGTGTGGACAGTGGGCAAGGCATTTGAAGTAGTGCTGGAAGTAGTACGTGGTGCATTGGAAGCCGGTATTACGTTGGCCCAACTGATTATAGAAACAGCCATACATCCGGATCAGGCAATGGATAATTTAATGAAAGCAGCACGGCAGTTGGGCAAAACTATGGATGAAGTAGTGCAATCAGTAGTAGATGCCGGTGAAGAATTTTTGGATGAATTTGTCAGATCAATGGTTTCTATCGGAGAAGATTTGAAAGAAATGCTGGAAGGAATATTGGAGGTAGCCGGAGGCTTGCTGGATACAGCCATATTCATACTGATGGAAATGCTGAATTCATTCCGTCATCTTACAGATGCCGAAAGGGCAGATGCAACTTTAATCTTTGATGATATCATAGATTTTGATACTGTATATATTGCAACAGAAAGCCCCACCAACAGTATCATCTTCAGCATACAGGATTTCTGTACAGGCAATCCACAATCGCGGGCATTTGTAACCGGCAACCTGATCAATTTTGATGCGGATGACGGCCCGATACGCAGGTCTTCATTAATACATGAAATGACCCATGTTTGGCAAAATCAGAACGTAGGCCCTATATACATGGCACATGCCATAGTAAGTCAGGCTGGTCCAGGTTACAACTACGGCTATACCGAAGGTGCGGGTATCACGATAACTAATGGCGATTATGCCGGCAATGATTTTGTAGATGCTTCGGGCCGAATAGACGGCGAGGGTGGTGAGGCTGCACTTAATGCTGCTGCTGGTGATTTCATGGCGTTTAACCCTGAACAGCAGGGACAGATTACCATGCATTATTTCGTAAGAAGATATTTGCAGATGCGCCCTGCAGCAGAATATGCCGCATGGCAGCCTTATGTAGATTTTGTACAGGAAAACAGACCAGATGTGGCATAAAAAAAACAGGCAATTGCTATTGGCTTATCCGGCAGACATGCCCATTGCGGGTAAGTGTCTGTCGGAAGCCTATCGCTATTTGA
This sequence comes from Bacteroidota bacterium, assembly GCA_018268105.1. GTDB lineage: Bacteria > Bacteroidota > Bacteroidia > Chitinophagales > Chitinophagaceae > Agriterribacter. Next base: position 4,322 of record JAFDXG010000194.1, on the reverse strand, counting down.
AAATCAAAACAATGTGCATTCAATACACAGGCAGGCCACCTGAAAAAAACTTCTACACGAATATCCTCACCGGTGATATTGATGCGGTTTTAGTAGTTGGGAAAAAAGCGTATGCCCCTTCTACCGTATTACCGGGTCCTTTTTTGTTTGCAGCAGCAAGGAAGATACCTGCTGCGTGGTTGCCTATTCAAAAAGAGGAAGATGTATATTTATTTATACAAACATTAAAGAAAGTACACCGGCGGAGAAGGACGGTTCCGGGTATGGCGCTGCTGGCACAATGGCATCCGCAGTATTTAAAACTTACTCAGCGTATGTCTGATCTGATGCGGCATCAGATACCGGTTTATAAATGGACAGGAGATATCATAACCCGGGAAGGGGTAGTGGAAGCCTTAGGTTCAGGATTGGGTCTGGGGATATATTTTGGACATGGCCGTTCTGTGGGATGGGTTGGGTATTATGGCATGCGCTCCCATCATTTTCAAAATTTCAAAGGAAAACCTTTGGGCTGTATGTTATCGCTTTGCTGTAAAACTGCCAGTCGCAAAAGAACCGGGCTTTCGTATACTGAATCCTTTCCCCTTATGGGTATATCTGCGGCAAGTTTTGGCGCTGTTCGTGAAACCAGGCATACCGATAATATGAAATGGGCAATACGTATATGCTCAGCATTGAATGAAGGTGTAGATAACTTAGGTGATCTGTTGTTGCATGCGGAGCCGCCCAATATTGAAGCGGTAGAGCATTACCGCATTATCGGCGATCCCTTTGCCCCGTTGTATTCGGATAAAGGGAGTATAAAAATAGCTGATGCCATACCTGTTTTTAATTAACCTGACTATGTAAACTTTGATTATGCAGGAATATGATATCATACAACAATTACGATTGGAACTAAGCATTGTAAAACCGCAAATTGCAAATGAAATAAAAGATGCGGACAGCTTTAGGGATGACTGGGGTTTGGATTCATTGGAGTTGGTTGAATTTGTAGCCCGGATTGAACAGACATTCAAAATTTTGATACCCGATAAAGACCTTCAGGAGTTTTATTCGCTAAACGCTACTGCCGCTTACCTGCACAGCAAAATAATAGCGGTATGAATAATAGCATCGTAATTACCGGAATAGGCGTTGTCTCTCCACTGGGCATAGGAATAGATATCCTTTGGAATAATTTACTACAATGTAAATCATCTCTGCAATATTTTGCTGAGCTGGATGCTGCCGGGTATAGAAATGCATATGCATGTAGGGTGACCAATTTTGAGGCGCCACCTATATACCGGGGTGCATGGATGGCATTGGAAGCAACAAGACAAGCTATCACTCAGTCAAAGATTAAACTGCCTGAAAATGCAGGTATTTTTTTGGGTAGTACATTGGGCGAAAGTATGGCTTATGAGATGGCAGCAGAAGGCGCTGATCTGAACCCGGAAGATTATAATACTTATTCCCTTGCAAATGCAATTGCAAAAGCGTATTCATTATCTGGCCCAATACAGGCTTTATCCACCGCCTGCACAGCGGGCAATTATGCAGTTGGCGCAGCAATGTCCTCACTGCAAAGAGGTGATACCTCTGTTGCTATAGCAGGTGCAACAGAGCCTTTTTCAAGAATAGCGATGGTGGGATTTACCAGGTCGAGGGCAATGGCTGCCGATGGCTGCAAACCTTTTGATGCCAACCGAAACGGCATGTCGCTTGGCGAAGGAGCGGCAATTTTTATTTTGGAACGAAAGGCAGATGCCATACAACGCGGGGCAAAGCCGCTGTCGGAAGTATACTCACTTGGGTTGAGTTGCGATGCTTATCATCCCACTTCACCACACCCGGATGGCAGGGGACTAACCCGGGCAATGAATACAGCTTTACAATCCGCTAAGGTAAATGCCGGCGATATTGACTGGGTGAATATTCATGGCAGCGGAACTAAAGTTTCTGATGCTGCAGAAGCACTTGCCTTAAAAAATGTTTTTAAAAAAAATATGCCATTGCTCAGCGGCAGTAAGGGCGCTATTGGTCATGCGCTGGGTGCTGCTTCAGCGCTTGAACTGGCAATATGTGTAAAAGGGATTGCTGCACAAACCATCCCGCCAACTGCGGGATATTCTACCAGAGATACCGGTATTGCTTTGGATTGCACTAAGGAGCCTGTTCAAAAAGAAATCCGATTAGTTTTAAATAATGCTTCCGCATTTGGCGGGCTTAATGCATCTTTATTGCTTGGCGCCTGTACCTCATAAAATGTCATGATGATTTGCCATGTATACTTAGGAGAAATGTTGGAAAAAGAAGCTATGCCTGGTATTGTGGAGACTATAGAAAAGGAGTTTGGCAGACCTTCAAACTCCGATGCTATTGGTCTCTATGTAGTTTCAAACCATATAGGTACCAATTCTTCTATTGCATTTTGGAAAGATGTCATACAGCATGGACCTGCATTTGCGAATCCCGAACTGTTTCCATGGACACTCGCCAACAGCGCCTGCGGGTATATAGCTCGTCATTTTGGAATTACCGGGCCCAACTATACCTACACCTGCCCGCCAGATCATCCGGAGTATATCAATGAAGTGGTAAAACAGGCGGCAACAGACCGGGAGAACTTAGGACTGGAGGAAGTATGGATTATTATAATTCATTGATGGTTTATTTGCCAAAACCGAAATTTCATTTGCTAACTCAATCAATAATTCCCGTTCTCAAAAAACTATTTCATCTCATCTTTGCCTGTATGCTTTTACATCGCTTTGATTAATACCAAAAAGTAATTTATCGTTCAATAACAATACTGATCGCACATCACCCCAAAGTTTGAAACCCGACTGCCATTGCGGAATATATTCGAAACCACCTTTGCCGTTTCCTTTTAGTAATATACCATAATTAGCATCAGATTTTCCCAGGCGCAGTCTTGCTTTATTAGTATTGCCACATAGCAGCAAATCCATTTGGCCATCCTTATCATAGTCGAAGGGAGTAATGGTAAACACCGGAGATTGCTGCGCCTGCACAGGGAGCTCTTTCTTATGTAATTTTCCATCTGTTCCCATTTCAAAATAAGTTGTTTCAAGACAGGTAGCTGTCAAATGACCGGCATCAGACAAGTCGCTGCTGTTGAAAATATCATGGATAGTCTGATCGGCATAAGATTTATATGTTGGATAACGCGAACGCATACCCGGCATCTGGTCCAACAGTTCATCCCGGGTCACATAAGGATACGATGTGCCCTGTATATAAAAACAGAAAAACGGGTCTATTGATCCATTGCCGTCAAAGTCTTTAAAATAAATTTCAGCAGGCTTCTTTTCGCTTACATGGCATTGTGTGTTTAGCCCTTCATTGCCTGCAATGATATCGGGTTTTCCATCGCCATTCATATCCCGTATCATTAAAGTATTCCACCAGCCGGTAAATGAACTATCAAAATAAGTACCTGTTCTATCTTCAAGTTTTCCATTGTTATTTACAAATATCATTAGCGGCATCCATTCTCCGGCAATTATTAAGTCGGGTTTTTTATCATTATTGATATCGGTCCATCCGGCACTGGTTACCATCCCCGGCTTTTGCAGTGCAGGAGCAATTTCTGCAGTCTTATCACTGAATTTTCCTTTACCGTCATTAATAAGTATATAACTTCTCGGGGATACCGGATAATTTCCGGGGATAACTCTTCCGCCCACAAACAAATCAGGGTATCCGTCTCCGTTAATATCAGCTACCCTGACACAACTTTTGCTCACCCACATTTCCGGCAGGGCATCTGTTGCTTTCACAAAATGTCCTTTACCATCACTCAGATAAAGCCGGTCCTGCAACCTTGAATCATTCTCAGTAAAATAATGATAGCCGCCGGAAGCAACATACAGGTCAGTATTGCCATCGCCATTAGCATCAAAAAAAACGGCATCCGCATCTTCACTGATATTGTCAGCATCAAATGCAGGCTGCGGTAAACGTATATATTGACCTGACTTTTGCTGAATAAATATAGAAGCAGCCTGACCACTCGCACTGCCGGCAAATACGTCTTCCAACCCGTCATTGTTGATATCTGCCTTTACAAGACAGGGGCCAAAGAATGACATAGAGTGAACCATTAAAGGCTGTCGTTTAAAATCGTTGATAGTATTGGGCTGGTGAGTGAATGTTATTGGTGAGGTAGTTTCGCTGAATAAGGCCGGCGCCGGTTTTTGATAATGATATACTTGTTTGGCATTAACTTCTTTAAGATTCAACACCTGATCTGCTTTTATATCACGCAATAATTCTGTTTTGCCCGACAGCCAGATTATTCGGATAGAATCAAT
>JAFDXG010000193.1 GCA_018268105.1 Bacteroidota bacterium | reverse complement strand
TTCAAAACCTTATAGGTCTTGTTGAATCTAAATCTTCTTTCGCCGCCGGGTGTCCATTCATCTTCCCAGGCGTAGTCTCGGCGTATAGCTGTGTGCGTTAGCCGCCGGACTCGCCGTGTAATTGAAAAGATGAATAACACACAAATTATTTTTTCTGATTTTTGAAAATAATTTTTCCCTGCTGAGATCAAATAATTTAACTGTGTTGTTGAAAAGTGGGAGAAGATGGCAATAAGAAACAAATATGGAGTGTTGGTATATATCTGATTATTTACCGCTGAATAATCTAAAATATTTTCTGAATTAGGAATGCCAATATAAGGCCACAACGATGTGGAGTCGCAGGCTATGTTAAATATTGTTTTGACAACATCACTTTCATAAAAAGGAAAAATTGCACCTGCATAAATAAATGCCGGATTAAATTTATATCAGAACTCTAAATATTTTTATCGAACTTGCATTAAGTACCATTAACTTCAAAGTATCTGCTATGAGTCAGAATGCTGAAAATATTAATATTCAGATAGCGGGTTGGTATGAAACATTTCATACTGATTTGATTGTAGTTGGCCAACAGATGGGTTATGCCGGTGATGAACTTCACGATTTGCTGCACCAGTTTTTTCTTGATCTGATGGAGAAGAAGTTTGATTTTTCCGGTATTATTAATCCTAAAGCATATTTACAGACCGCTTTTAAGAGACGTCTTATAGATCATTACCGTTCGAACAAGACCCGTTCACGGTATCATTCCCTGTATGTTGTACCGGATGAATACCAACCTTCGGCACAGGAATTGATTGAAAAAATACAGACAAATAGTGAATTGATAAAGAGGGTAAGGGATATTTGTGACAAGCTTCCGGCTACCTGCAGAACTGTTATCCTTCTAAAATATGGCGAAGGGTTATCAAATGAAGAAATAGAACAAAAAACGGGGTTATCAAGGCGTACTATTTACAACAGCCTGTTTAAAGCAATTAAAATACTGCGCAAAGAATTTTCTCATACCAATAGTTCAGATTTCATCGGGTATATCACCCTGCTGCTTCCTCTTTGCATTGGAAGCCTTTTGATAAAAGGATAAAAATATTTTTTTAAAATGAGGTAAAGTCTTTTGGTTTCTACGTCTTTAAGGAAAAACCAGAACGGTATGCCTTCCTTCTTGTCAGTTGAAGAGCTCGTTATTAATGATACATTTATAAACTATTGTCTTGAAAAGAATGAACAGGATATATCTTACTGGCATAATTATGTAAAAGACTTTCCCCAACAGCAATCTGTTATTGAAGAAGCAAAACAACTGGTTATTTTATTAACCGGTTCTTTAAATGGCAGGGTAGCTGACTTAAATACAGAACACTTTTCATCGGCAAAAAGATTTAACATGCTGAGGATTGGTATGTATGCCGCAGCATTAGTGGCAATATTTCTTGCCATATATATTGGTTTTTTTCAAAAGAAAAGCGGAGAGCTAACTGATAGCGGCACACAAATTGCCTCAGCAGAAAATTCGCTCCTTTATACTACAAAGCCGGGGTTCAAACAAACCATTACGCTCCCGGACGGAACAACAGTTTACCTGAATTCTGCTTCAACATTGAGATTAAGCAAAGACTTTGGCAAAACCGACAGGAAAGTATTTCTGGTGGGCGAAGGGGGGTTTGATGTAACTCACAATACCCGGTTGCCTTTCATCGTAAGCGTTGAAAAGTATGACGTAAATGTAACAGGCACCTTCTTCAATGTTAAGGCGTATCCCGGCGACAAAACCACAGAAACATCGCTGTTAAGAGGGAAAGTTGATATCCTTATTAAAGATGGGCTGGCTACGCCATTGCGCATGTCACTGAAGCCAAAGCAAAAATTTGTGCTGGAAACGGAAAGTAATGAAAGCGCAATTGTAAATGAAAAGAATATCAAAGAACCGGAAGATAAAGTAACCAAGCCGCATGTAGCTATTGAAGGGCTGTCTTATAACCGGGATAGCCTGAATATTGAAACTGCATGGATGAGTAACACCTTAGTGATAGAAAATGAATCTTTTGAAATGCTTAAAGAAAAACTGGAACGCTGGTATAATGTTCGGATCATATTTAAAGATGAGAAGGTAAAACAGTATGGATTTACCGGAACTTTTAAGCATGAAAGTATTGAGCAGGTACTCAAGGCTTTTCAGGATTCATATTTTTTTAATTATACAGTTGACGGGTCGGAAATAACTGTTTCGTCAAAATAAAAGGAGAAATGGATTGCGCCCACTCCTCCTAAGTTCAAAAAAAGGGTAGGTCTTACTTTTCGGGTTGGCCTACTCCTATTGTTCATTTTTAAACTAAACAAAAGTATGAAAAAAAGGGTTTTTTCAAAACTGCCCTGGAATCAGAAAATTTCCAAATTGATTCTGCTTATGAAATGTAGTCTTTTTTTGGTATTCGCTACCGTGTTGCAGGTGACAGCCAAAGAAGTCAGCTCTCAGGAAACGCTGACCGTAAATTTTAATGATGTAAAACTCACCAGGGTGCTAAAAGAAATTGAACGCAAGACTGACTATAGGTTTGTGTTTAGCACAATGGTGATAAAAGATGAGTTCAAAGTAACCATCAATGAAAAAAACATAGCGGTTA
>JAFDXG010000192.1 GCA_018268105.1 Bacteroidota bacterium | reverse complement strand
TCGGCCCCTACAGTAAATACAAGAGCGGGAGTAACGGTAAATATATCATTGGCGCCATAAAAGATGCTTTCTTAATATTCAAAGTTTGAAGACCGTCTTAATACAATATACTGCACATGCTTTTCTATACCCTAAAAAGAAGCAGCATACCAGGAATCAAGTTGATTTACCGGCAGATATTCATACACTACACGAATGGCATCCTTGTGTGAATCTAAAAATTTGTAATTAGATTGATTAAATATTATTCCGGCACCATTTCTCGGTTTCACAAGCATAGTATGTACCTGTCCGGATAAAAAATTTATTAAATCTTCAATATCATACTGTGATAACATTCCGGGTACGGCAGAAAGTAAATACCCTGCTTTATAATCAGCCTCATCAACCACAGACGCATAGGAGACAGGCGGGTCTATTAACAGGATTGAAGCAATATGTTTAGTTCGTATTGTTGCAAAATGTAGCAGATCTGTAGCAAGTACCCCTTTTGCTATGGTTTCTATTTTTGTGTTGCCGCCGCCGATCCAGTCTATTATTGAGGAAAGTTCGTACATACGTACGGTAAGCAAAGACTGTTTGAGTAAAATCGCCATATACCAAAGATTGAGTGGTGTATTATCCACCAAAGCATCACCACCTTTTATATATCCGTTTGATAGCTCACCAAACCCGCTGAGGTCAGGCACTATTACATCGTACCCCAGCAAAGCCAGGGAATCTGCACAACTACCTTCTTTTACCGCTTCGCCTTTCCCATTGTCGTCAAGAAGTAAAACCGGGTTCTTTTTTATTTTTTGTTGTTCCGGTCTTAACCTGTAAGCAGGAAAATATTTCCCGGTAATACTTTTCAGCAGATAAGATTCAACAGCGTATGCTTTTCTTTGATACCTGCCGCAAAATACCGGAGGCTCATGTTTTTGCAAATCATGAAAACCGGTTAATTTTTCTACCCGTTTTTTTAAATCCTCAAATCCTTTTATCGCCGTACGTTTCGTTGTAATTTCTTTCAAATGTAATTCGGCGAGAGTATGCAGGTTATGCCCTTTAAGCATTTTATATATATTTCCTGCAGGTGTAACATACAATTCCTCTTCCTTAAAGAGAGGTACATCTTCATCCGAAAATGATCCGGGATTGGAAAGATATTTCTGAAAAAACCGGTACATCGCCTCCCTGTTTTTGAATGTGGATGTATGTTCAGCATCATCTTCCACCATCTGCAAAAGTCCGGGTTTTCCCATCAGTGAATATGCACGCTTTGCTTCTTTAAAAACATCACGGGCACCCTGAATGCTGAAAATATCCCTGGTAGTGGTTATCAGTATCATTGGTTTGGGTGCAAAGGAAATCACAAGATCACCAATGTCAAGTCCGTTGTATATACTGTATGTGAAATTTTGTTCAGCATCCTGCGGCCCCATTGTCATCAATAATTTATCAAAAGTGGTAATATAACATTCGGGGGCTGCCGCTTTTATTCTATTGTCAAATGCTGCAATATAAGCAGTCTGAGTACCACCCCCTGATCTCCCTGTGATACCTATTCTTGACGTATCAATCTCAGGGCGACTATACAAATAATCTATAGATCTTATACCATCCCAGATAAAATAATATGCCGGCGTTCTTCCCAATAAAAAAAGCTGGCTGCCCGGATAGGAATGCTCCAGAGTAGGGCCAAAGGATTTGTGTTTCTCGTCATTCATATACTGTATCCGTTCTCCCTGCCCAATCGGATCGAAAGCTAATACAGCAAAGCCTTTTTTAACCAAATTGAGGATTACATGCTGATAAGTTTCACTTCGAAAACCAGATTCACTGTGTCCCGAACAATACAAAATAGCCGGAAGTTTTCCTTTTCGATCCACAGGTAAAAACAGCGCCCCTGTAACATAATATCCGGGTAGGGATTCAAAGTATAGTTTCTCCACCCGAACACCATCATGTATTGCTGTACCTGTAACTACGGGGTTTAAAGCTGTCTTTGAAGGAAACTTCCCCAATATTTCTGTATACTTCTTACTTACTAAAGATTGTCTTGCAAGCCAGCCTTTTTTTGAGTTTATTCTTTCCAATTCAGATTTACGCTTATCAAGGAAATTGAATGCCTGTCCGGCAAAATATTTATACAGCCAAACATTGGCATCGTTATTTAAATAATTCCATTTTGGAAGCACCTCTCCCACAGGCTGACTCTGCAATTTCAAAAATAGAAGAGTAAAAAAAACTGCGGTGAAAAAATGGAAGTGTTTCATCTTCATCTTTTTTTTGCGAATTAAATAAGTTTCATGCCAATAAATGATCATTCAGATATTTAAATGTTGTATTATTATTTCTGTATTTGCGACAAATAATTATTCAGAAATTTTTGATCATTCGCATCGCTGTCTTTATATTTTTTTCTGAGCATCGCCAGTTTCTGATGCATTTCGTCTCTTACTTTTTTATATACCGGGTCATTGTATACGTTATGCATTTCATGCGGATCTTTTTGCAGGTCGTATAATTCCCATTCGTCAATGTCGTAATAAAAATGCATTAACTTATACCTGTCTGTTCTTATACCATAATGCCGTTTTACCATGTGAATAGAGGGGTACTCATAATAGGTGTAATAGATAGCGTCTCTCCAATGGTTAGTTTTGCCGGCTACTAATTTTCTGAACGACATTCCCTGCATATCCGATGGAATGTCAATCCCGGCATAATCCAGGAAGGTAGGTGCAAAATCCAGGTTCTGCACTAAATCGTTTATTCTCGTTCCCGGTTTAATTTCTTTTGGGTAACGAATTAATAGCGGTGTACGCAATGATTCTTCATACATGAACCTTTTGTCAAACCAACCATGTTCACCGAGGTAAAAACCCTGATCTGATGTATATATCACAATGGTATTTTCTGCCAGTCCGTTCTTATCTAAATAATCCAGCACTTCGCCCACCCCCTCATCCACTGCTGCTATAGTACCCAGGTAATCCTGCATGTAGCGCTGGTAACGCCAATGCATAAGGTCTTCTTTTGACATGGTTGGATATCTTTTTTTGAAATCTTCGTTAATCGGGTCATATACTGCATCCCATGCTGCGCGCTGCACAGAATCCATTCGGCCCAGGTTGCGTTTATATGCATCTTTATCCCATTTCAATGTTGGCGGTATGCCCAGTTCATCCATCAGCTCTGGCTTGATCTTATCATCACCAGCCCAGTTCATATCTTTTAAGATATTCATCTCGGCAGACTTTGCAGCTGTTCCGCGCCCCTTATAATCATCAAACAAAGTTTCAGGTTCTTTGAAAGTCATTTTAGTATATACCTTATAATACCGTTCTGCTGCCAGCCATTCCCGGTGTGGCGCTTTTTGATGATAAAGCAGACAAAACGGCTTGCTTTTATCGCGACCTTCCAGCCAGGTCAATGCCAGATTTGTTGTAATATCTGTTACATAGCCATGAATTTGTTGTTTATTTCCATTGATGATAAAATCAGGATTATAATAATCTCCCTGATCAGGTAATACTGCTGAATAATCAAAACCCTGCGGAAGTCCATCCATATGTATTTTTCCTACCATAGCAGTTTGATACCCTGCTTTTTGCAGTAGTTTAGGGAAATTATTCTGATTCCAGTCAAAGTGGGTTACATTATCTACTTTACCATTAATAAAACTATGTTTCCCGGTTAATAATACCGCCCGGCTGGGTGCACATAATGAATTGGTAACCGTTGCCCGTGTAAACAAGGCGCCTTCCTTTGCTATTCTGTCAATATTTGGTGTATTATTCAATCCATATCCATAGGCACTCACCGCCTGGTAACCATGATCATCACTCATGATGTACACAATATTGGGGCTAGATGTTTTTGCACCTGCCTTATTTTGTCCCATAGCAGATAATGCTGCGGCTACAAACAGCAATAGTAATACTTGTTTCATTTAAACTTATTTTGATTGTTTAATGCTTCTGAAACTAATATAGCTTATTCTGATATTTACTTTGCAAATATTTTTCATCACCAAATCCTAATCTCAAAAAGGATACTTCACGTCATCAGGAAGTTCCTCAACAGCCACCTTCATCCACTTTCCTTTAATTTTTATCACTACAATATCCCGGTCTTTATCGTAAAATATTGTTCCGTCACCTCCCTGTGCAAGCTCCCTGTAATTTATATATTTTGCATCTTGATCAAAATTCGTTTCAGCATCTTTTTTTGGTTCATCTTTAACAATATCCTCAGCACCCACACTACCCAGCGTCAATGCATTGGTCAGGCGGAGTGATCCGTAGAAAATAGCTTTGTCTCTGCTGAACATATAGGAATGCCGGCGTACATCCGACCCAATCCTGAACCAGTTATAGGCATCATTAGAATGATTATACACCGTTCCGTAATAATACAACTCGGCTACAGGTTTTAATTCTTCAACATGTTTATTCACCAGCATGGTGATGCGTGATTTATCATCCCTGGCATAACCTTCAAAAACATGGAAGCCCCATCTTTTTCTGTTACGCTCATCTTCATTTCCCCGCACCTGGATCATATAAGGGGTACTCAATATGCCGTTGATGGTGGTATACATCGGTGTCAGTTTTTTGTTGAATCCAAAATTGTAACCGCGGTCCTGCCATCGCCACCAGGTTGAATCCACATCAGAAGATATTTCGATATAATGATTTCGTGCCCCTTCTGAAGCAGGAAGCAAATGAATGTATTTAAACAACCCCGTGGTGTCCTGAGCCCTGATATGAGAAGCGAGAAAGGATAAAACAACCAAACAAAGGATAAATAAACAGGTGATGCGCATAAGCAGAAAAATTTATTGTTATTTCAATTGCTTACTGAGGTTAGATTATCGGTTAATTCATTTTTCCTGTATCAGGTATAAACGGTGCCTCAGGAAATCTGCCATCACCATATCCGTAAGGGATTGACCTAAGGCTTGTTTAGTATCCACTCAGTCATTCTGGAAATGTATTCATTTTTTTTCAACTGTTGCTTTATGGCAACACCTTCAACTGCATTTCTGATGACTTCGCCGCCCCAGCAACTATTATCAATTACATTGAGCGCAAGCAATTGTATCATAATTTCAGGATTACTGAGATGCTGCAGTATTGCCTGCCGGCTTACCGTTTTGAACCCCATCCGGTATAATGCTTCTGCTGCGGTGATCGCTACAGCGGCAGAAGAGTCGGTCAACGTTTTTTTAAGTGCAGGAACTGCTTTTTTTGCGCTCTCACCCATTTGCAATAAACCGCAGACTGCCCAATAACGTACCACTTCGTTTGAGCTTGGGATGCTGTTGTGCTTTGCTCTTTACTCCATAAAGGGAAAACAAGAGCATTAAGAAATATGGTAAATGCTTTTTCCATTTTTTTTAAATGAAAAATTGGTGACAAAATACGCTCCCCTCTATTTCATCATTAACTCACCCCGGCTCCCGGCTCAATTGCATTTTCAGGATTTATAAAGTGGAGTTTACCGGTTTTATCTTCCGCCATTAGTATCATACCATTGCTTTCAATACCCCTCATTTTTCGGGGAGCTAAATTAGTAACTACTACGACCTGTTTACCTACAATTTCTTCGGGAGTAAAATGTAATGCTATACCTGAAACAATTGTTCTTTTTTCAAATCCCAGGTCTACTTCGAGCTTTAACAGTTTATCTGCTTTCTCCACTTTTTCGGCAGCTAAAATAGTAGCCACCTTTAAATCGAGCTTTGCAAAGTCGTCGTAAACTATTTCAGGTTTTATTTGTATGGCTTTCACTGGTTCAGGCTGTTTTTCTTCTGCTATTGCAGCCGGTTTAGTAGCGTTAGTCCTAAGCTTTTCAACCTGTGCGGTTATTTCCGCATCTTCAATTTTTCTGAATAATAATTCAGGTGCACGCAGTGAGTAACCCACCCGCAATAAATTTAAGCTGCCGGCATTTTCCCATTCGAGCATTTTGTCTACCACTTTCATTAAATGGAGCATTTTTCTGGCAGTACCCGGCAAAAACGGATGGATTAATATAGCGAGATTAGCAGTAAGCTGAAGACTGAGATGCAGGCAATTGTCAATCTCTTTTTGTGCAGCTTCACCAGTAGTTCCGCCTTCGTTTACCAGCTTTGCTTTAATCCAGGGTTCTTTTTCCTGCATATACTTATTACCCTTGCGGGCAAGATCAATCACTTCAAACAAAGCTTCCCTGAACCTGTATTCCTCTATACTTTGAGTTATCTTTCCTTTTGCAGCACCGATATCTTCTATAAGCTGCTTATCTTTCTGATCAATGATACCGTTGTGTAGTGGCGGCACTTTTCCCCCGCATAGTTTATGCATCAGTACAAATGCACGATTCACAAAATTGCCGAATATAGCTACCAGTTCACTATTGTTTCTTTCCTGAAAATCTTTCCAGGTGAAATCATTGTCTTTTGCTTCCGGCAAATTAGCGCACAATACATACCGGAGTACATCTTCACAACCCGGGAAATCTTGTACATATTCATTTGCCCATACTGCCCAGTTGCGGCTGGTTGATACTTTTTCTCCTTCAATATTCAAAAATTCATTGGCCGGAACATTATCGGGTAATACAAACCCCCCATGAGCCTTTAGCATGGCAGGGAAAATAATACAGTGAAATACAATATTATCTTTCCCAATAAAATGTACAAGTTTGGTATCCTCCTTACACCAGTAGTCGGCCCATTTATCTGTCAATTCTTTGGTAGCACTAATATAGCCTATAGGTGCATCAAACCACACATACAGCACTTTGCCCTCAGCATCAGGCAGTGGCACTTTTATGCCCCAGTTGCTGTCGCGTGTCATAGCACGGCTTTGCAAACCATTATCCAGCCAGCTTTTACATTGTCCGTACACATTGTTTTTCCATTCCTTATGCTCTTCAAGCACCCATTCTTTCAACCACGCTTCGTAATGCTGCAAAGGGAAATACCAGTGTTTGGTTTTTCTTTTAACTGGTATCGCATCACTGAGTGAGCTATGTGGGTTTATCAATTGATCCGGCGACAGGCTGCTGCCGCATTTTTCGCACTGATCGCCATAGGCATTTGGATTTCCGCATACCGGGCAGGTACCCGTTATATACCTGTCAGCAAGAAATACGTTTGCCTTTTCATCAAAATACTGTTCTGTTTCTTTTTCTTCAAACAATCCTTTATCATACAAATTCTTAAAGAAATCAGCAGCGGTTTGATGATGAACGGGATTGGAGGTGCGGGAATATATATCAAAGGAAATGCCCAGGTCGGCAAAGCTCTGCTTAATGCTTGCGTGGTATTTATCTACAATTTGCTGTGGCGTCACCCCTTCTTTTAAGGCTCTTATAGTAATAGGAACGCCATGTTCATCACTGCCACCCACAAACAAAATATTTCTTTTCCGGGCACGCTGATAACGTACATATATATCCGAAGGTATATAACAGCCGGCCAAATGCCCGATATGCAAAGGTCCGTTGGCATAAGGTAATGCCGCAGTCACCAAAATTCTATTATACTCTTTCATGTGTGTATTTTCGTCTAATCAGTTTTCACTTGAAATTTGCCTAATAATATTCATTCCCGTCGGTAAAAAATATTTTCTTTTCAGCAAATTTCATATTTCTAAAAAGGAAGGCAAAGGTAATTCAATACTATGAAATGGCTGCATCAGGATGGTTGTAAGATTTGATGTATGACGTTTAAGGTTTTAGTATTGCTTCACCTCTATGTACTCTCTAACTTTAGTATATTCGCAGATGAACAGAAAGCATTTTATTTCTTCTCTCATAACTACCGGCGCAGCCTTATCTTCATTTAAAGATCATACCCTTACGGCAGAACCTGTATTAAATACTCCACCTTCGCTAAAATCCGGAGACACCATTGGAATTACTTCTCCGGCAGGATATATAACACTGGAAGAATTACAGCCTGCCATTTTACAAATGGAACAATGGGGATTTAAAGTGAGGATTGGCAACACTATCAGCAAGCGGGATTTCAGTTTTGGCGGCACAGATACGGAAAGAGCAGATGACCTGCAGCAAATGCTTGACGATCCCTCCATAAAAGCAATTATGTGTGCCCGTGGCGGTTATGGCTCAGTAAGAATTATTGACCGGCTGAATTTTTCAAAATTTCAGTCAAAGCCCAAATGGGTGTTAGGCTTTAGCGATATTACGGTTTTGCATTGCCATATCAACAGCAATTACAATGTAGCTTCTATTCATTCTAAAATGTGCAACAGCTTTCCTGAAGAACCTGCAAAGGCTGAACAGATACAGATAGATTCCATTCAATCTATAAAAGATGCGCTCACCGGGGTAAAGATGCGATATACTGTCTCACCCAATGAAAAGAACAGAAAGGGAATTGCTGAAGCAACATTAGTGGGGGGTAACCTTAAAACTATTGAAACATTAGAGGCAACCAAATCTGAGATTAAGACTGCGGGTAAGTTTTTATTTGTAGAAGATACAGGTGAATATCTTTACAGCATTGACAGAATGTTCTGGAACCTCAAAAGAACGGGAAAATTGTCACGTCTGAAAGGGCTTATTATGGGCAGTTTCAGAATAAAACCCGATGATCCCGGTGAAGAATTTGGAAGAACTTTGCAGGATATAGTTTGGGAAAAAGTAAAAGAATATAATTACCCCGTGTGCTTTGACTTCCCCGTTGGGCATCAAAAAAATAATGTAGCACTGAAATGCGGGGTTGCACACCGGCTAAGTGTGACGGCAGACAAAGTAGAATTGACGGAGATATAGCAGGGGGAGACGCGAAATGATAAACCTAAAATCTCACATCCCATATATAAACACAATGATCAAAATTCCCCGATACCTGAAAAGAGGAGATACAATTGGACTTACCTGTCCTGCCGGATATATGGAATATGAAAAAACAAAAAAATGTATCGCCACTTTAAAAAAATGGGGGTATAATGTAATAGTTGGGAAAACTGTCGGCGGGGCATCTCTCAATTATTTTTCAGGTACTGATGAAGAAAGACTTGCTGATCTGCAGGAAATGATGGATGACAGCAGTATATTGGCAATCCTCTGTGGGCGTGGCGGCTATGGAATGGGGCGCATTATTGAGCAAATCAATTTTAAAAAATTTATAAAAAACCCAAAATGGATTATCGGGTTTAGCGATATCACTATACTGCATGCACATATTCACTCCCGTTACAACATAGCAACCCTGCACGCACCAATGGCAGCTGCATTTAATGAAGGTGGATACAAAAAAGAATATGTTCAATCCCTGCGGCAAGTTCTGACAGGAAAATCATATAAATATTCGGCTACCCCTAACCAATACAACAGAACAGGAACGGCAGAAGGAATATTAGTTGGCGGCAATCTTTCGCTGCTGGCACACATATGTGGTACATCCTCCGATATAAACACTAAAGGAAAAATTTTGTTTATTGAAGATGTTGGTGAATACCTCTACAATATTGACCGTATGTTATATCAGTTGAAAAGAAATGGGAAATTTGAAAAACTTGCAGGACTGATTGCAGGAGGGTTCACTGATATGAAGGACACTACAAGACCATTTGGAAAAACCATATATGAAATCTTTACTGATTTATTGAGTGAATATAATTTCCCGGTGTGCTATGATTTTCCCGTAAGCCATGGAAAGGAAAATTATGCGTTGAAAGTGGGTGTGCCCCATCATTTAAAGATTAGCAGGCAGAAAGCTTTTTTAAGAGAAATGTGATTTTTTTATACAATAAAAAAAATCTCATTCGTGTATTTGTGGCTTATTTTATTATGCACTACTGACTGTTATATCCAAAAATCATCACACCTTATACATGGGCTGGGATTTCTGACGCATACCAGGATAAACATTTTTTAATTTTTAAACTGAAACCGCAGAATTTAAAAAAAAGATTAAATGTGTGTTCAGCCAACACATATAGCAAGTCAGATTTTATGCAAATTTGCTCAGGTGTATATAATTATACCGGTGTCTAACGACACTCTCAATTTGTTAATGCTACCGGATTCTCAAAGTCAACAAAACTTAATCCTACGAAAAACGGGAACTCCGTATTTGTATTTGTTTTAAAAATAAAACAGCAATAAGCCAACGCTACCTGAGAGTAAACGATGGAGAGAACGAAGCGCCAGGGAAAGATGGTTTTTTACTGTGTGACGCGAAATGGAAAGTTCTTCCGCGATTTCATTGTAATTAAGCCCCTGCTCACGATTGAGTGTATATACCAGTCTTCGCTGAGGGGGCATCCGGCTGACGGCTTTTTGAACAATATCGCTGGAATCATTCAAATCGATCGTTTCTTCTGTATTGTGCACACAATCTTTCATCTTCAACCAAAGCATCCTGCAAAGACGCTCATCTGCTGCCGTTTTGCGTAAAAAATCTATCAGTTCATTTTTGATAACCCTGTGAAGCCAGGCCGAAGGATGCTGAATTGTCGGTAACTCCGCCCGGTGTTCCCATAATTTTAAAAATACATTCTGAACAATATCCCTTGCGGTGGAGTCAGACTTCACTACTTTATATGCAAGCCTGTAAAGAATCCATTCCTGCTTTTTGACAATATCTTCAAAAAGCTTTTCCGGTTCTGCTTCGTAACCGGCAATCCCAGTAGTTCGGGAATTTTTCCTCATGTGGTACTAAACAGTTAGATGATACCTTAAAAATAAGAAAAAATAAGATTTGTTGAGAACCGTTTACAAATTCAATTTCTTTACTTTCTTTATCTTCTTACTACACGCCTGGAATGAAGACTATGCTAAGTTAACAGCACTAAAATAAATTACACTCAAAATTATTCAGTAATTATTTTCACGTTTTTGAACATGAATGGATTGTCACTGATTCTTAAGCTCCTGCCACTGGCAGTAGTTATATTTTTAAGCACAACTTCCCTGGTTTTTACATAAGGGAACTTCTCATAGTAGGAACTGTCGGTCATCTGTGGATTGAAATTAGAAAAAATAGCCGGGCCCTGGTAATCATCCGGATGATTGGAATCATTGATACGCAGATTTTCAATAATAATCCGCTCAGGCATATAACAGGTGTAACCAAAATCATGCTGACCAGTATTTGTCCCACCTATCAAAGCGGCGCTGGCGGGTTTTCCGTCCTGAGGTACAAAAACACAATTACGGATCAGGAACTCACCCTGCCAGGTACTGCCATAGTCGCTACGCAGGTTGATAAGCGATCTTCCATTAATGGTGGAATTTTCTACTACTAATATTCCACTACCAATAGCATTAATACCCATGTGCCCGAGGGTAGAGTTGCGGATAGTAGCATTGGCTACCCCCATGTGGGCATCGAAACGGGAGAGTATGCATCTGTCATAAAGAAGATTTTTGCTGTAGTTGGAACCGAGGACACCCCAATAGGTCCTGTCATTAATATCATTGATCTGGCTGCAGTTTATAAATGATACATTGAGTGCGCGGTTCACTATAATATCATAACTACCCATGGAAACCGGTTTACCGGCAGCACCAATCGTATTATAGGTTTTATGCCCGGCAAAAAGGGTATGCTTAACCGTTACAAAAGCACAGTCGCTAATATTAATGAAGCCGCCGTAGGGTGCGCCGTGATCACCTTCACCAATGATGTGGTGTTCAAGCCCATCCACAATGACATTGGAACGCCTGATCTCAATATTCCGGTCATAATATGTGTACTTCGATTCCTCATTATTGGCAATGGTAGTAAATCGGCCGCCTGTGATATGCAGTGTATCCGTATCGAGGGGGAGAGCAGAGATGGAGGTAATCTGGTCAAAGTCCCATATAATCGGGGCATTCCTGTCCACATTACCGTCTTTATCCACCATAAAAACATCTGTTTGCGGTGAACCGTTATTTTGATTCAGTCCAAGTCGGATATACCGTTTTATATTATTATTGATGACCGTGATAAGGCAGGGGCCCGGCAATAATATATTAAGCTTCTCCTGGTTTTTCTTTAATGAAGTTATCCCTTCCGGTACAAATTGCTGCATCCGGGAACTGACCATGAAAACAGGTGCATTACGGTTTTGGACTTTGGTATCATCAATAATGAAAACTGCATCTCCAAAATCAGTGTCAGTTTGTATGACTGCCGTACATTCTTTTCCACCAATGAAGTAGGTTGCATTTTCATCGGCTTTCACTATAAGATTTTGCTGGTTAGCAAAAGCATGTGTCGCAGCAATAGCAGTGACATCATCGGTTTTACCATCACCCCTGGCGCCAAAATCGCTATAGTGTACCATTCCGGCAGATTTAAACCTGAGCTTGTCCTTAGGAGATATATTTACCTGTAATACTCCTTCCTCATTTAAACTTACCCTGGTATCCTCCCCAACGGATGTTATTTCAAAAGATTTAGAGGTGTACCGGGGCTGTCCGGCAACTCCAATACAAAAGTTTGATACAATCAAAAATATTAAAGTAAACTTCACCAGCATATTATAATGACTGTTAAATACGATCTTATTCACCTCCAAAAATTGCTTTATTTTTAAATTGAACAACATAGCCTTTCCAGGCAATAAGTTTATAATCACCACTGCGCCAATTGCCTTCAGAAGTTTTCTTAAGTATCAATCCTTCATTATGATTCGGAAGAAATAATTCTGCTTTAGATTGAGTACTGTCGAACAATACATAAGCAATATCACTATTTGTCATTGATCCTTCTTCCATTGGTTGAAGTTTAGTTTCAAGGGTTGCCAGTTCAAGGCATTTCCGGTTCAAATTAGAAAATGCTTTCCCATTTTTGTAAATACAATCAGCCTTTGTCATATTGCAGTCTGTTTTTTTCAATGGCATATCGGAACTAAATCTGATTGCATGCCTGTCTTTGAAAGTTGTTCCAGATGCATTACGTTCACCAACGCCTTCAATAAGTTGCTTGTCTTTTACAAGAAATGCAAGTTCCCGTACACTTTCCACGCCTTCAGATAAGAAAGTGTAATTGCCGAACAAAGTATCACCGGTCAATACCCCCTTGAACGTTCCGGTATTACCATCTTTCTCTTGTAAAGAATAATTTAATTTTCCTGTTATTTCTGCACCGACACCGGTAATTTCAAAACTTATAGTATTGCTGTTGCCTTCGTATATATAACATCCCTTTTGCAATAAGGAGTCAGCAACAGAAGCATTAGCAGAGGAATCTGTAGCCGGCGTAGATATAGCTGGTGTTTCAGAGTTATTATTACAACATATTAAAGAAACAACAGCAAAAAACAAAACAAAGAGTTTTTTCATTTTGTAGTTTTTTAATGATTAATCAATCATTCTAAAGATAAATACAATTTCATCATGGCATGAAAGTATGCGGAGTAAAAAATTTAGATTTATTACATCAATGACAATAATATCACCTTCATTCTGTTGCAAAACAACTCTTGCTTTTTTTGATAAAAAAAAGCAGAAAATAGGCAAAGGAAAGCGAAATATGAAGTATGTTGTCATATTTCACTTAGCGGATAACCTTAGTATCGTAGTTGATTAAAAATCATAAACTGCAATCTCAAAAAAATATAATATTGGAAAAATACTATGCAGTCTAAAAAAATCTGATTATACATGCGGGAGATACAAGTATTGCAGTATTCAAATAACGTCTAAATAAAATTTCATGCCACTATACTTCCCTGCTTAAAATGAAAATAATTTTATAAGAAGAGAATAGTTATTTTGTTATCACACTTTCCAGCAACTGTATATACAATTGAATGCCGTTTCGAACTTCATCAATAAAAATGTATTCATCTGCAGTATGGCTTCTGGCCGAATCACCAGGCCCTATTTTGAGCGCAGGAAAGGGCATGAGTGCTTTGTCGGAAGTGGTGGGGGAACCGTAGTAGGTGCGCCCAAGCCGCAATCCCGATTGTACGGCAGGATGTTCAATGGAAATGGAGGAAGACCTCATACGAAGGCTTCTTGGTATTACCCCGCAGGACACATTAGTTTGAATCACCGAAAGGATTTCCTCAAAAGTGTACAGTTCATTCACCCTGATATCTACTACAAAACTGCATTGCGAGGGCACTACATTGTGCGCTTTATTATCCGTTTGAATAACGGTAACGCTCATCTTCACGGGTCCGAGCAGGTTTGATACTTTGGGAAATTGATAGGTGCTAAACCAATGAATATCTTTAATTGCTTTATATAAAGCATTATCTCCTTCTTCCCGTGCGGCATGACCAGCCTTTCCATGTGCTACAACATCAAGTACCAGCAAACCTTTTTCAGCAACAGCCATTTGCATCTGCGTGGGTTCGCCCACTATTGCCCAGGCAATACCTTTATCCTGAACGGTACCGTGAAATGCCTCATTATGCAAGAGCATTTCTATGCCCCCGCTGCCGGATATTTCTTCTTCGGCTGTAGCAGCCAGTATAATATTGTGGGTGAGGTTTTCCTTTTCATAGAAATATAGAAAGGTCGCGATGAGCGATACTAAGGGACCACCCGCATCGTTACTGCCCAGCCCGTAAAGTTTGCCGTCTTTTTCAAGCGGTGTAAAGGGGTCAATGCTGTATCCTTTGTTCGGCTTTACTGTGTCGTGGTGGGAATTCAGTAAAACACTTGATTTAGCCGGATCAAAATATTTATTGGTTGCATACACATTATTGCCGATACGAAAATGCGGCAATCCTTTTTTTGCAAAAAACAGGCATATCGCTGCTGCGGTATTATCTTCCTCTTTGCTATAGGAGGGAATGGCAATTAGTTCTTTTAATAAAACAATTGCCTCATCTGCCAGTATTGAAATATTATCATTCATCGATTATGGTTGTACCGGATACTCCGCTTATCAATTGTTCAAGTTGTTCTGCTTTTCCGATGATTACCTTTTTAACACCGCTATGCAGGGCCGCAAAAGCATTATCCAGCTTGGGTATCATCCCGGCAAATATTTTTTGCTGTGTTTTAAGTTCCAGGTAAGAGGAAGGGTTAATTGAATTAATCACCGTTGTATCATCATCCGCATTAAGCAACACACCGCTTTTTTCGAAGGTATAAATCAATGACACATCATATTCTGCCGATAAAGCTTTTGCTGTTTCCTGCGCAATGGTATCGGCATTGGTATTAAGCAACTGCCCTTTTTTATCGTGAGTAACAGGCGCCAGCACCACAGTCATTTGTTGATCGAGCAGGACTCTTAACAACCTGGTATTTACATCATCTATATCACCAGCAAAACCATAGTTCACACCGGATTTTGCTATTCTTTTGTGCGCTTCAATTGCATTACCATCTGCACCGGTCAATCCAATAGCATTGCAACCATTAGCCTGCAGTTGTGCCACTATATTTTTGTTGATATAGCCGGCATATACCATCGTTACAATCTTAAGTGTTTCTGCATCTGTTATTCTTCGACCGTCTACCATCTGTTGTTCTATACCCATTTTTTCTGCCATCCTGGTAGCCAGCTTACCTCCGCCATGCACAAGCACTAAACCACCTTCATTGGCAATGGATTGCGTAGCAAAAGCACTGAGAAATACAGACAGCTTTTGTTCATCGTCAATAATATTACCTCCAATCTTTATTACATATATTTTCTTCATAAAATTATCTCCCTGTATTATTGACGAAGCAGACGTGATAATACAGCCTGAGCCGCCCATACTCTGTTGGAAGCCTGCTGTGTAATAATGCTATTTGCACCGTCGAGTATTTCATCGCTAAGTTCCACATTTCTTCTTACCGGCAAACAGTGCATTACTTTGGCATTGCTGGTAATAGAAAGTTTATCAGCATTGAGCATCCATTCAGGGTCGTTACAATAAATTTTGCCATAATCTTTGTAAGTACTCCAGTTTTTTACATATACAAAATCAGCATCCTTTAATGCTTCTTCCTGGTTGTACACAATATTAGCTCCTTTACTGAATTGTTCATCCAGCTCATAATCCTCAGGATGAGTGATGGTAAAATCTGCTTCCCCCCATGCATTAACCCATTGCGCAAAACTATTGGCCACACACTGTGGAAGTGCTTTTACATGCGGCGCCCAGGTGAGCACTATTTTAGGTTTGGGGTTTGAAGTTTGGGATGTATGGCTCTGCAATACCTCGGTTATCGTAATAATATCGGTCAGACTTTGCAGAGGATGAAGCGTAGCGCTTTCCAGGCTTACCACTGGTATTCCGGCATATTTAATAAACTGTTTAATATACAACTCACTGTAATCGTCGTCTCTGTTCTGCAATGAAGGGAAGGTTCGTATACATAGAATATCAAAATATTTTCCCATAATAGGTGCGGCATCCTTTACATGTTCTACCTTACTTCCGCTCATAATCGCTTCTTCTTCAAATTCGAGCGCCCATCCTTCACTACCCACATTAAATACAATAGGTTCCATTCCAAGATTCTGTGCGGCAATCTGTGTACTTAGCCGGGTGCGCATACTCGGATTCAGGAACAATAAGCCGATACGTTTATCTTTTCCCAAAGTCCTGTCCTTAAATGGATCTGCTTTGTATGCCAAAGCCTCTTTCACTATGGCGTTGATATCGGGAATATCGTTTACAGAAATAAATTGTTTCAATGTATCGGGTTTTTAAAATAATTATGAAACGGGTTAATCAAATTTAAACTCCGGGAAAAACTCAGGCATTTACTTCTGTCACAGCAGGCTCATTATTACTGCCAGACATCACAGCTATTTCCTCTTTGAGCGCATCAATAAAATCTTCCGCATCTCTTTTTTTCAATGCCAGTGAAGGTAGCAGGCGAATGACATTGGGCTTTGCTTCACCGGTAAATATTTTTTGATGCATCAGCAGGTTCTTTTTAAGGTCTTTCAGAGACTCCGGTACATCAAACCCGATCATCAATCCCCGGCCTCTTACATTCTTCAATTCGGGGATATTGCTCAATTCTTCTTTTAGATATTTCCCTACCATTACTGCATTACCCAATAGTTTTTCCTGCTCCAGTACTTCAAGTACAGCTATTGCTGCGGCACAGGCAAGATGATTGCCGCCAAATGTTGTACCTAACTGAAAATGTTTGGGCTTTATATGCGGTGCTATAATGATACCCGCAACGGGGAATCCATTGCCCATGCCTTTGGCCATAGTGTATATATCAGCTTTTACTCCGGCAAAATCATGACTGAAAAATTTTCCTGTTCTGCCGTATCCACATTGCACACTATCGGCTATATATACAGCGCCATACTGATCGCAAAGACTGCGGATCTTTCTCAAAAAATCTTCATTGGCCACATTTATACCGCCAACCCCCTGTATTCCTTCTATGATAACTGAAGATATTTCTTTGCCCTGTTTTTTAAAACAATCTTCCAGTGCCTGTTCATCATTAAATGGCAGAAAGATTACATTGCCTGTCTCATTAACCGGCGCAATATAATTTTTGTTGTCGGTTACCGATACGGCAAGAGATGTTCTTCCGTGAAAAGATTTACTGAAAGCTATTACTTTTTTTCTGCCATTATGAAAGGAGGCAAGCTTAAGGGCATTTTCATTGGCTTCGGCGCCGCTGTTGCACAAAAACAACTGGTAGTCTTCTTTGCCCGACAGCTTACCAAGTTTTGTGGCCAGTTCTTCCTGCAATGGTATTTTAATGGAGTTGGAATAGAATGCAATTTTTTTCAATTGTTCTTCTATCCTTTGTACCCAATGCAGATGAGTATGACCAATAGATATAACGGCATGACCACCATACAGATCAAGATATTGCTCGCCCTTATCGTCCCACACGTAAGAGCCTTTTGCCTTTGCGATAATAATATTATTGATAGGATATACGTCGAATAGATTCATAATCGTTTTAATTTTTTATTAGCGAATTAGGATGATATATTAGCTGTTAGCTATCAGCATTCAGCTATCAGCTATAGGCAGTCAGCAGTCATCGTCGTAATAAATTAACTATTGCTATTAGCATAGTACTATTTTCATTTTAAAATTTCACCCGGTATCATATTTTATAATTCATCTTTTCAGGCTGGCTTTCTTTAAGACTCCTGGTTTTCCGTATTCTTTTCTGTATTGGTGTTTTATATTTATTGAAAATTTTAGTTAATCAAATAAATTCTTTTCTTAACTAACACTTCCTGCCTAATACTTATCAGGACACTGATAGCCGTCTTCCTGCCTCACCTTTCAAAACCCCGGACCCTTCAGCTTCAACCCCAAAGTTTCATTCAGACCAAACATCAGGTTCATATTCTGTACAGCCTGACCACTGGCGCCTTTCAGTAAATTATCGGTAATGGAATGAATCACCAGTTTAGTCCCAACCTTCTCTAATTGAATGATAGCTTTGTTGGTATTCACTACTTGCTTTAGAAAAATAGGCTGATTGCTCAAAAAAGTAAATGCGGCATCTTTATAAAAATCAGTATACATCATCGTAAGCTCATCAAACCCAAGCTCGCAATGCACGGTAGAACTTACAAATATACCCCTGGTAAAATCACCACGCCAGGGTACAAAGCTCAGGTCGAAGTTTCCCTTAGGCTGCAACTGTAATAAAGATTCTCCGATTTCACCAAGGTGTTGGTGGGTCAGTGTTTTGTATGCCTGTATATTATTGGCACGCCAACTGAAATGAGAAGTGGTTGCAAGTTTTTGTCCGGCACCGGTACTTCCTGTTATACCTGTGGTATATATTTCATCCAATAAGCCAGCTTTTGCCAATGGTAATAATCCAAGTTGAAGGGTAGTGGCAAAACAACCGGGATTAGCAATATTATCCGCTTTTAGTATCTGTGTTTTATTTAACTCAGGTAATCCATACACAAACTTTCGGTTACCAATAACCGATTGTTTACTTAACCGGAAATCATTGGCAAGATCAATGATCTTTATCGTGTCAGCTACTTTATTCTCTGATAAAAATTTTTTTGATTCTCCATGTCCCAGGCAAAGAAACAAAAGATCAACACCGCCACTCAATGCGGAAAGATTGTCGGTGAATATTAATGAAGTTTCACCCAGCAAATCCTGATGGATCTCTTCAACCGGTTTTCCGGCATTGCTTCGGCTATGAATAAATATTATATCAGTAGCAGGATGGTTGATCAGCAGCCTGATCAGTTCTCCGCCTGTATACCCGGCGCCACCGATTATTCCGATTTTAATTTTTTGCATGTCAAATAATATGATGTTGCTTTTATTTACCGGCAGCATCTTGTTTTACCAGTTGATATATGGATGTTTGATTCCCGAATATTTTACTAAACCCTCTTACATCATCACCGGTGAACCCTGTGTTCATTTCTCCGTATTTCCCGAATTTGCTGTTCATCAGGTCATAAGGTGATGAAATGCCCGAAATTTGAAAACGATAAGGATACAAATATACGAAGGCATCCCCGGTTACATTTTGCTGAGAGTTCTCGAGAAATGCTTCAATATCCCGCATTACAGGGTCAAGTATCTGCCCTTCATGCAGCCAGTTGCCGTAAAATTGTGCAAGCTGGTCTTTCCAATTCAGTTGCCATTTGGTGAGCACGTGTTTTTCCAGGGCATGATGTGCTTTCAAAATAATCATAGGTGCAGCCGCTTCAAAACCTACACGGCCTTTAATACCAATAATAGTATCTCCTACATGTATATCACGGCCAACACCATAGGGTCCTGCAATACTTTGCAGGTATTGAATTGCCTGTACGGGATGCCCGAATTGTTTACCATCCACGGCAACAAGTTGTCCTTTTATGAAACTTAGTTTTACTTCCTGTTCGCCTTTAGCAGTTACCTGGGTAGGCCATGCTTCTTCGGGCAACATCCCCTTTGAGGACAATGTTTCTTTACCGCCAACACTTGTTCCCCAGAGTCCTTTGTTGATAGAATACATCGCCTTTTCAAAATTCATATCCACCCCCTTTTTCTTTAGGTATTCAATTTCTGCTTCACGGCTCAGCTTCATATCCCTGATGGGTGTGATAATCTCTACTCCCGGAATCATAATATGGAAGATCATATCAAAACGCACCTGGTCGTTACCTGCTCCGGTACTACCATGTGCTACGGCATCAGCATTAAGTTTCTTCACATGTTCGGCTATATGCAATGCCTGACTCAATCTTTCTGCACTTACACTCAAGGGATAAGTATTGTTCTTAAGTACATTGCCATAAATAAGATACCTGATTATAGTATCATAATATGTTTTCACTGCATTTACAGTAGTGTGGGTTTTTACCCCCAACGTATAAGCATGTGCTTCTATTTTTTTCAACTCATTTTCATCGAATCCACCGGTATTTACAATTACTGAGTGTACCTCATACCCCTTGTCGTCAGTTAAATATTTTACACAAAAAGAAGTATCTAATCCTCCGCTGAATCCAAGTACTATTTTTTTCATGTCCGTTCTGATTTATTTGAAATACAAAAAATATAGTTAATGAAAATCACAGGCTGAAAAGAAAGCTGAAAATTCCTGCAAGACCTTTTCTCTTAGAATTTTCGTCCTTTTCTTTTTTCAGAAACGGTTGCAACAGCTTCCATTTTTTTATGCGCATAAACCGCTCATAAAGTTTAGAATGCTGTTGAAAATCCTTTTTAGTTTCTTCAGGTGTATAATGATCTTTGGGATCGTATAGCATAGCGGTACATAAACAGTTTTTACGTTCCTTGCTCATCAGGATGTCGTAATTAACACAGCTTTTACAGCCAGCCCAAAAAGCCTCATCCTGTGTAAGCTCGGAATAGGTTACCGGTTCATAACCCAATTCTGAATTGATCTTCATTACTGCGAGTCCGGTAGTCAGCCCGAATATCTTAGCTTCGGGATATAGTTTCCTGCTCAGTTCAAATATTTTTCCTTTAATTGCCCTTGCCAGTCCGCCTTTCCGGAAAGCCGGGGCGACAATCAGTCCGGAATTAGCCACATACTGGCCATGACTCCAGGTTTCAATATAGCAAAATCCTGCCCATATCCCATCTTTACTAAACGCTATTACCGCCTTGCCTTCATTTATTTTTTGCTGAATATATTCAGGGCTTCTTTTGGCAATACCAGTTCCTCTGGCTTTTGCAGAAGAGGCCATCTCGTCGCAAATGATTTGAGCAAAACTGAGGTGACTCTCGTTGGCAACCAATACCTGAAATTGTTCCTGGGTTTTCATTTTCTTTTTTAAGACTTAATAATCATCATGTAGATTAAAGCATTGCAAAAGCACCGATATGATGGCAGCACCGGCCAAGGCAACTTTTACTTCATTTTTCGAAGTGTGCATTATGTTTTGAGGTATCAACGTCGTACCCTGAAGGGGGTTTGAGGGCAGAAAAAAACTGCTCCAGGCAGAACAGGAAAAACCCCACGCAATATAGTACCTGATACTACAGGCACATCAGCGAGTACTGTGGTGAGATTTTTATTCATTTTCAGTTAAATATAAAGCTTGGGCTTTTAATAAAATTTTTGACGATGCAAAGAAAGTACATTTTTCAGTTGCAGTACTATTTTTTATGTGAAAATTTAATAATCAAGCGCAAAATTACTGATATACCTGCAGGCTGTGTACCGCAGCGCTCATCTCGCGGATGAGAGAAGGGTCTTTTTCTATAGCATTTCCCACGACAATGAGGTCTGCGCCGGCTTTACAATTGCGATAGGCTTTTTCAGGATCAGTTACCCCCCCCCCTACTACCAGCGGAGTTTCAATTACCCCGGCAACTTTTTCAATCATATTTTCAGAAACAGCCCTGCGGGCGCCGCTGCCTGCATCCATATATATAAGTTTCATCCCAAGCATTTCCCCTGCCATTGCTGTGCACATCGCAATTTCATTTTTATCCGAAGGTATAGGTGCGGCATTACTGATATATGAAACCGTAGTAGGCGCCCCGCCATCAATAACCATATATCCTGTGGAAATGATTTCGAGCCTGCTTTGCTTAACTACAGGAGCAGAAATAACATGTTGCCCGATCAGCAATTCAGGATTACGTCCCGAAATCAAAGACAAATATAGAAGGGCATCTGCATAAGGAGTAACCTGAGATGGAGAACCCGGAAATAAAATAACGGGAATATTGCTTCCCCGCTTTATTTGACTTACCACTTCATCGAGGTGATTGGAAATTACAAGACTCCCGCCGACCAGTAAATAATCCACTTTAGCTTCATTAGTAAGTATCATCAACTCGCTTATCTTCTGCTCATCAACCTTATCGGGGTCAATAAGCACCGCCAAAGACTTTTTACCTTCTTTCTTTTTTGTAACTATCCCCTGGTATATTCGATTGGTCATTCTCTAAGTTATTGATTCCTTTATATACAAAAATGCAAAAAAGTTTTTGTTACAACTGTTTTTAATTCTACCGAACTTCGTAAAAATAACACGATTATCAGGGAAACTACTTAGATACTATAAGATTTAGAAAAAAACCATTGTATATCCAAATTTTTTTATCACGACAATGTGTAAAAAAGAGCTAATACACTGTAGTATTGTGTCTTTACCACTTTTCCACATCCTGTTAATATTTAAAGGTTTGGCAAACGGATTAAGCCTGATATTTTCGTCATCTGCATGATCAAATGATAACTTAATTTAACCGGCAGTTTCAGAAATAAACATTTTGCTGTTATGAATAAAAAAAATAAAAGCGGAGGCTTGAAGTACCGTCGTCTCTTTACACGCGACGACATTAATGTGTTTGACCAGTTTGAGTATGACTATCGTACTTCTGTGATCCGAAACCCCAACGGCGAGATTGTATTTGAAATGAAAAATGTAGAAGTTCCGAAACAGTGGAGCCAGATTGCAACGGATATTCTTGCTCAAAAATATTTTCGTAAAGCCGGTGTACCACAGCCTGACGGTTCCACAGGCAGGGAAACTTCTGTAAAACAGGTAGCACATCGAATGGCTAACTGCTGGAGGGTATGGGGTGAGCGTTATGACTATTTCGCTTCGAAGGCTGACGCTCAAATCTTTTATGAAGAGCTGGTGTATTGTATACTCAACCAGGCTTGTGTACCGAATAGCCCACAATGGTTTAATACCGGTTTGCATGAAAGCTACGGCATTACCGGCAAACCACAGGGGCATTATTATGTTGATCCTGCCGACAATATTTTGAAAAAATCTACCTCGGCTTACGAACGCCCGCAGCCACATGCATGTTTTATATTGAGTGTGGAAGACGACCTTGTTAACGATGGCGGTATTATGGATTTGTGGGTAAGGGAAGCTCGCATTTTTAAATATGGTAGCGGGGTAGGCACTAATTATTCCAATATACGCGGAGAAGGAGAAAAACTGAGTGGTGGCGGCACTTCATCGGGACTGATGAGTTTTTTAAAGATCGGCGACAGAGCAGCAGGCGCCATCAAGAGTGGAGGTACTACAAGGCGTGCCGCCAAAATGGTATGCCTCGACCTTGACCACCCCGAAATAATGAGTTTCATCAACTGGAAAGTAGAAGAAGAAAACAAGGTAGCAGCCCTTATTAATGCCGGCTATGCTTCAGATTATGAAGGTGAGGCCTACAAAACCGTAAGTGGACAGAACTCCAACAACTCTGTGCGTATACCAAATTCGTTTTTTGAAAAACTACAACATAATGAGGATTGGGAGCTTAAAGCCCGCGCCGATGGAAAAGTAATGAAAAAAATTCCTTCCAGGGAGGTGTGGAACCAGATTGCTTACGCAGCGTGGCGTTGTGCAGACCCGGGTACCCAATACGATACCACCATTAATGAATGGCATACCAGCCCCAAAGGTGGACGTATCCGGGCCTCCAACCCCTGCAGTGAGTATATGTTCCTCGACAATACCGCCTGCAACCTGGCTTCAGTTAACCTGCGCAAATTCTTTAACGAAGACAATAATGTATTTGATGTAAAAGGATTTGAATACACAGTGCGCCTCTGGACTACAGTACTTGAAATATCAGTACTCATGGCACAGTTCCCCTCAAAAGAGGTAGCGCAGCTTTCTTACGACTACCGCACATTGGGGCTTGGCTATGCTAATCTAGGTTCTATGTTAATGGTAAGTGGTATTCCCTACGACAGCGAAGAAGCAAGGGCTATTGCTGGTGCTATTACTGCTATCATGACGGGAATAGCATATAAAACTTCTGCAGAAATAGCTTCTCACCTTGGACCTTTCGCAAGATTTGGAGAAAACAGGGAAGATATGATGCGAGTTATGCGCAATCACCGTCTTGCCGCCTACGATGCTGACGAATATGAACAGCTGAGTATAAAACCACAGGGTATTCATGCCAAATATTGTCCCGACTACCTGCTTAAAGCCGCATGCAATGCATGGGACGAAGCCGTAGAACTGGGAGAAAAGTTTGGTTACCGTAATGCTCAGGCTACTGTCATTGCTCCAACCGGCACCATTGGATTGGTGATGGACTGTGATACCACTGGTGTAGAACCTGATTTTGCCCTGGTTAAATTCAAAAAGCTTAGTGGTGGTGGATATTTCAAAATTATCAACCAGTCTGTTCCGCAAGCACTTAGAAACCTGAAATATGCTGATAAAGAAATTGATGCAATAATAAAATATGCAGTAGGCTCGGCCAGTTTTGAAGGCGCACCATTCGTCAACCTGCAAAGTCTTAGTGAAAAAGGATTTATTTCAGATGAAATTAAAAAACTTGATAATGCATTAGCTTCAGCTTTTGAAATTGGTTTTGTTTTCAACAAATTCACTCTCGGCGAACCCTGCCTTGAAAGACTGGGTTTCACTCCTGAAGAATACAACGACTGGAACTTCAACCTACTTGAAGCGCTTGGTTATACACCCGAGCAAATAGAAGCTGCTAACGATTATATCTGTGGCTCGATGACTATTGAGGGTGCCCCATATCTGAAAAAAGAGCACTATGCGGTATTTGATTGTGCTAATAAATGTGGTAAGAAAGGTCAGCGTTTTATTCATCCTCACGGACATATCCGTATGATGGGAGCCGCTCAACCATTTATAAGCGGTGCTATCTCCAAAACCATCAATCTTCCGCATGAAGCTACAGTAGAAGAAATCAGTGATTGTTATATGCTGAGTTGGGAACAAGGCTTGAAAGCCTGTGCGCTTTATCGTGACGGCTCCAAACTGAGTCAGCCATTAAGCAATAAGAGCGATACCAAAAAAACCAAAGAAAAAGAAGCTTCAAGTGAAGAAACTACCCCACAGACGGCACAGTTGATTGACATGAGTAAACTTACTGTTGACGAACTACTGGAAGAACTGCACAAACGCATGCAGGAATCAACAGATACCAAGCTGAAACGTCAGTTGTCGAGAATTGTGGAAAGAAAGCAATTGCCTGCCAAACGCAGGGGATTTACCCAAAAAGCTAAAATCAACGGGCAGGCACTTTTCTTAAGAACCGGAGAATATGGCGATGGCACTTTGGGTGAAATATTTATAGATCTGGCAAAAGAAGGATCTACCCTGCGTAGCCTGATGAACTGTTTTGCTATATCTGTTTCGGTTGGTTTGCAATACGGTGTACCCTTAGAAGAGTTTGTAGAAAAATTCGTATTTACCAAGTTTGAGCCTGCCGGCATGGTAGATCATCCGAATATCAAGTCTACTACTTCCATAGTTGATTTTGTATTCCGCTGCCTGGCTTACGAATACCTGGGCAGAACAGACCTGGTACATGTGCTGGATAAACCTGAAGTTAACAACCTGGGGAATGATGATTGGGATGACGTTCCTACTGGTTTGGAGTATGCACCTAAACCCGCGTTGAGTGATGTAAGGGTAATAGGCCCAACAGGTACTAACCTTCACTCTGCCGGTCAGTCTCCCAAAGCTTCGAAGCTGCCTTCTGCAACAAGTTTAAATGTAGTAAGTGAGCATTTGAAAAGTATGCAAAGCGATGCACCTGCATGTAATACCTGCGGACATATAACAGTAAGAAGCGGCACCTGCTATAAATGCCTGAATTGCGGCAACAGTATGGGTTGCAGTTAAACAAATATTATTTCAATTAGGACGGTTAGGAATTATAAACCTACACAAATCCGTTCCGACTCTTCGGAATGGATTTTTTTTATCTCTTCTTCTTTCTGAGTCGCAGAAATTCATCAGAATATTTCCTGCTTTTCGTTTCAGATTTCACAAAATGTATATAGAGACTATAGAATAACAAGCGGCACTGCATGTATTTCGGAAGAAGGGGAGATTCCTGCTGATTCCATCAGTTTGAATAAGAACAGATTGTACTAATACAACAAAGCCACGAATGCATGAATATTTAGTGAAGATTCGTAAATCATTCCCTGAGAATTCTGTGTTTTTTATATAGGATTTGAGCTGACAATATCATTGCCGCAAAGGTTTGGTAAGAATTTTTTCAAAATGTTTGCAGTTTTTAGTTACAACGTACAATTACACGAATGCACAATCGCACCACAGGCGCATTCATGCATTCGTGGCATAATGAATATATCTGCCGTTAGACCGCAAACCGTACAAAACCTTTTTCAGTTTATCTTAATTTGTCAGCCCGCCTTTGCCTGTATATAGCTTCACCGGACCGTCAAGTTTTACTTCAAGCACCGTCATATATTCATCCATAACAGTTGCCGGTATATCATCAATATATACAAGTCCCGGAACCGGGCTCCAGGAAATTTTACCTACAATTTTATATCCTAAAGACTGATCAGCTCCCAGCACTTTGATACTGTTAATTTTATTATATAATCCCTTGATGACTATTTTACCCAAATCGCCGTTGGGCACAAATAAATAAAGGGTAGAAGAATCTTTAGACAAAGTACTTGCTCCATAATAATGCCCTGGAGGCAGTCCTGCTACAGTATTAAAAATAGCATTAGAATATTTGTTTGTCCATTTTCCCAGTTCTTTCAGCAGGTGTACCTGTTCTGTAGGGATCCATCCATCTTCTCTTGGGCCAATATCAAACAATAAATTACCGCCATTGCTAATCACATCTGCAAAAATGGTAATCAACTGATAAGGAGTTTTGTAAGCACTGTCATCGGGGTGGTAGCCCCAATTGTTATTTGAAGTCATACACAATTCCCAGGGATGTAATGACGGCCTAGTAATGGGAAAATTTTGCTCGGGTGTTTCATAATCGCCATATCCGGTAAGCCTGCCATTAATAATGGCATCGGGATTGTGTTTCAATATCATTGCTCTCACTTTCTTTGCCTGCCATTCCGCAGCGCTATGTTCCCAATCCCCATCAAACCAAAATAAATCAGGATTAAATTTTTCACTCAGTTCCTGTATTTGTTTTTGATAAAAATCCTGGTAACGCTTCCAGCGCATAGTGTCATTTTTTATCTGGTAGCGGCTACTGTCCTTCAAAAACCCGGGGTAATCCTGGTGGCTCCAGTCGAGGATGGAAAAATAAGCCCCTGTTTTTAATCCAACTTTCCTGATGGCAGTAAAAAATGGAGTCAACACATCTCTGTGGGCAGGTGTAAGTTTGGCAACGCTCATATTATTTGCCTTTGTATCCCAAAGTGCGATACCATCGTGATGTTTGGTAGTTATTACTGCATAGCGTGCTCCGGATTCCTTAATGAGTTGTGCCCAGGCATCCGGGTTATAGTTTTTAGCTGTAAAACCATTGAGCTGTCTCATATAATCGGTATAAGACATTTTTTTATTATAAAATGACCAGCTTTCATCAACACCGTCTACCGAATAAATACCCCAGTGTATGAAGATGCCCAGCTTAGCATCTTTAAACCACTGCATTTTATTATCGTTTTCATTAACCACCTGGGCATGTCCCTTTGAGATATACAGAAAAGGGAACATCAGGAACAATAAGAATTGACGCATATTATTTCATTTTGAGTTTGCAATGTTGATAAAAGATATGTTATAAAATAACAAATATCTTAAGCGATCTTATAATTTAATTAAATATTAATTCTACTATTTTAGTATTTTTTAAATTTCTTTTTGTTTTATTTATAAAAGTTTTGTTATTTTATTGTAAAAATAACGAAAAACCCTGCTTTTCTGAAATGGCTGCTAAAAACAACTTATATAAAAAGAAAATTATCAGCAATCTTTATTTTTCAAAACTGCTGTCCTGTGCAGAGATAAGCAATAAGATTGAAAAAAGCCTCTCGCTAACTACCAGGATATTAAATGAACTTGTTAAAGAAGGTTATGTTGTAGAAACCGGGCATGCCCCATCAAGCGGAGGCCGGCGTCCTCAAATGTATTCTTTACGCTCCGATTTTATGTACACCGTTGCTGTGGCCATGGATCAATATATAACCAGACTGGCAGTAATGGATATGAATAGTAAATGTGTTGGTAATCCACTATTACTTGAACTGAATCTTTCAAAAGAGCCCGATGCCCTTCAAAAGCTGACTCAAAAAATTAACCAGGTAATTTCCAACTCAGGTATAGATAAAAACAAAATCCTGGGTATTGGAATTGGCATGCCTGGATTTATCAATGCAAATGAAGGGATAAACTATTCATTCTTAACCGGCTCGGGCAGCATAAGTGAATATATTTCTTCTAAAACTGGTATACCTGTATTTGTAGATAACGATTCCGGGATGATAGCGCTATCAGAATTAAAGTTTGGAGCTGCATCAAACAGCAAAAACATAATGGTAATTAATATTGGCTGGGGCATAGGACTGGGGCTGATATTAAATAATGAATTGTTTAGAGGGGATGATGGTTTTGCGGGGGAGTTTAGCCATATTCCGCTATTTCAGAATGGCAAACTGTGTAGTTGCGGTAAAAGCGGTTGTCTTGAAACAGAAGCTTCTCTGTATGCCGTCATTGAAAAAGCGGTGAGTGCATTGTCTGCCGGCAAAACTTCAATACTAAATAAAGAAACACTAATAACAGGCACTCCGGAAAATGCAGCCAATGCTATATTTCAGGCAGCCGGAAGAGGCGATCGTTTTGCAGTGGAATTGCTGTCGGAAGCAGGATATAATATTGGTCGTGGTATAGCAATCCTCATACACCTGCTAAACCCGGGTAAAGTGGTATTAAGCGGGAGAGGTTCTGTGGTGGGAAAGATATTACAAGCGCCAATTCAGCAGGCGCTGAATGAGCATTGCATCCCCAGCCTGGCCGTCAATACAGAAATTATTATTTCCGAAATCGGGCCCGATGCCGGGCTGATAGGCAGTGCAGCACTGGTGATGGAAAAATCAGAGAAAAACATTTCTGCGAAGAAGAAAGTTTCTGAAGCAGCTTGAGGAACTGATATCAAAATATCAGCAGTATATCTATTTCAAAATTATATTAACAACCAAAAATTCTGTATGAAAAAAAAATGCGTTCAGGTACTGTTGATATTAGCAGTACTGTCTTTCACTCAGGGCTTTGCACAGCAAAGGAAAACCATTACCGGCAAAGTAACCGACGAAAGTGGATCCGGGCTTGCGGGAGTAACAATTGCTGTTAAAGGAGGCAGCAACCTGGGAGCAACAGATGCAAATGGGTACTTCAGCATTTCATTATTATCCACTCAAAATGTTTTAGTATTTAGTTCCGTAGGCTTTGAGACGGAGGAAGTTCATTTAACAGATCAAACAAAGTTAGCAGTAGTGATGAAATCCAGCATTAAGGTAAATGAGGCGGTTGTAGTTACAGCTTTAGGTGTAACTAAGCAAAAAAGATCACTGGGTTTTTCAGTTACAGAAGTAAAAGGTGATGCCCTTGCAAAAACCAATGAAGTAAATCCAATAAATGCCTTACAGGGCAGAGTTGCAGGTGTGCAAATTGATATGGGAGGAGCCGGTGGATTGATGGCAAACTCTAAAATTGTGATTCGCGGAAACTCTACGCTTGGTACAAATAATCAGCCCATTTTTGTGATAGATGGTGTGATAATGGATAATGACCTGTTTAATGGTAACGGCCGTGATTTTGGCAACGACCTGAAGAACCTGAATATGGAAGATTTCGAAAGCGTTTCAGTATTGAAAGGATCCGCTGCCGCTGCTTTGTATGGAACGCGTGCTGTTAACGGAGTGATACTGATCACCACAAAAAAGGGAAAGCAGCAAAAAGGAATTGGTATATCTGTCAGCCATTCATTAAGTATTACTGATCCATATTCAGGCCCTAATTTTCAAAATGAATTTGGAGGGGGTACTGTAGGTGATTTTTTTACAGACAACAGAGACCCGAATTATAAACCAACGGAAAGATGGACAACCAAAGTTTTCCCTACAGATCCCATTTCCGGTAAGCCATATATTGACAGAGGAATAGGCAGAGAATTAGAAAATTGGGGCCCCAGAATGTTGGGACAAGATGTGATCAACTATGATGGCACAATGACTAAATATTTGCCCCAGCCTAATAACTTTCTTGATGTGTTTCAAACAGGAGTAGGTAATAATACGAATGTTGCCATAGACGGAGGAACAGAAAAATCTACTTTTCGTTTGTCGTATAACCGTAATCAGGCCGAAGGAGTGGTTAGTAATAACCGGTTCACAAAAAATGCTTTTGATCTAAGGATAACTCACAAATTTACCAGCTTCCTGGATGTGGACGTAAGTGCAGCATACTCAGATTTCACAGGCTACAATCCACCCCGCCTTGGAGGGCTGGATGCTTTTGCCTCCTATAATTTTGGTAAGCTGTATAGCTGGATGATGCCGCGTAATTACGACACCAAATACTGGATGCAAAAGGAACATTATACCAGTCAATTTGGAGGAGTTCCTAACCCTGCCACACCAGGAGAAACTAATTTTGCCCCGGAGACCAGATTTTGGTTTTCCCTTTTTGAGAATAACTATATACAAAAGGAACAATTGTTAAGGAGTCGGGTGGCTTTCACTTTAAAATTGACCGACTGGGCACGATTGATACTGGAGGGTAATATTAATAATATATATACCCGTGATGAAACAAAAGAACTGGGACAAGGTATAAACTTTACAGGAGGATCCTACTCACTTGGCTTTCAAACCAAGGAGAGTAATATGCAAAAATGGATGTTGATGATGAATAAAGATATCAACCCAGACCTGATAGTTAGTGGATATATCGGTGGTGAGGCGCAACACTATAAAACTACATTTGAAAATAGCTCAACAAATGGAGGTTTAAGCTACCCAGGCAATTATTTCATCGCTAATTCTGTATTGCAACCGACTACTTCAGCCGGAATCAGTAACCGTAAGGCGTTTAATTCATTATATGCAAGCGCTGACATTGCTTTCAAAAATATGCTTTTCCTGCAGGCTACATGGAGAGGCGACTGGAGCAGTGCGCTTACCTACTCCAACGGAACAGGCAATAATTTTTATAACTATCCGGCAGCCAGTTTATCATGGATATTTACAGAAACCCTTAAAGACAAATTGCCTGGATGGATTAGTTATGGAAAACTCAGAAGTAATATAGCTGCATTGGGAGGAGACACTGATCCCTATAGAATAAACCCTGGGTTTGCCTTTAGCGGCTATAGTACTGCAAATGGTCAATCTATTCCCATTTCTACCTATAGCAGCAGTTCTGTACTTCAACCTAATCTTAAACCTCAAAGAAAAATTTCTAAAGAATTGGGATTGGAAATGCGGTTTTTCAATAATCGCTTAGGCTTTGATGTTAGTGTTTACCAGGATAATACAAAAAATCAATTATTAGATATAACGGCACCGGTTGAATCAGGTGTAAATACAATTTTCATTAATGCCGGAAATATTCAAAACAGAGGTATAGAAATTGGGATAGATGCCACACCTGTAAGGAGCAAAAATTTTAACTGGAATACAGCTGTGAATTATGCTGTCAACAGAAATAAAATTATTGATTTGTATCCCGGCAGAACTGAATATAATTTGGGAGCCAATATTGGAGAAATAAGCACATGGGCAGTCGTTGGTAAATCTTATGGAACGTTAAGGACACAAATTCACTCTACCGCTTATCAGGCAGTAGATGCAAATGGGAAACCAATTGATGATCCCAAGAACGGTTTACCAATTCTTGCCTGGAGAGGAGATTCCAGGACAGCATTTCCAGCGCGCAGTAATAAGTGGCAGGATGTAGGTGATATTAATGCAAAATTCAGAGGTGGATGGGATAATACTTTTACTTATAAAAATTTCAGTCTTAATGTCTTGCTTGATGCAAAAATAGGCGGGGATTTTGTGTTATTAAGTTATAGGTACGGTACACATACAGGCGTCTTCCCTAATTCATTACACGGTCGTGATGCAGAACATGGCGGAATTCAATGGACTTCAAAGTATGCAAATGATGGTGGAACTTATGATGATGGAATCATTCCACAGGGTGTCTTTGCTCCCGGACAAGTAGTTGATAAACCTGGTGGCGGAACTGCCGATGTGGGTGGTATGTCTTACCAGGAGGCTTATGATAAAGGACTGGTAGAACCGTCTCATTTACCTCAGTTCTATTATCGCTATGGATCCTCTTCTACTGGAGTAGCAGACTTCTGGATA
Source organism: Bacteroidota bacterium (assembly GCA_018268105.1). Lineage (GTDB taxonomy): Bacteria > Bacteroidota > Bacteroidia > Chitinophagales > Chitinophagaceae > Agriterribacter. The sequence goes on along the minus strand of JAFDXG010000192.1, from coordinate 21,929 downwards.
TTAAAAAATTCATGGGTCTCTTTGCGTCAGGTAGCATTATCTTATACCATATCGCCCAAAATATACGAGAAGCTTAAATTGAGAGGGTTGTCAGTTTCTGCCGTTGGGCGCAATCTCCTGTACCTGTACAACTCTTTGCCTTATAACTTTAATCCTGAGTCAAACAACTCAAATAATACAGCGTACTCCGGTGAGGAAGGATTTTTGCCAATGATGAGGTCCTTTATTTTCACAATAAGGGCAGCATTTTAATTTTCGTCAAACTTAATTCAATTCAAATGCAACTCAAATCAAGACATATAATTGCGGGCGCCTTAATATTAACAAGTGTTTCCTGCACCAAGAATTTCGGTGATATTAATACAAACTCAACAATTGTTACCAATCCTGATATTAAATACCTGCTTTCTTATTCCGAGGAAAAATTAGCCACTTACAATGGAGGTGAGTGGATATGGGAAGGTATGGAACAGCTATTTCGTTATACTCAACATGTAACTGCAAGTCCCTATGAAATCACTGCGAATGTAAATACAAGGTATGGCGTTTATTACAGTCAGATTTTACCAAACTTGTTCGAAATCAGAAGACAAATTGCTAAAATGGATGACAAAGATAAATATCAAAAAATAGGAGCGATTGCTTATATCATACAAGTGCTTCACGGTATTAAAGTAACGGATATGAATGGATCAATCCCATATACCCAGGCTGAACAGGGGCGATACGAAAGCAATTACAGCCCGGTATATGATAATCAGGAAACATTGTTTAATACCTGGCTTTCAGAGTTAGATAATTCGATTGGTATTTTATCAAATACAAGTTTGCCCAACCAGGCAGATATTGGCTCATCTGATATTTTTTATAAAGGTGATGCAACAAAATGGGTAAAGCTTGCCAATACACTCAAGTTAAGAATTGCTGCAAGACTTGAAAATCAAAATGCTGAAAAAACAAAATCTATTTTCAAACAGGTAATACAAGATGCTACCGGTCCGATTGATAATGATGATGCTCAATTATCTTATACTAATCCCAATTTTTCGGCTTTCGGAAACGATGTCAATTATCGCAGTGTTCGCTACGGCAGTACATCAATTATTACTTTTCTCAAGAAAGCTAATGATCCACGGTTGCCCATATATTTTGAGAACAACGGATTAAGCAAAAAGGTATTTACAGATAATGGTGTTACCCCGCCTGCATTTATGGACTTAAATGACCCGCTAATTCAATTTCAGGGGGCGCCGGCCGACTGGACAACCAATCCTACAGTAGCAGCATATATAAGTAATGCATTACCCATAGGGGGCACCAACTATTTTCTGATTTCTCCTATCAACAGAAAATTCTTTGCTCCCAAAATGAATGGGCAAACGGGTGGCTATACTGATGTAATTGTTACTAATGCCGAATCATGTCTTCTGGTTGCCGAGTTTATACAAAAAGGGTATGGCAATGGTATTAATACAAAGGGAACTGCTGAGGACTGGTATAAAAAAGGAGTAGCCTCATCTATCAGTACCATGAATAGCATTGCCGTGACTGCACAATCTGCAACGGGCTTTACAGGAAATGGCTCAGCTGCAATTCAAAGCTATCTGGATGGTGATGAAGTTAAGTTTAATGGTATAAATGACCTGGAGCGGATCTATATCCAGGAATATCTCAATTTTTACAGAAACGCAAGTGAGGCTTTTGTACTCGTTCGTCGTACGGGGTATCCAAAGTATTCTTCGACCTATTATGCCCGCGAAGAATTTAATGAAATTATTCCCCGCCGCTGGTGGACTAATGATCCCGGAGAAGTTAACAGAGCTAACTGGAATGCAGCATTGAGCGATCAGGGTTTCACGCCCAATGCGCAGGACGTGACAACGCTCAGCACACAAAGAATTTGGTATGATAAAAACGCTCCTGATTTTGGAAAAGGGCATTAGAAATATAAGTAAACCGAGGTGTCCTTTCCTTCCTCAGATAACCTATAAAAAACTACCCTGAAAATAATCCCGTATTCAGAATATATATGAAGATATAATGCTTGCGGGGAAAACTAAAGAGGCTGCCTTAAAAGGACAGCCTCTTTTTTTTATATCAATTCACCCAATATTCTTAAAATTAATTATGCAGTGTTAACCCTAAATGTTATTTTCATATTCATAACACCCGCCTCATGTTGCTACCTGCCATCCCTGTATGGAAACAGGCGCCATTTCTTCGTGTACTGCTGCCTTTATCGGGTGGAATTCTTTTACAGTGGTATTATCCTTTCTCACTTTCATTGATCTATAATGCGATATTTGCTACGGCAGTCTTTATTGCTGTTTCCTATCTGCTGAAAGGGTACTTGTTGTTTCGCTATAAATGGATATGGGGAGTATGGCTTACCCTTGCTTCTATAATCCTCGGAGCATGGATTACTCAGGGAAAAAATATACAACACCGGAAAGAATGGTTCGGGCACTATTATAATCATAAAACCTCTGTAATAGCCGTACTGGAAGAACCCCTTATTGAAAAAAACAGATCATATAAAGCTTTGGCAAAGGTATATGCCCTGTCAGCCGAAGACAGTTTTGTAAAAACTGCAGGCCACATTATCATCTACTTTCAAAAAGACAGCATACTGCCCAACAGGTTAAACCTGGGTTCAGTCATTATTTTCAACAAACCATTACAGCCCATAACCAATACTGGCAACCCGGGTGCCTTTGATTATAAGCGCTATTGCCTTTTTCAGTCTGTAACGCACCAGGTATTTCTCATTACTAAAGATTTTGCCATTGCACCAGGACATTATGGATCCTCATTTTCGCAATGGTTACATCATTCAAGGGCTGCATTTCTGCATATACTTGGAAAGTATCTACACGGGAGGGAAGAAACTGCAATAGCAGAAGCACTGCTGATGGGATACCGCGAACATCTTGACAGAGACTTAGTACAAGCTTATTCCAACACAGGTGTAGTGCACATAATTGCAATATCAGGTATGCATCTGGCAATGATATACGGACTATTACTGGTATTGCTAAAACCACTTCAAAAACGCCAGAAAGCTAACCTTCTCAGAGGATGTATAATACTAATCATTCTATGGACATTCGCTTTTATATCAGGTGGCGGAGCGTCTGTCCTGAGAAGTACAGTAATGTTTTCCTTTATCATCGTGGGGCAATACGTCAACCGTCAGGTATCCGTTTATCATACCCTGAGCGCTTCTGCATTTTTTCTCCTGTGTTACAATCCTTTCTATTTGTGGGATGTTGGTTTCCAGCTTTCTTACGCGGCAGTATTGAGTATTGTAATTTTCCTCCGGCCCATTACCAACCTGTTTTACTTGAAAAATAAAATAGCTCATTATATTTGGAAACTTATTGCCGTTACCCTTGCGGCCCAGGTATTAACCATTCCGCTGAGCATATATCATTTTCATCAGCTCCCTAATCTCTTCCTGTTGTCCAACCTGCTGATCGTTCCATTATCGGGACTAATACTCTATAGCGAGTTGTTATTATGTGCAACTGCATTTATTGAGCCGCTTGCCATTGCCATTGGATATGTAATTTCTATTATGCTTAAAGCGATGAACACAATCATCCTTTGGATCAATGCATTGCCATTTGCGGTAAGTAACAATATATTGCTCTCGGTTGTACAAACATTATTGCTGTATGTCGTCATTATCTTTATAGCAGTCTGGCTCCTGCAAAAAAAGAAACAATATTTTAAATACGCCCTGCTGGTGATGCTATTAATAATAACTGTACGAAGTATTAGGATATTTACCACGAGGAGTAACAGAATTATCGTCTACAATGTGCCTGGACACAGCGCTATTGATTTTGCAAGCTCCGGCAATTTTACTTTCATAGGAGATGATTCCTGTCGAAGAGATGCATTTATCAGCAACTTTTATATTAACCCCTCCCGGCTGATCTATAGAATTAACCCGTCAGATAGCTTGCCTGCACTGAAAAAAATATCACCATTCATATATTTTTCAGGGAAAAAATTTTTGTTATTAAATGACACTGCCACTATTCCCGATTTTGACAATGCCCCTAAACCTGATATAATAATACTTTCAAAAAATGCGCCTTTCAGTATAGCCGGGTTGCACGCTCAGTTCAACTGTTCCCAATACGTTTTTGATGCTTCAAATAACAGGTGGAAAACACGTGAATGGAAAAATGATTGCGATAGTTTACATTTGCGGCGCCATTTCGTAGCGGAAGACGGCGCTTTTGTGTTTGAATTTTAACTTCATTACCGGCAAACCGGCAATGTTTCACTTTAATGATTTACCATGCAAAAAAAAATCGGCGCAGCCCTTATTTCTGTTTTCTATAAAGACGGACTTGAACCTGTAGTGCGGGAACTGCATCGCCTCGGCATTACTATATATTCCACCGGGGGTACCCAAAAATTTATTGAAGAACTTTCTATCCCTGTCGTTCCTGTAGAAAGCCTTACTACTTATCCTTCCATTCTTGGCGGTCGGGTTAAGACACTACACCCTGCTGTATTTGGTGGTTTACTGGGTCGTCGTGATGTCGCCCAGGATATTGCAGAAATGAAGGAATATAAAATACCCGCAATAGATCTTGTAATAGTTGATCTTTACCCGTTTGAAGAAACACTTGCCCAGGCTACCTCACCTTCATTTGCCGGGAAACCGGAGGAGGCACAAAAAATGGTCATTGAAAAAATTGATATCGGTGGACCTTCCATGATACGTGCTGCCGCTAAAAATCATAAAGACCTTTTAGTAGTCGCTGCCAAAGATGATTATACCGGGCTTGTCGAACTGCTTAAATCACAGGATGGATCAACCACGTACGAACAGCGCCGCAGTTACGCAGCAAAGGCTTTTGAAATTGTAATGCATTACGATATCGCTATCAGTAATTATTTTAATCCCGATATTGCTCTACCCCTTTCTGCCACAGGCACAAAACAAGTATTACGTTATGGAGAGAATCCACATCAGCAGGGGATATTCCAGGGCGATCTGCAAAATATATTTGACAAACTGCATGGTAAAGAACTGTCGTACAATAACCTGGTAGATGTAGATGCCGCCGTGCAACTGATTGGTGAATTTCCGAAAGAAGATAATGATGCTGCTGTATTTGCCATTATCAAGCATACCAATGTTTGTGGTATTGCCATTCGCACAATGATGAAAGCTGCCTGGGATGCTGCTCTTGCCGGTGATCCGGAAAGCGCATTTGGGGGTGTATTGGTTTGCAATGGAACAATAGATAAGGATACGGCTGAAGCTATCAGTGAAATATTTTTTGAAGTATTGATAGCGCAGGAGTTTACTCCCGAGGCACTGACTATTCTTCAAGCCAAAAAGAACCGGATCCTGTTAACGCTTAAAAAAGATCCGGCATCAGGCGCTCAATCCAAATCATTGTTGAATGGGGTGTTATCACAGCAAAACGATAAAGGAAATTATTCAGAATGGAAAGAAGTTGGCGGACGCACCAGCACCGATGAGGAAAAAGCAGATCTTGGCTTTGCCAATATTGTTTGCAAACATTTAAAATCAAATGCCATTGCCTTAGTAAAAAACAGGCAGCTTGTGGGCAAGGGTTGTGGGCAAACCAGCAGGGTGGATGCTGTTCGTCAGTCCATTGAAAAGGCAAAACAGTTTAGTTTTGACCTCAACGGAGCGGTGATGGCTTCAGATGCTTTTTTCCCGTTTAATGATTGTGTGCAGCTCGGGCATCAGGCAGGTATAACCGCATTTATTCAACCCGGGGGATCTATCAGAGATAAAGACTCCATCGCATATTGTACCGACAATAATCTGGCAATGGTGTTTACCGGGCTGAGACATTTCAGGCATTAAAATATAAAATCTTATCTGCACTACCGGTAAAGTACAGATGAAAAGAATAAACCTGTTATGAAGAACTATATTTATAATATTTATGACGGGTTGAAAACTATCATTCGTCCGGTATATCCCCGCAATCACTCGGAGAAAACAAAGGCATTAATTGCTGTAGGAGTCGTTTCATTTTTTTGGGGCACTACCTGGCTGGCTTCAAAAAAGGGGGTTCAATATATGCCGGCTTTGGAAATGGCCGGTATACGTCAACTGCTGGCCGGATCAGCATACCTGCTTTTCTTTTTCTACAAAGGATTTAAGTTACCCACCCGGGAACAGCTAATACAATTTACATGGATGAGCATTCTCATGTTTGTAGTTAATAACGGGCTGAATACTTTATCTATGGAGTATATGCCCAGCGGACTGGGAGCAGTAATAGGCGCTACCTCACCATTATGGATAGCCGTAATCAGCAGTTTTATCTTTAAAGAAATCAGGCTGAATAGTATTACAACCATAGGTTTGCTACTGGGTGTGGCCGGAATAGTAGTAATTTTTTCAGATTATATACATGCACTTTTCAACGGCTCATTTGCCAAAGGAGTGCTGCTGAATATTATCGCCTCAATTGCCTGGGCTTTCGGGACAATATATATGGCCCAACATGCTAAACAGGTGAATCCGTATTTTAGCTTAGGCTGGCAAATGTTTTTAGGCGGAATTATTTTATTGATAATTGCATATAGTACCGGGCATTACGTTTCGCCATTAACAGTAAAGGCACAAACCTGGTATTCCATTGCCTATCTTGTAATAATAGGTTCCATCATTACTTACGCCGCATTTATTTATGCACTCAAACGGCTTCCGGCAGCACAGGTTTCCATCTACGCATACATAAACCCGATAGTGGCGGTTATTGCAGGTGCTATGCTCAATAATGAAAAACTAACTACAGTGATTGCCATGGGAACATTAGTAACAATTGTTGGTGTTTACCTCGTTAATTTCGGATTTAAAAAAGAAAAAGGGGAGTTAACAAAAAAATAATATTGGAATTTAAACACTGATTTTCAGTGTCATAAACTAACTGATGTAAAAGTCTGGATAAGTTGTTCATAGTTACAATAAGGTTTTAAATAATTTACAGTGTTGTTTTAAAACATATTCTATATGCATTCTGCTCACACGATGTTAACAACCGCCCCTCCTGAAAAGATATGGAAGATATGGACTGATGTAAACAACTGGAAAAAATGGGATCTTTCACTTCGCGGCGCTTTGATAAAAGGTGTTTTCAAAAAAAATGTTCAGGGAGTAATTTTCCCTGAGCGGGGACCAAAAGCAGGTTTTAAAGTCACTGCCTGTGACCCGAATTTTTCATATACTGTTACCAGCAAATTACCTCTTATCAGGATTCATATTCATCGTTACCTGGGTTACGACAACAGCAAAACAACATTTACTCATGAGATATGGGCTGAAGGTCCGTTGGCCGGTCTTTGGTGGACTATAGTTGGTCGAAGATTTAGTGAACTGCTCCCCAAAACCATGAGTAATATCAAACAGCTTGCTGAAATGGATTTGGTTTAGAAATTCTAAGGCTAAATTTTCAATTATTGTGAAACGGGTGAAGATAAAGGTGAGATTCTCGTATCAAATTTCACTTCTCACCTTACAACTCTACAAATCCCAGTAAACCACTTCTTCTAAAAACAGTTCATACACTTCTTTCCACCCTTCAAATGTTTTATCGCTGCCAAAAAAGTTATTGTGCCAGATACTGATCATAGTGCCATTTACTTTTTTGATGGTGTCATGGTAATACCTGATCTCGTTAAATGCCTGAGAGGGTGTAAGTTTTTCTTCATAAAAGGCATTGGCATCCATAAAACAAAACGGATAAACTAACAGTGATGTTTTTTCTTCACGCAACAAATCATACCAATAGAACGGAGAAGCAATAGAGGCTCTGAAGCCATTGATGCTGCCATATCCCATAGAAAACTCGTTGTGGATACCCAAATCAATGAGCCGGCGGTAAGTATCTGGTAAAGTAACCCTGATATAGTGCTGGCGGCTGTGTACTACTTTTCTGCCGATAATATCTTCAAGCGTTTTAATCTCCTGTAAAAGCAATGATTCATCATCGCCACTTTGCCAGGAAGGATGTATCCCTACATTATATCCCGTAGCATGATATCTTATTAATTCCTGCATTTCATCTGCGGCAGGATCAATATTTTTGTCAAATTCGCCAGTTGATTTTGCTACCGGAAAAAAGTAATAAGGGCTAAGCCCGTACCTGAGATGCAGGGCATACAACCATTCATATACATCAAACGGATCATCCTTCCTTCTGGCAATTACATTTATTCGTTCTTTAATTGAAGCCATATCCCCTTTCAGGAGTGAGCGAACTACCCCGCCCGCACTTCTTGTTATTCCTTTGTGCAGATACGAATAGGCGATATCAATATCATAGGTGGGAATAAATCTGAATTTTTTTAGAGCAAAAAGCAAATATGGAAATCTTGCCTGAAGCGTCTTTTGAAGATCATATAACCAATAGTCAATAACGGGCTGTTTCAAAAAAGATGCTTTGAATGCAAGGCTTTCGTTGTGTGCAAATCTCCCGTATTCATCTTTTTGATGCGGCAAATATTCTTCATACCGGCTGAGTAGAAAAAATGAAGCAGCAAAAATATCGAATGAAAAATCGCTTCCTTCCGAAGGGAACAGTACTTTATATGCACTGTTTTCGGCCAGGTTAATTTTTTGTTCGCAAAGCTGCTGCTCGAAAAGTATCTCCGAAGCCGGTATTATATTAAATTCATCTTCAGCAACCTGATGATGAGAATAGTTGATTTTTGCTCCGTCGAATGATTTGAATTCCTCCATATTGCTGGTGTACACCACTTCAATACCGCTGAGATCATGCAGCAGGGTATCTGCAATATACATGAGCCTCGGCGATGGTTGGGTAGAATACAACAGAAGCATCTGTGCTATGAATTTTTTTCTTCGCTGTAATATTGTTCCGCAATTTGTTCCAGCAGGATATAGAAGTCTTCACCAAACTTTCTGATCAGAGCTTCTTTTAAAAATACATAAACGGGTACCTGCAGTTTCTTACCAAGCTTACATGCAGGGTTACAAAGTGTTTCCCGAGGTTCATAATTGAGCAGTTCGTATGTTTTTGTTTTTTTTGTTTTAACAGGGTACAAGTGACAACTTATGGGTTTCTTCCACGATATTTTACCATCCATATATGCCTGCTCTATACCGCATTTAATGATACCCTTCTGGTCACGAAATCCATAAACACACATTTTCCCATCTATGGTAGGTGTTACCCAACCAAATTCTTTATCGTAATAGTAGCGCCCCTTTTTTTCAATTTCAGCTAATCCCTCCTGAGTCAGGTAGGGTTTCACTATTTCAAAAATTTCATTCAGAATCTCAGTTTCTTCATTGCTAAGCGGCGCCCCGGCATCACCATCTTCACAACAGCCCCCTTTACACTTCATGAGATCACATACGAATTGTGCTTTTACCACATCATCGCTTATCAATACATTATCTATTTCAATCACAATTGTTCATTTTTGTAAAGGTAAGGCTATATCAGACAGTATTGAGCAACGACAGGCTGAACAATATCGTTTCCTCAATCATACACAACCTTCCCTAATATTTTGATTTAGCACTCCAAAACATTCCACCTACACTCCATAATAGCCCCGGTACCATTTGAGGAAATGAGATATACCTTCTTTAACTTTTGTATCGGGTTTGTAATGAAGATTTGCAATTAAGTCTTGTACATCCGCACAGGTAGCAGCTACATCACCCGGCTGCATGGGTAGAAATTCCTTTACCGCCTTTTTTCCCAGTTCCTGTTCAATCGCATCAACAAAATCCATCAGCTTCACCGGGCTGCTGTTGCCAATATTATATACCTTATACGGAGCTGCAGACGTTGACGGATCAGGATGAGTGGCATCCCATGCCGCATTTCCTGTGGGCGGATTATCTATTACCCTTACCACACCTTCTACAATATCTGCTACGTAGGTAAAATCACGAACCATATTGCCATTGTTGAATACTTGTATAGGCTTGCCTTCTAAAATTGCTTTTGTGAAAATAAACAAAGCCATATCAGGCCGGCCCCAGGGTCCATATACCGTAAAAAACCTTAACCCGGTAGTGGGCACTTTAAACAGATGACTATAGGTATGCGCCATCAGTTCATTGCTTTTTTTACTGGCTGCATATAAGGATATGGGATGATCCACATTATCGGATGTGGAGAAAGGGGATTTGCCATTGAGCCCATATACGCTTGAACTGCTGGCATAAGCCAGGTGTTGTATACCATGATGACGGCAACATTCCAGTATATGAAGAAAGCCGACAATATTACTGTTAATATAAACATCTGGATTGGTAAGACTGTAGCGTACCCCTGCCTGAGCGGCAAGATTACATACTTTATCAAACTGTTGTTCTGCAAACAATTGCTCAAGGTGCTGCTTATCTTCCAACTGAAGTTGAATGAAACTGTAATTGGAATGCAGGCTGCTTTTTACCAGTTTATTATACCCGATGGCTTCGCGGGCTATACCGGCAGTTTTGAGTCGGTCGTATTTCAGATTGACGTCATAATAATTATTTATACTGTCTACTCCTACCACGGTATCACCCCGGCCTATTAGATAATTTGCCAAGTGATAGCCTATAAACCCTGCTGTTCCGGTAATTAAAATTTTCATCGTTTTATATTTTCAGTGGTTTGCAAAATAAACAAGATTGCTGCTACAAAAGAAACAATATTAGGCAAAGTATATGGACTATCAGATATGACTATCTTTAAGTATATTGCTTTATACAACACCATTATTCAATAATTTACTCAACAATCAATGGCTTCTCCGCTGATAACAATTATAGGCAGCTCCAATATGGATATGGTCGTAAAAGCAGATCACATCCCGGAACCGGGAGAAACCATATTATCAGGCTCCTTTTTTATGAACCCCGGTGGTAAAGGCGCCAACCAGGCAGTAGCAGTAGCAAGATTGGGCGGCAATGCAGTTTTTATTTCAAAATTAGGCAATGATCTTTTTGGTGAACAGTTTGCCGGCTTGTTCAAAAAAGAAGGTATTGACACCCGGCACCTGTTATCCGACCCGCTATTGCCCAGCGGAGTAGCGCTTATTACCGTGGATAAAAAAGGAGAAAACAGTATTGTAGTTGCCCAGGGCGCTAATGCCAATATGCAGGTGGCAGATCTGTCGGCAGCGCTGGATACCATCGCATCCGGCAAAATTGTATTGATGCAATTAGAAATACCTCTTGAAGTAGTAAGTGCAATGGCGGAGTATGCTCATAGCAAAGGCGTTATGGTTATCCTCAATCCGGCACCGGCCTGTCAATTGCCTGAAAATCTTTTGCAGTGTGTTGACCTGCTGACACCCAATCGCTCTGAAGCTTCCCTGCTTTCAGGTATCACCATAACTGATTCCTCAACCGCCCGTGAAGCAGCAGTGGTATTGCAGCAAAAAGGCATAAAGAATGTTGTTATTACAATGGGGGCAGATGGTGCTATTATATATGCCAACGGCAAGTTTACTCACATAGAATCAGTTAGAGTAACACCCGTTGATACTACTGCCGCCGGTGATGTTTTTAATGGCGCAGTGGCTGTTGCATTATCTGAAGGGGATGACCTTGAAACGGCAGTTCGTTTTGGGTGTCGTGCTGCTGCCATTGCTGTAACAAGACCCGGTGCACAATCATCTATCCCTTACCGTAACGAACTGTAATTACAAAATATGTTTATCATCGAAAGTTATCCCGTTGCCATTTTCTTTTGCATCATTACCATGCTATGCTGGGGATCGTGGGCAAATACCCAGAAGCTGGCTGCTTCCACCTGGAGATTTGAATTGTTTTACTGGGATTATGTGCTGGGTATCCTGCTCACTGCATTACTCTTTGCCATTAGCTTAGGCAGTAACGGGCAACAGGGTCGCCCCTTTTTAGAAGATATCGCCCAGGCAGATATGTCAATGGCCGGCTCGGCATTTTTGGGAGGTATTATTTTCAATGCAGCCAATATATTGCTGGTAGCGGCTATTGCTGTTGCCGGTATGTCTGTTGCATTTCCAGTGGGAATCGGTATTGCGCTGGTATGGGGTGTTATAGTTAATTATATTGCCAACCCTATTGGCGACAAACTATTGTTATTTTCCGGGGTAGGCTGTATTATTATAGCCATCCTGCTGAATGCGTACGCTTACCGGAAAACTAATGCAGCACAAAAAAAGTTGTCTACCCGCGGACTGGCACTTTCTATAGTCGCGGGAATTTTAATGGGATTCTTTTATAAATATGTGGCAGCCGCCATGTTTCCCGATTTTACAAAACCCGAACCCGGAAAACTCAGCCCTTATACTGCTGTATTTTTATTTGCTACGGGAATATTAATCAGCAATTTTATTTTCAATACCATCCTGATGCGTCGTCCAGTTGAAGGGCAACCTGTAAAAATGTCCGACTATTTCAAAGGCAGTTTCCGCAATCACATTATGGGTATATTAGGCGGCGCCATCTGGTGTGTTGGAATGTCGTTCAGTATCATAGCATCCGGTAAAGCCGGCCCGGCAATATCTTACGGGTTAGGTCAGGGCGCCACAGTAGTAGCAGCCCTTTGGGGAATTTTTATCTGGAAAGAATTTAAGGATGCGCCACGCAGTGTCGGCTCCATCCTCAATGCAATGTTGTTATGCTATCTGGCTGGACTTGCATTGCTGATTGCCGCCCGCTAAATTATTGCAAAAACTCAGGCATTTTCCTGCGTCATCTTTTCCGCATTCTCTGCAAACTGGAGTGCATCAATAAATTCCTGCAGGTTTCCGTTCATTACATCATCCAGGTTGTACACGGTCAGTCCAATACGATGATCTGTTACCCTCCCCTGTGGATAGTTGTAAGTTCTGATTTTTGCCGATCTGTCGCCGGTACTTACTAAACTTTTTCGGTGGCGGGCTATTTCTTCCTCCTGCTTTCTCACCTGTTCTTCATACAGCCGGGTACGCATCATCTGCATCGCCTTTTCTCTGTTACCCAACTGTGAGCGTTCTGTCTGGCAAATCACAACAGTACCTGTAGGTATATGCGTAAGCATTACTTTTGTTTCCACTTTATTTACATTCTGCCCCCCTGCGCCACCACTTCGGGCGGTCTCCATTTTCACATCACTTTCTCTCAGCTCAAAATCTACTTCCTCCGCTTCGGGCATCACCGCCACCGTAGCCGCACTGGTATGCACCCTTCCGCTGGCTTCGGTATTGGGTACCCGCTGCACCCGGTGCACACCACTTTCAAATTTCATAGTACCATATACATCATCACCGGTCACTTCTACCTCTACTTCTTTATATCCACCTACCGTTCCTTCATTTTCACTCAGTATTGCCGTTTTCCATCCTCTCCGCTCACAGTAGCGCAGATACATACGCAGTAGGTCACCGGCAAAAAGCGAAGCCTCGTCGCCCCCGGTACCCGCCCTTATTTCAAGTATGGCATTCTTCTCATCCTGCGGATCTTTAGGTATAAGCATTTGCCGTATATCAGATTCCAATTTCCCCTGCTGTTCTTCCAGAGCAGGCAGTTCCAGTTTGGCAAGGTCTCGCATCTCTGCATCATCACCATTCAACACCTCGTTATTAAACTCAATGTCGTCCAGCAATTTGCGGTAAGCATTATACGCAATCACAATCTTTTCCAGGCTGCGGTATTCGCGACTGGTAGCAGCAAATTTTTTATTATCATTCACGATCTCAGGGTTCGTTAATGCAATACCCAACTGCTCAAATCTTGCTTTTATAGCCTCCAGTTTTTCAATCATCGTATATTATTTTCAGAAACCCTTACGGATGTTTTGTTTATTTTGTGGTACCGGCTTTCGAATCGCTTCGCGGCTTTTGTTGCGTCGCACACTTCAACTTCCGGTAACAACCATCGGCTTTCAGGGCTGCAAAGTTAATTCAGCTATGGCGTATTGCAAATTTCAGGCAGATCAATTGTTTACAGGTTATGAATTGCTCAACAGCAATCATGTATTAATCACAGATACCAAAGGTAAAGTACTCGACATCACCACCATACCCGAAGCAGGCGACGGCGTGCAGCAATTGCGGGGAATATTAAGCCCCGGCTTTATCAATTGTCACTGCCACCTTGAGCTCAGCCACATGCGGGGAAATATACCGGAAAATACAGGACTGACACAGTTTATATCCTCGGTAATGAAATATCCTTCTGCTGACCAGTCTGTAAAAGACGAACAAATGCGCCTTGCCGATGAAGAGATGTATGCAAACGGCACAGTTGCAGTGGGCGATATCAGCAATCAGGCTTATTCGCTTACCCAAAAAATAAAAAGCAAATTACACTGGTACAATTTCCTGGAGATCACCAACCTTGATGATGAAAAAGCTGAAGACAGAATGAAGTATTTTCACACTATTAAAAAAGAGTTTACCTCCAAAATGCCTCTTTGCCCTGCAACGATATCACCCCATGCTATATATAGCGTTTCTCCAAAAACCTTCCGGCTGATGAATGCAGATACTAAAAACAAAACCATCACCATTCACAACCAGGAGTGTGCCGCAGAAAATGAATTGTTTAGAAAAGGTAGTGGAAAATTTTTGCAATTCTATAAGACTATCGGCAGAACAACTCTGCCCATTCCTGTTTCCGGCAAAAGCAGTTTACAAACCTGGCTGCCTTATTTTAACAACGAACAAACTATAATATCGGTACATAATACTTTTATTTTGGAAGAAGACATTGAATTTGCCAGGGCATATACCACTGCGCACAACATGCAGATCATTTACTGCCTGTGCCCCAATGCAAATATTTATATTGAAAACAGGTTGCCCCCTGTGGATCTGCTCATTAAACATCAATGTAAAATGGTATTAGGCACCGATAGCTATGGCAGCAACCGGCAATTGAGTATTGCTAAAGAAATAGAAACATTGCAACACAATCTGCCACATATTCCGGTAAAAAATATATTGCAATGGGCAACCATAAATGGCGCTAATGCCCTGGGATTTGAAAAAGATTTAGGAAGTTTTGAAAAAGGGAAACAGCCGGGGATAGTGCTGATAACAGATGATCACAGCAGGAGTGAAAGAATTCTTTAATTCCTCTGTTTTCAAAAAAAATCAATGCGCTTCCAGCCAGTTCTCACCCTCGCCTACTTCAGCTATCACAGGTACTTCATTAGGCAATATCAGGGCAGTTTGCATACCCTCAATAATTAAGGCTTTCAATTCCTCGGCTTCCGTTCTTGTAGTATCGAATATCAACTCATCATGCACCTGCAAAATCATTTTGCTGCGCATATTCGCTTTCTTCATGGCAGTATATACATTTGTCATCGCCAGTTTTATCATATCTGCGGCAGTGCCCTGTATCGGTGAGTTAATGGCGTTTCGCTCTGCAAAACCACGTACGGTAAAATTGGAAGAATTGATATCACGTAGCCAGCGTTTGCGTCCCATAAGTGTTTGTACGTAACCGTGTTCCCTGGCAAAATTAATCGTATCATCCATATACCGGTTGATTCCCGAAAATTCCTTTTTATAATTATCAATAATCTCTTTGGCTTCGGCGCGGCTGATGCCAAGATTATCTGCCAAACCAAATGCACCCTGCCCGTATATGATACCAAAGTTTACACTCTTTGCTTTATATCGTTGTTCTTTGGTAACCGCAGTTTCTTCTACACCATATACTTTTGCCGCTGTAGCTGCATGTATATCTTTTCCTGATTTGAATGCCTCACACATTGCAGCATCGCCACTGATAGCTGCCACAATGCGTAATTCAATCTGGGAATAATCGGCAGATAACAAAACATGATTTTTATCCCGCGGCACAAAAGCTTTTCTTATTTCCCTGCCTTTTGCCGAACGCACCGGAATATTCTGCAGGTTGGGGTTATTGCTTGCGAGCCTGCCGGTTACGGCTACTGCCTGTCCATAAGTAGTATGTACACGCCCGGTTTTTTTATTCACCATTAATGGCAATGCATCAATATAAGTTGATTTCAGTTTGGTAAGCTCCCTGAAAGTGAGGATATCTTCTACAATTTTATTTTGGTGCGACAGCTTCAATAACACATCCTCGCCTGTTGCATACTGTCCGGTTTTGGTTTTTTTTGCTTTGGGGTCCAATTGCAGCTTTTCAAATAATACCTCTCCTAATTGCTTAGGCGATGCCAGATTGAAACGTACCCCAGCCTGTCGGTACACACTTTCTTCCGCCTGCTTTGCTTCGGCTTCTAATTCTTTTGAATACTCTTTTAAAAAGGCCGTATCCACTTTCACCCCTTCATATTCAATGTCGGCAAGTACTTTCACCAGTGGGTTTTCCACTTCATAAAAAACTTTTTCTACCGCTTTGGCTTTTAGCTCGGGCAGCAATACCTGTTTCAACTGAAGCGTGATATCCGCATCCTCTGCAGCATAGTCTTTTATTTTATCTAATTCCACATCACGCATATTACCCTGCTGCTTTCCCTTCTTACCGATCAATTCTTCTATATGCACGGGCTCGTACCCTAAATACTGAGCGCTCAAAACATCCATCCCTCTTTTCCCGTCCGGCTCAATTACATAATGTGCCAGCATGGTGTCAAACAATTCTCCTGTTATCTCCACATCATACCATTTCAGCACCAGCATATCAAACTTTATATTCTGCCCTATCCAGGTTATAGCCGGATTGCTGAATACCGATTTTAATTTTTCTAAAATGGAAAGTGTTTTTTCTTTATCCGAGGGACAGGGAATATAATATGCTTCGCCGGGTATCCAGGCAAAACTCATTCCCACCAGTTCGGTATCATTTGCATCAAGTCCTGTTGTTTCGGTATCAAAACAAATTTCTTTTTGCTCTGTCAGTTGTTCAATAAGTGCAGTAAGATCCTTTTCTGCATCTATTACTTTATAATAGTGCGGTGTATTATGAATCGTCTTTAAACCCGATGGCAAATTTTCTTTTTCCAACTGAGGGCCTGCTTGTTCTTTCTTAGGCTTTGCCGGGGTATCTTCAATTATAGTATTACCAAAAAGATCGGCCTGCACCGCTGTTGCCGGTGATTTTTCCGCAGCCGCTCTGGAAGCCACAACAATTGTTTCACCAAGCAATCGTTGTGCCATAGTACGAAACTCCAATTCGGTAAATACTTCCTTCAGTAAGTCCTTGTTCCAATCCTTCAGCCTGAAGTCTTCTTCATGAAACTCAACCGGAACCGTAGTGATGATGGTTGCCAGCTTTTTACTCATAATAGCATCATCCTTACCTTTTCTTATTTTTTCGCCTAATGCACCTTTGATTGAATCGGCATTTGCCAAAATATTTTCCAGCGTTTCATATTCGGCAAGTAGTTTGGCTGCCGTCTTTTCACCCACACCGGCTATACCGGGTATATTATCTACGGCATCGCCCATTAAACCCAACACATCAATTACCTGGTCTACACTTTTTATATTCCATTTAGCGCACACTTCATCAGGCCCCATTATTTCCGCATCACCTCCCTGGTAACCTGGTTTATATATTTTTATTTTATCCGTTACCAGTTGCCCGTAATCTTTATCCGGCGTAACCATATACACTTCATAACCCGCTGCCGCAGCCTGTTTGCTTAAGGTGCCTATTACATCATCCGCTTCATACCCGTCATATTCAACTACCGGAATATTGAAGCCTTGTATAATTTTTTTTATATCAGGTATAGCGCTAATTAAATCTTCGGGTGCTTCCTGGCGGTTGGCCTTATAAGCAGCAAAATCAGTATGCCTTTCTGTTGGTGCATGAGTATCAAAACAAACGGCAAGATGTGAGGGCTTTTGGTTGTTAATCAGTTCAACAAGTGCATTGGTAAATCCAAACTGAGCATTAGTATTATATCCTTTGGTAGTAATGCGCGGATTTCGAATCAACGCATAATAAGCCCGAAAAATAAGCGCCATCGCGTCCAGCAAAAAAAGCCTTTTGTCCATAGCCGCTAAGGTAGGTAATTGAAAGAAAAATAATGACATGATTAATGGTTACAATTTTCAGGATAAGCTTTGAAAATTGTTTAATAGATATTCAACTGCTGAACGGAGCGTCGCCCATGTCAATCTATCGAAGCGATGCAGCCTGTGAACAAAAAAAATACTTAAAACCTGGCGCCAATAAAATGCGGTAACATTTTTCTCCAGGTTGGCCAGTCGTGGGTAATATCTTCGCCCCATATATCCAGTTCATGCCAGATGCCTTTATTCCATAATACTTCGGAAAACCTTCGGTTGGCCTGGGGGTCTTCATAAGCGCCGCTGCCGGTGGCGATTATTATTTTTCCATTGCGGATACGGCTCAGATACCAGTCATCGGTAAGATTGGGTATATAATGTATAGGAGAATTGTAATACACCTGTTCATCGTAATACCCTTTGGTATATTCGGTAAGATCATATACCCCGCTCATGGCAATGGTTCCATTAAACAGATCGGGGCGTTTTAAAAATAAATTCATAGAATGAAGCGCACCGAATGAGGCGCCACTGACAATTACTTGCGTATCCCAGGAAGTACTGTTTTTGATAAATGGGACTACTTCGTTGAACACATATTCGTTGAACTGGTTTTGTCGTATTGCTTTATGTGCGCCTTCCATATCATTGTTCAGCCAGCTTTCGGTATTGATGCTATTGATGGAAAACACTTTTATTTTACCCGAATCAATAAAGGGTGCAATGGCATCAATCAACTGAAAACGCTCATACTCCAGGTAATCTGCAGCAGCAGTTGGCACAAGGAGTAATGCAAATCCATAGTGCCCGTAAGTAACAATCGGCATTTCTTTTCCCAAAGCCGGGCTATGCCATGATGTGAGTGTTCTTTGCATACTGCAGATGATTATGATGATTTTTTATTTCAAATTAATGTTTCACGATAAGCGTGCTAAGCAGACAATGAGGCAACAAAATAACATATTACAACTCTTTGTGAAACCTTCTGTCTTTATGTTTCAAAAAAACTATACACTTCTTACTCCAGCACACCTTCTTTTATCTCCTCCCACAGGTCGCTATAACATTTGGCTGCATAACCTGATCGTGC
This sequence comes from Bacteroidota bacterium, assembly GCA_018268105.1. Classification (GTDB taxonomy): domain Bacteria; phylum Bacteroidota; class Bacteroidia; order Chitinophagales; family Chitinophagaceae; genus Agriterribacter. The sequence goes on along the minus strand of JAFDXG010000192.1, from coordinate 2,875 downwards.
AAACTCCTCTAATGGCGCCCGGTGAACGCCCATTTTTTCCACGTCTGAAAGATAAGGTATATAATTCTGGAAAAATTTTTTGTCTTTATATAAGGTTTCCATGATCTCGTTGTGCATATTTTTACGTAGATCAGCCATGGTAAAAAAGCACATCATCTTAGCAGGGTCAATATCTTTTTCTTTAAAATAATCCTTCACCATATTGTATGTGCGTATAGATAATGTAGTGGGGATAACAGGCATCAGCACAATATCTGCCGCATTAAAAATATTTTCAGCCAGCAGAGAAACACCTGGAGGACAATCCAGGAAAATAAAATCGTAGGTTTTGTGCAGCGGCTGGAGAACGGTTTTAAGTCTCTTTTTTGAAGCCTTCATTTCTTCCATCAGTATATCAAAACTTTTAGCTGATATATCAGCCGGAATGATATCAAGGTTTTCAAAATTGGTTTCCAAAATTGCCTCTTCAGGGTCTGCACCTTTTTCGATCAGTTTTTTTATACTCAGCTTTTGTTTAGGTTTTGCCTGGTAATAAAAACTTGCCGATCCCTGGGGGTCAATATCCCATAAAAGAGTTTTATATCCGTCGCGGGCAGCCAGGTATGCAAAATTTACGCAAGAGGCTGTTTTGCCTACACCACCCTTCAAATTGTATAGAGCTATCGTTACCATACAATGAATATATAAATTTTTTATGTTTTAACCTTGCATAGGATCTTTTTCAAATAGCCGTTATTTTTTCATCAGCTCTAATTTTTTCTGCATGTCAAACATTTCATCCCGGAGCCGGGCTGCTTCCATGAAGTCGAGATCCCTTGCAGCCTTTTCCATTTCTTTCTTAATTTTCGCAATGGCTTTTTCCATTTTGGGAACCGTTTGGTATTCCTCCTGGTCTTCCGCAGCAACGGTTACCAGTTCATCATCCGGCGCCAGCGCATAAGGCTTTTTCACATCATACCCTTTTATATCCAGTACTGATGTTTGTGCAAAAACCTGGTCTTTTGATTTCTTTACCGTCTTAGGTGTAATATTATGTTCAGTATTATATGCAATCTGTTTTTCACGTCTGCGTTGGGTTTCATCAATAGTACGTTGCATACTCTCGGTTATCTTATCCGCATAAAAAATCACCAGCCCGTTCACATTTCTTGCTGCGCGGCCAGCCGTTTGTGTGAGTGATCTTTCGTTTCTCAGGAACCCCTCTTTATCAGCATCCAATATTGCCACCAGCGATACTTCCGGTAAATCGAGCCCTTCTCTTAAAAGGTTCACACCTACCAGCACATCAATTTCGCCCAGGCGCAACTGCCGAAGTATTTCTACACGATCAAGGGTATCTACTTCACTGTGAATATATTTTGATTTCACGTTGATTCGGTGCAGGTATTTATCCATTTCTTCGGCCATGCGTTTGGTTAGGGTAGTTACCAGCACACGGTCTCCCAGTGTTATGCGTTTGTCTATTTCATCCAGCAGGTCGTCTATCTGGTTTACACTGGGTCTTATTTCTATAGGCGGATCAAGCAATCCTGTTGGACGAACCACCTGTTCTACCACCACGCCGCCGGTTTTTTCCAGTTCGTACTCACCGGGAGTAGCCGAAACATAAATGGTTTGATTGAGCATAGATTCAAATTCGTGAAAATTCAGCGGACGATTGTCTAATGCCGATGGGAGCCTGAAACCATAATCCACCAATACGAGTTTCCTGCTCCGGTCGCCACCATACATTCCACTGATCTGTGGTACAGTCTGATGACTTTCATCAAGCACACAAAGAAAATCTTTAGGAAAATAATCAAGCAGGCAGAATGGTCTTGTACCCGGTTCCCGGCGGTCAAAGAATCGCGAATAATTTTCCACTCCGTTGCAATACCCTAATTCGCGTATCATCTCCACATCATAGTTCACTCTTTCACTTATGCGCTGTGCTTCTATATACTTTCCTATACCTTTAAAATAGTCCACCTGCCTTGCCATTTCATCCTGAATCTCAGCTAAAACTTGCTGCAATAAATCTTTTGGCGCCAGGTAAAGATTAGCTGGGAAAATAGCAGCATTATCAACGGAAGCTATTCGCTTACCACTATTGACATCCAGTGTTTCTATAGTTTCTATTTCATCTCCGAAAAAGCTGATGCGATAACCAAAATCCATATAGGGCAGATTGATATCAACCGTATCGCCTTTCACCCTGAAAGTACCCCTTGTAAAGTCACCCTGCGTACGGGTGTATAATGAATTCACCAGGGCATGGAGAAAGCCCTGCCGGCTGATAACCTGACCCTGATGAATACGAACGATACCATTTTCAAATTCCGCCGGATTGCCTATACCATATATACAACTTACAGATGCCACCACAATGATATCCCTCCTGCCACTAAGCAATTGCGTTGTAGCCTGCAGGCGCAGTTTATCCAGCTCTTCATTTATGGAAAGATCTTTTTCGATATAGGTATCACTGACGGGCATATATGCTTCAGGCTGGTAGTAGTCGTAATAGGAAACAAAGTACCCCACTGCATTTTCAGGAAAAAATTGTTTGAACTCCCCATAGAGCTGCGCCACAAGAGTCTTATTATGTGTAAGTACCAGGGTGGGGCGTTGTACATTCTGAATAACATTGGCTATGGTAAATGTTTTTCCCGAACCAGTAACACCAAGCAGGGTCTGATCTCTTTCACCCTGCAAAATCCCCTCAGTAAGTTGCCTGATGGCTTCAGGCTGATCCCCGGATGGTTTGTAGGGTGACTGTAATTTAAAAGACATAATGAAATACTTATTTTCGAACTTCGTTAACAAAGCAATTTACTTTTAAATAAACAAAGCGGTGGTTAAAATTTTGTTTTATATATAGGCAACAATCAGAGAT
>JAFDXG010000191.1 GCA_018268105.1 Bacteroidota bacterium | reverse complement strand
ATCAGGTCCGTAATCGTCCTTAACAAATGGGACTTCTTTTCTTATAGTTTCAATGTTTGCGTCACTGTCATATAAGTCCATAATTTGGTCGTAGGTATCCCTTGCTAAATCTCCGTCAATTATTTTAATTCCGTCTGTTGCCATTGTTTACTGTGTCGTTCTTTAAGGTTGCTGGTAACGGAAACGGCTTGGCGATGTGGCGGTATTTGAAAATCGTCAGCCCGTAACCGAAGCTAAATTTATAAATAAAAGTTCATTGTTTATTCTATTGCTCAGCGTTATTCGTCGGCTGGAACTGAAGCAGATTAGCGAACAAAAAGTTGAGCATATATTCGTCGCCCCGCCATATTGCCAAACCGCCTGTTGGCTGTTCGTGGTTCTCGTCAGCCGTTAATTTTTTTCTAATAATTTTTTCTTTTGAGCTTCATATTCTTCTTTAGTCAAAACGCCGTCATCATAAAGTTTTTTGAGTTTTGCTAATTCATCTGCTACGCTAATTTGTTGTTTCACTTCTACAATTGTTGTCGCAGTTTTTGGTTTAGGTTTAAACTCGTCAGGAACAGAAAGTTCACCGGAAGCGATTGCATTTTCTACGTCCATTTCATAGTTTACAAGTCCACTACCGATTACAGCGTAGTAAACATATCCATGCTTTTTGTTTCCCCGTTTTTCAAGACGCTTTATTTTATATGTCAGTCCAGATTGGCTTCTTGGAAAAGAGTTTGCTTGGTTTGCTAATCCATTATATCCGGTGTTAGAATGATATGCAAACAAAGAAGCAGAGTTCGTCCGAATGAATTTGAAATCACCGTCAGGCATGGAACCGGTTCCAATTTTTATGTCTTGTTTTTCAACAATTTTGTAGCCCGATGTTGTAAATAACGTGTCACCTACAAGTTTCGGTAAAGTACTGTCTTTGTCTTGCGAATAAGATTTTGCAAACAGAAATAATGTCGCAATAACTAAAAATGTTTTTTTCATATTGTAGTTTGGTTTTTGAAGTATTAGGGTCTGTCCACCATGACAGCCAACGATCAAGTATTGCCGAAGTGCAGGAAATAGAATTCCGTCCGCCCCGGCTAACTGCTGCTGAGTAAAGATAAAAAAGATGATGAGATGCACATTGCCAAATAGATAAGGTCAAGCTAGATATGCTGCCCAGCAGAATTACAACAGTTGAAACACGGCTTCCGTCAGCCTGCATTTTGGCAATACCCCTGTTGTACGTTCGCCCTTCTGTCTGTCATTTGTTGAGTGTTGCTTTTTAACTCTGTCCACCTAAAGACTGCTACCTAAGCCGAGCAAGAAGGCAAGCTCTTTGGCAGGTTGGCTTCTGTGCTGTGGGTTTTGTGTGCCTGCCAATGTGCTTGCCTTGTGGCGTTGGCTATTTGAGATTTGGCATATTGTCTCATTTGTTATGTCCCTGCTTCGTTTTCAATCTCTCTATTGATTCCTTTGAATACAAATAAGCATTTCCCTTTTTAGTGAACTGCAATTTGCCAGCGTTTCTTATATGAGCCAAATCACAATCCTGAACTTTGAGTTCAGCTTTCGCTTCTTTGCTCGTTAAAAATTGATTGGGTTTATTCGACATCTTCTTATTTGTAGTTTATCGTACTTCCAATAAATCAATAAAGCAGTTATCGTTTTTTCAAAAAAAGCCGGTTCTGACTCTAACTTAGCTCTGATTTTGTCAAGGCCAATATTTGCATATTCTTCCAACATTTTTTTTGACTCAATATTTCTCATTCATCATTTAATCACTTTTACTGTAGCTATTTTTGTGAATCAGTTTAATAAAACAGAATCAATTGATATTTTAAAGAGCCTCAATTTCTTCAGTTTTGCCGTTATTAGGTTTCGAGGGAACTAAATCCAAAATAACATCCATAAAACCTGTATTCTTATAAAAGTAATTTGGATTATCGTTTATTTTTTCCTTCATAACGTGAAAGCCATAATTTGAATACTGTTCCATTGTGTCAATTAAATAATCAACGGCCTTCCGGTCTGTAATTTCCCCTTTTTCAAGAGCAAGTAAATCCAAATCATTAGTTTTTGCTACTAACGCTGAAAAAATATACTCTCTTAATTTCGGATATGCCTTTCTGAATTTCTTAGAATCTAAATTCCCCCAAAACTGAATAGGTTGCCCAAGGCTTTTTTTTTCGCCAGTTAATTCTTTTCTTTTGTTTGCGTACAATCCAACAAAAAAGGCGAAAATGTAAAGTTCATAACCAGCTCCAAATATTTTTCCTTTGCTTGACATTGATTCAACAGAACCCCCACCATATTCTGTAAACTGCCTCAAAAGCGATTCTTCAAAATGTGTTTCAAATTGGGGGTTTCTTCTTGCCCACACGTCGTATAATTTATCTGTTGGCATAATTATTCTTTTATTAAAGTGAGTTTGGTTTGAATTGTTGATAATTCTTTTTCATTAAAAGGACGTTGTTTTTCCATCCGATAAATTGTACAACTCAAGGCTTCTATTTTGTTATTATCCAATTGTCCATTTTCAGTTAGAAAACTTTTAGTAAATATTATACACTGCTTATTGATGTTTGAAATAATCTTGAAAAAGTCACTTTCTTTTTGAGGCGAAAACGAACTAGTCGGCGCATCAAATATTAATGGATAATCAATATCTCTTTTTAAAGCCGTTAAATCGGAAACTGCGAATAAGACAGCCATGAACATAGTTGTTTTTAACGCTTGATTTGGACTAGATATGAAAGTATCATTTTGGTCTTGTAAAGCTATCCTTGCAGTTCCATCAGCGGCAGCTATTATTCTAATAATTCCATAAAAACCATCAACGTTTAGTTTTTCAAGATATTGATTTGCTTTCTCTTCTAAAAGGTCTAAAAAATCTTGTGTATTTTTTTCCT
>JAFDXG010000190.1 GCA_018268105.1 Bacteroidota bacterium | reverse complement strand
GTATATTGTGCGGCAGGGCTATACCTTGCGTAAGCAATTGAATATGATTGAGGAGCTATATCAGAAAAAGAGATTACCCAATATGGCATTACTGGTAAATGATATTAAAACAAAAGGCAGGTACAGAGGGTATTATGGTTATGGTGGTGGTATATACGGCAGTTATGGATATGGATATGGGTATGGGTATGGCGAATATTTTCAACAAAACAAAGAACCGAAAAAGAAGTTTCTTGAAATGGTTAAATTTTGGAAATAAAAACTCCGGGTTTAATTAATATTATATCCCTTTCAGAAAAGATAAAAACTATATGACTGAGGTATTGATTATTGAAGCAGGTAAATCTGAAAAACATTACTGGCGGGATTTGTGGCGGTACAGGGAGCTTTTTTATATCCTGAGCTGGCGGGATATAAAAGTACGTTATAAGCAAACGGTAATTGGGGCCTTGTGGAGTATTTTGCGGCCATTGCTAACAATGATTGTTTTTACATTGGTATTCAGCAAACTGGCAAAGTTGCCCTCTGAAGGAGCGGCACCTTATGCAATTATGGTATATGCTGCAATGTTGCCCTGGCAATTTTTCTCCAATGCACTTAGCGAAGCAAGCAACAGTCTTATTGGAAATGTAAACCTTATTTCTAAAGTCTATTTTCCAAGATTAATCATCCCCACCGCATCTGTAATTACAAGTTTGGTAGACTTCCTGATTGCTTTTTTACTTATAGGACTTTTATACTTATACTATGGTTATGCCCCGGGTTGGCAAATTTTTATACTTCCTATTTTTCTGTTACTTGCCTTTGTATTAGCTATGGGAGCCGGATTATGGATTACGGCTTTAAATGTTAAATACCGTGATTTCCGTTATATAGTACCGTTTATAGTTCAATTTGGTTTATATATTTCTCCTGTTGGGTTCAGCAGCAGTATAGTGCCACCGCAATATAAACTCCTGTATAGCTTAAATCCGATGGTTGGAATAATTGACGGTTTCAGATGGTGTTTACTCAATGGAGAAACCCCGTTGGATATTAAAACAGTTCTACTATCTGTTTTGGTTTCTTTATTTTTTTTATGGTTAGGGATCAGCCGGTTTAGAAAAATGGAAAAATCATTTGCCGACATCATTTAAATAAAATTGCAAATGAATGATATCGTAATTAAAGCAGAAGACATCAGTAAAAAATATATTTTAGCTCACCAGCAAGCCGAAAGATACACCGCAATAAGAGATGTAATTGCGGAAAAGGTAAAAAGAGTACTTAAAGGAAGAGCGAATAAAGATGTAATACAGTCAAAAGAAGAATTTTGGGCTTTAAAAAACATCAATTTTGAAATTAAGCAGGGTGATAGGGTTGGTATAATTGGCCGCAATGGTGCTGGCAAAAGTACTTTATTGAAAGTGCTAAGCCGCATTACCGAACCTGCAGGTGGCCGCATCACGCTAAAAGGACGGGTAGCAAGTCTGCTTGAGGTAGGTACAGGATTTCACCCCGAGCTTACCGGCAGGGAAAATATTTTTTTGAATGGTGCAATATTAGGAATGAGCAGGATAGAAATACGCAAAAAATTTGATGAGATAGTTGCTTTTGCAGAAATAGAAAAATTTCTTGATACTCCGGTAAAAAGATACAGCAGCGGGATGTATGTGCGCCTTGCTTTTTCTGTTGCAGCCCATCTTGAACCTGAAATTTTGATTGTTGACGAAGTTCTTGCTGTTGGAGATGCTCAATTTCAAAAAAAATGTTTGGGGAAAATGGAGGATGTGAGTAGGAATGGGGGACGCACCGTGTTGTTTGTAAGCCACAATATGACTGCTATGCAAAGCCTTTGTAATATAGGGATGTTATTTGAAAAGGGAGAGTTGAAATATAAAGGAAACATGTCCGAAACAATTACTCGTTACTTAAAACAGTTTACTAGCGGAAAACGAAAAGTGCAATGGGAGCCAGAACAAGCCCCTGGCAATTTGAATGCAAAACTTCTAAAGGCTGAAGTAAGAGTTATTAATCGCCCCCAGGCGATTGCTGATATATTTGAGACAGGTGATGCACTTGAATTTCAGTTTGTTTTTTTTAATGAAAAAGAAGGATTAACCGCACTTGATGTCACATTTCATTTATTGGATGAAATGGGACACTTGATTTTTGTTGGCTCTTCAGGAATTCATAATACTGTTGTTAGAAATTTTGAGAGAGGAGAAGTAAAATTTATATGCCGTATTCCTGCGGATTTAATTCATGAAGGAAGCTATAATATAAGCAGGCTACTTCTTGTTCAAGACCGAGGAACCGTGAATCTGGAAATAAAAGATGTTATACAGTTTGATGTAATAAGTAAACAGGAAGAAAACTGGGGTTGGATGGGAGGAAAAGAGGGTATTATCAAGCCGAGGCTTGAGTGGTTCTATTAATTTAGGGTATTAAAATGATTAATGTTACTAAAACTTTTCTCCCGCCATTTGAGGAGTATGTGAACACCTTAAAAAGAGCATGGGACTTAGCCTGGATTACAAATAATGGTATTCTGGTGCAGGAGCTTGAACAAAAACTAAAAAGCTACCTGGGAACCGATAACCTGTTATTTACCGCCAATGGCACGGTGGTATTGCAGATGGCCCTTAAGGCGCTTAATATTACTAAAGAGGTGATCACAACACCATTCAGTTATGTGGCAACTACCAATGCCATTTTATGGGAAGGGGCAACGCCTGTTTTTGTAGATATTGACCCAAACACTTTTTGTATTGACCCCCAAAAAATAGAGGCTGCAATTACACAGAATACGCAGGCAATACTTGCAACCCATGTGTATGGCATTCCCTGTGATATTGAAAAAATTCAAACAATAGCCGAGAGGTTTGGATTGAAAGTAATATATGATGCTGCGCATGCATTTGGATGCAGTATTAATGGTAAATCTTTATTAAGTTTTGGGGATATTAGTACTTGTAGCTTTCACGCTACTAAAGTGTTTCATTCTGTTGAAGGGGGGTGTATAGTATCTGACAGCGAAGAGATGAACACACAGTTATCACTTCTGAGAAGTTTTGGACATATCGGAGACGAACATTATTGTGCAGGAATAAACGGAAAAAACTCTGAGTTTCATGCTGCCATGGGGCTTGTGAATTTAAACTATATCACTCAGATAATTTCAGAAAGAAAGAACTTAAGCCAGTTGTATGACTCTTTTTTGACTTCTGAAAATTTATTGCGCCCAACTATCCCGGTCAACATGGAATACAATTATGCCTATTATCCGGTAGTTGTTGAAACCGAAGATGTGTTACATAAAATTGTTGACAACCTGAGAGCAAAAGGAGTTTCACCAAGAAGATATTTTTATCCTTCCCTTAATGAAATTCCACAAACAAAATATTTAAATAGCATCTGTCCTGTTTCTGAGACAACAAGTCGTAGGGTGCTTTCTCTTCCTCTTTATGCAGGATTGGAAATACATGAAGCAGAAATGATAGCGGGAACCATAAAAAAAGTTTTGCGGGGATGAAATTAGGAATAATGCAACCTTATTTTTTTCCCTATATTGGATACTTCCAGTTAATGTATGCTGTAGACGAATTTGTGGTATACGACAATATTGAATATACAAAAAAGGGCTGGATAAACAGAAACCGGATTTTGGTTAATGGTCAAGATGCTTATATCACACTTCCTCTTAAAAAAGATTCAGATATTTTAAATGTGAAAGACCGGTTTTTGGCTGATAGTTGGGAAGTAGACAGAAAGAAAATGCTGAATAGGATTAAGGAATCATATAGTAAAGCGATATATTTCCATGAGGTCTTTCCTCTTATCGAAGAGTGTATCCTTTTTGATGATAAAAATCTTTTCAATTTTATTCTGCATTCAATTGAGAAAATAAAAAATCACCTATCTATATCATGTTCTGTAACAATTTCATCGGCTTTAGCTATTGACCATACAAAGAAGGCACAGCAAAAAGTACTTGAAATTTGTAAAAACAGAAAAGCAGATATCTATATTAATCCCATAGGAGGAGTTGAGTTATATTCAAAAGAAAATTTTGCTGAACAGGGAATTGCATTAAGTTTTATTAAATCAAATGACATTCATTATAGACAATTTAATAATGAATTTATACCCTGGTTGTCAATTATAGATGTTATGATGTTTAATACTAAAGAGCAAATTGAAGAAATGCTTAAATTAAAACAAGTCTACTAGAAAATGAAAAACAAACTAGATACGTATGTAAAGGCATATGAGGGTGATATACAATACGATTTTGATAATGAAATATTGTTGAACTGGTATCCTAAAAGAATTTTGAATGATACAATTGGGGCAAAGTCTTTGTTGGAACTTGGCTTAGGGCATGGATATTCAACGAATATTTTTTCAAAGCAATTTTCAAAACATATTGTGCTGGAAGGTTCGCCAGCAGTCATCGTTAATTTCAGGAAGAAATATCCAAGTTGCGAATGTCAAATTGTGGAAACATACTTTGAAAGTTTTACTAGTAATGAAAAGTTTGACGTAATTGTTATGGGATTTATTTTGGAACATGTAGATGATCCAAAACAAATTCTGATGCATTTCAAAAAGTTTCTAAACCCCGGTGGAAAGTTGTTTGTTGCCGTCCCCAATGCAGAAGTTTTAAATAGAAGACTTGGTTATATTGCGGGATTGTTACCGGATATACAGCAATTGTCAGAAAACGATTTTGTGTTAGGACATAAGCGATACTATACAGTTTCGTCATTATCAGAACAAGCAAAGGAGTCAGGATATAAAATTGTTAAAGTTGAAGGTATTTATTTGAAGCCTATTACTACCAGCCAAATGATTTCATTAAATTTTGACAAAAAAATAATTGATGCTTTTTGTGTTGTAGGCGTTAATTACCCTGAGCTATCCTGTGGAATACTAATGCAATTAACCAATCATAAATGAAGTTCCTTATAATAGGTGGCAGATCTTCTGTGGCAAGAATGTTGAAGCCATCACTTGGATTATTAGGGGATGTAGTCATCGCAGGACGAAGGGGTTGTGATCTTAAATTGGATTTGGCAGATCCAATCGAAAGTATTGAATTCCCAAAAGGTATTGATGTGGTTGTTCATACAGCTGCACATTTTGGTGGGAAAGAGTACGTTGATATCTTTGATGCAGAAAATATAAACGTACTTGGCGCTTTAAAAATGTGTAGGCTTTCCATTAGTTCAGGGGTAAGGCACTTTATTTATGTGTCTACAATATTTTCCAAGCTTGACAGCAATGCTTCAAATTTTTCTATTTACGCTCTTTCAAAAAGACATGCTGAAGAGATAATACAATACTACTGTAGTCTGCATGGATTGTCATTAACAATATTAAGGCCATCACATATTTATGGTAATGACCATTATTTTTCAAAACATCAACCGTTTTTTTATAGTATTATTGATAAGGCACAACAAGGACAGGATATTTTTTTTTACGGCTCACATGATCCGTTGCGAAATTATATCCATATCGATGACTTCGTTACAATAATTACAAAAGTCATTCAAACCCAGACGATAGGAAGTTATAATTGTGCATACACTGAGGATGTTACTTACTCTCAGATTGCTGAAGCCGCAAATGAAGTTTTTAATTCAAAAGGGAGCATAGTGTTTTTACCTGATAAGCCGGATATTCTTGATTATGCTTATGAAAAGGAGAACTCACTGTATGAAAAACTTAATTTTTATCCGCAGATCTCGATATTTGAAGGGATTAGAAAATTGGCAAAATATAGAAAATATAGATAGTGAAAAATATATTAGTATCTGGTGCAAGTGGTATTGTTGGATATGGAATTCTACGATCGCTTAAGAAATTTGGGAATGGAATAAATCTAATTGGGATTACAATATATGATGATTCTGTTGCAGAAGGTTTTTGCGATTTTTTTGAGCAAGCAGTTCCTACTAATCAGGATAATTATATAAATTGGCTACTCGGGGTAATAAAAAAGCATAATGTTGATTTACTAATTCCAGGTATTGAAATTGATATGTATTGCTGGGTTGAGCATATTTCACAAATAGAACAAACAGGAGCGAAAATATTACTTAATAATATTGAACTAATTGGTTTATGTAAGGATAAATGGCTGTTTTATGAGAATCTTATCAAAAATAAAACGTCCTTAGCTATTAAAAGTTCAGTAGAAACGAATTTTGAAATTTTGACAGAAAAGTTGGGGCTTCCTTTTATTTTAAAGCCAAAACGAGGGTATGGGTCGAAAGGAGTAGTAAAGATAGAGGATAAATTTGCTTTTTTGAAATACCAAAAAGACGTAGGAACTTTATTAATGGCCCAAAAATTTGTTGGTAATGATAGCGAAGAGTATACAACATCTGCTTTTTGTGACGGGAATGGTAGCTTTTATTGCCACATGACACTTAAACGAAAACTTTCGAAAGACGGATTTACCGAAAAGGCTGAAGTGGTGCAACTTGATGGTATTGAAGAAGCATTGAAAATTCTTTGTAATTTATATAAACCAATAGGTCCAACAAATTTTCAGTTCAGACGACACAACGGAGTTCTAAAACTTTTAGAAATTAATCCAAGGATTTCTTCTTCAACATCCATAAGAAGTGCTTTTGGATATAATGAATCTTTATTTTCAGTTGAGTATTTTCTTGAAAATAAAATACCCATTCAACCTCAAATAAGAAATGGGAGAGCAATTAGATACATAGATGATTTTATTTTTTATTCATGAGATTTGGTATTATTTCTGATATACATGGAAATTATGAAGCCTTGAAATCGGTTTTAAGAGAGTTGGATAAAATGAAGATTTCAAAAATTTATTGCCTAGGTGATGTAGTTGGTTATTACTCGCAGGTTAATGAATGTTGTGATGAATTGAGGTTGCGTAATATAACCTGTTTGTTAGGAAATCATGATTGGTACATGGCCGGTGGCGGTTTTTGTCCCAGATCAAAAAGTGTTAACGATTGTCTTGAGTATCAAAGAAAAATAATTACTGAAGAGAATTTAAATTGGATAAGGACTTTTACTGTTCAAAACAGAATTGAAAAAATACGAATGGTTCACGGAGGGTGGGCAGATCCCATTGACGAGTATCTTCAACCCTCTGCAGAGTATTTCGCAAAAGTCGAGGGGGATATCTTCATTTCTGGGCATACACATTTTCAATCTCTTCAAAAATTTGAAAATAATAAGACGCACTGTAATCCAGGATCTGTAGGTCAACCTCGGGATAATGATCCACGATCTGCTTTTGCCGTATTTGATAGCCATCAGATTGTTTTACACAGGGTCGAATATGATTTGCAGGTTGTATTTGACTTAATGAACAAGGCTGGGTTCAGCGACTATTATTATGGCTGTCTGAAAACGGGAGCTAGGAATCTTTGTAAACTGTAGTAAATTTTAGTCAAAAGAAAGTTTGTGATATGTTTAAATGGGAAAAAATAGGAGTTGTTTTTAATCCAGTTGAAATTGCAGGAAGAACATGGATGAAAGAATATGCACAAGCTCCCTCTATTCTGGTGTTTGACACTTATATAAGGGTCTTCTTTTCTTCAAGACCCAATCCCGATATCGATGGATTGTATGTATCTCGAATGGGTTATATTGACTTAGATCGGAAAAATTTATTTAATGTTATAGATATTTGTAAAGAACCTATTTTTCCTTTAGGAAAATTGGGAACTTTTGACGAATTTGGTACATACCCAGTATCTGTAATTAAATATCTTAATGAAGTTAGAGCCTATTATGCAGGCTGGACAAGATGTGAATCTGTTCCTTTTAATGCAGCAATAGGCGTTGCAATAAGTCATAACAACGGATTGTCTTTTGAACGAATCGGAGAGGGCCCAATTTTATCCTATACTCCGGATGAGCCGTTTGTTTTGGGCAGCCCTAAAATTAGAAGATTTAATGATATATGGTATTTGTGGTATTCTTCTGGGAAAAAATGGGTGAAAACGTCTGGTAAACCAGAGCCGGTATATAAAATCAGAATGGCATCTTCCGAGGATGGGATAATTTGGAAAAAAGTGGGCAAAGATTTAATATCAAATGTTTTAGAAGAAAACGAGTGCCAAGCAAGTGCAGATGTATTCTTTCTGGGAAAGAGATATCATATGTTCTTTTCATATAGGTATAATTTGAATTTCAGGGATCAAAATAGAGGCTATCGGATAGGTTATGCATGGTCGGAAGATCTTTTAAACTGGACAAGAGATGATAGTAAGGCTGGGATCGGTAAATCGAGTGAAGGATGGGACTCTGAATCTATCAGCTATCCTTATATTTTTGAATTGGATAATAAAATAATGATGTTTTATCAGGGAAACGAAATAGGCAGATATGGCTTTGGACTTGCAATTCTTAACAGTTATATACCTTAATTGTAATTGGTAATTTTATGAAATGGAAAAAACTCGGAAGAATTTTTGATCCAACTAAACACAAACTTCCCAATAATTGTTTTGAATATGCACAGTCACCACAGGCGCTTGTGTTTGATGATTTTGTTAGAATTTATTTTTCTTCCAGAGAAAAAGATCAAACGGGCAAGTTTCTTAGCCATGTTTTTTATGCCGACTTTGATAAAACCTTTCAAAGAGTTTTGTTGGTTTCTGAGGAAGAAGTTATCTCATTGGGAGACTTGGGTTGTTTCGATGAACATGGTATTTTCCCGATGAACGTGGTAAGAAACAAGGGAAATATTTTTGCATATACCACGGGCTGGAATAGGAAGAAATCAGTATCTGCAGATGCTTCCATTGGGCTGGCAGTAAGTGTGGATGGAGGAAAGAAATTTATAAAAGTAGGTAACGGACCTGTAATGACTGCATCTTTAAATGAGCCTTTTTTAGTTTGTGATGCGTTTGTTGCCGTTTTTGAGAATGTATTCTATATGTGGTATATATATGGAACAAAGTGGATAAATGATGCTGGTGAGGCTGAACCCCAACGGGTATATAAAATTGCACAGGCAACTTCTTTTGATGGAGTTACTTGGCAACGGAATGGGAAAAAAATTATTTCTGATGTGTTAGACGAAAATGAATGTCAAGCACTCCCGTCTGTGGCATTCTATAATAATAGATACCATATGTTCTTTTGCTATAGACAGGCTACTGGTTTTAGAAAGAATAAAGAAAGAGGATATCGGATTGGATATGCATTCTCCGATGATCTAAAAAATTGGACAAGAAATGATGTGGCAGTTGAAATACAGTTATCTGACAGTGGTTGGGATTCCGAGATGATGTGCTATCCACATATTTTTCGATTTGATGAAAAGGTATATCTGTTATATAACGGAAATGAATTTGGCCGATTTGGTTTTGGGATAGCACAAATAGATATAAAATAAGATAATTTTTTAAGCATATAAAAATGGATACAAAAAGAGATTATAATATTGAACTTAAGGACACATTCGACCATAAGTATGGATACAGTTTTGACTTCGATGTGATGCATCCTTACATGTTAAAATCTTTCGTACCCTTTTTCAAAAAAGGGAACTTACTAGAATTAGGTAGTTATAAGGGGAACTTTACTAAGAGATTTCTCCCTTATTTTGATGATATAACATGTGTTGAAGCTTCGGATGAAGCAATTGCTACCGCGAAACAAGAACTTGGTGACAAAATAAAATTTATTAACTCTCTCTTTGAAGAAGTAACACTTCCTGCCAGGTACGATAATATTGTTTTAACGCATGTATTGGAACATTTAGATGATCCAATAGGCTTAATGAAGCGAATTAATAATGAATGGTTATCAGACACTGGAAGATTTTTTCTGGTATGCCCTAATGCCAATGCACCATCAAGGCAAATAGCTGTAAAAATGGGATTGATCAGTCATAATGCAGCCATTACCCCTGCAGAAAAGGAGCACGGACACCGGATCACATATACACTTGATACACTGGAAAGAGATGCAAGAAAAGCAGGTCTGAAAATAGTAATCAGGTCTGGAATTTTTTTTAAAGCATTAGCAAATTTTCAATGGGATAAACTTTTAAATACCGATATTATTTCTGCAGAATATCTTGAGGGGTGTTATCAACTTGGTCAACAGTATCCTGATTTATGTTCAAGTATTTTTTTGATGTGTGAGAAAGGCTATAATTAAATGGATGTACAACCACCAATTGTAAGCGTTTGCTTAATCACTTACAAGCATGAATTATATATAGGGCAAGCCATTGAAAGCATTTTAATGCAAAAAGTAAATTTTGCATGGGAAATAGTTATTGCAGACGACTGCTCGCCCGATAACACAAGGAACATTATCAATGAATACCGGCAGCAACATCCGCAATTGATCCGCACCGTATTCCAGGAGAAAAATGTTGGTCCTGGAAAAAACTTTGTTGACCTTGTTAATGCCGCCCGAGGAAAATATATTGCATATCTTGAAGGGGATGACTTTTGGACTGATGAATACAAACTACAAAAGCAGTTTGATTTTATGCAAAGCCATCCAGATTTTTCATTGTGTTATCATAAAATAAAATGGGAATTTACCTATCAATATTCCCAGATAGTAGATCCGGAATCTAATGTTGATGATCCTCCCGAATCAACTATTTATGATGTGCTTAAAAAGGGATGGTTTATACGTTCCTGTTCCATGTTTTATATAAGCTTCAAATTACCAGATGGTTTCGAGAATTTGATAGTAGGAGATTATCCTTTACATGTTTTGTTGGCAGCAAAAGGGAAAATTGGTTTTCTAAACGAATGTATGGGCACCTACCGAATAAACAATTACGGGGCTTCAGAAACGACCTTTCTTACAAAAGATGAATCGGCAATCAGAAAAAATATTAAAAATCAAATTGAAATGCTTAAATATTTAAACCAGGAGACCGGCTTCAAATATAAAAGACAAATAAACTCAAAAATTATAGATGAGACGACACGGTTGTTGTCATTTTCTTTTAAGAAAAATAAGATCATGTTTATGTCTGAATTAAAAAATGCGTTTTCTACAAACGGTGTAATGTTCATTATTTCTGGTTTTCTTAAAAAAGGATTATCTAAATTCAAAAGAACAGATATTTTAAAATAACTATCAAAAGTGATTAAGTATATGATGTTTGCTTTTATGTAGTGGATATTTCCTTCTCTTTTAAATGAAATTTAATTCCACACTAAAAATTATTTTTTAAAGTAAAAAATGTCTATCAGGATTTATGTTTTTAGATAATTTATATAAAAGCGTAGAAAGGAATTCTAATAAAAACGCCTTTTTTATAAAAGAAAAATTTTATACCTATTCATTTCTGAGTGAAAAAGCGTCGCAAATTCAAACTTATCTTATTAAAAGAGAATCCAAAGAACTAAATGAGAAAATTGCAATTATTTGCTCAGACGATATTTTGACCTATTCAGCTATTATCGGAATATGGTTTTTGGGAAAATCCTATATACCTCTGGGAGAGCTGAACCCACATGGAAGAAACTTGACAATATTACGAGAAGCAGGTATAAGTACAATATTTACAACAGACCCACTTAATAAACAAATTTATAAGGAATTTAATGTAATTGATTTAAATGAATTGTTGTCAACAGAGCCGGCTTTATTGGAATATTTTTCTTTCGATATAAAGAAATTAGCATACACAATTTTTACCTCAGGCAGTACCGGAACACCAAAAGGGGTTCCTATATCCTTTGAAAACTTAAATAGTTTTATTAATGCGTTTAAAAATTCTCCAGTAATAATTGGCCCTGATG
>JAFDXG010000018.1 GCA_018268105.1 Bacteroidota bacterium | reverse complement strand
TGGCTCATAATAGGCGCATCGGTACTCTTGGGATGTACCCAGGAGGCGTAATGCTTACTGATAAACTTAAAAAACTCAGTATTGGCTTCGTTTTTCTGGGTTTGAAAAACCTCCCGCATTTCAGGGCTGTCACTTTTTTCCATTTCAAGCTCCCAATATACCAGTTTCTTATACAGATCCATCCACTCATTATAATTGGGATTGCTGTTTAAGGCCATAAAAAGATTACGAAATTCCTGCTGATAAGCACTGGTGGTCTTTTCAGCAACCAGTCGCCTGTTGTCAATGATTTTTTTGAGACTTAGTAATACCTGGCTGGGATTGACCGGTTTGATCAGGTAGTCGCTGATCTGTGAGCCGATAGCATCATCCATCAGGTTTTCCGTTTCATTTTTTGTAATGAGTACCACCGGAAGCTGTTGGTGCAGTTCCTTAATTTTTGCCAGTGTCTCCAATCCTGTTATACCCGGCATTGTTTCATCAAGTAATACCACATCTACGATATTGTCTTTTACATAGTCAAGGGCATCGTAGCCATTGGTAAGCGTCGTTACTTCATATCCTTTGTTTTCGAGAAAAAGCTTCTGCGACTGCAGGCTTTCTATTTCATCATCTACCCAAAGTATTTTTGCCAATGCCATGAAGAGTTTATTTTAATGTTTATCCCTTCAAATGTACTTATTCATTTTCCGCTTTTTACCTTTGTCTACATTCGTTTATTTTTTTAACAATTATGCAGCGCTTTCGTAAAATTATCAATGATCCTGTCTATGGTTTTATTACTATAGACAATCCTTTGATATTTGATATTATTTCGCACCCCTGGTACCAGCGACTCCGCCGCATCAAGCAAATGGCGCTTGCCCACCTGGTATATCCGGGCGCAGTTCATACCAGGCTGCACCACTCCCTTGGAGCGTATCATTTGATGTACAATGCATTGAATGAGTTAAAAAGTAAGGGTGTTGATATTACGGAGGATGAAGAAACAGGCGCTAAAATTGCTATTCTGCTGCACGATATTGGTCATGGTCCGTTTTCACATGCGCTCGAAAGTGTGTTACTCAAAAACGTGAGTCATGAAACTTTATCATTAATGCTGATGAAGCAACTGAATGTGGAATTTAACAATGCTTTGCAAACTGCCATTAATATTTTTGAAAATAAGCACCCGAAAAAATTTCTTCACCAACTGGTAAGCGGACAATTAGATGTAGACAGAATGGATTATCTGACCCGGGATAGTTTTTTTACCGGCGTGAGTGAGGGTGTGATAGGGTATGACCGGATCATAAAAATGCTGACCGTTTATGAGGGAGAATTAATGGTAGAAGAAAAAGCAATCTATTCTATTGAAAAATTTTTGGTAGCCCGCCGCCTCATGTACTGGCAGGTTTACCTGCATAAAACTGTTCTCAGCGCTGAAATGATTTTAGTAAAAATACTGGAAAGGGCAAGAGAAATCGGGGTCAGAGATCAGACCGTATTGGGAACGGGTATATTAACAGACTTTTTGCTTGGTCGTTATACCGGCAAAATAGTTGAACACCTCGAAGATTATTGCAGTCTGGATGATACTGATATTGTAGCCGCCATAAAACAATGGTGCCACCATCCCGATAAAGTGCTGTCATACCTGTGTATGGCTGTAATGAACCGGAGGCTGATGAAAGTGAGTATCAGGAGCGGGGAGATCCCTGCAGAGGAATTGATTGCAACAAGAAAAGCCACTATGGAAAAATTAAGAGTAAGCGAACCGGAATCTGCCTATCTCGCTTTTACAGGTGAAGCAGAAAACCGCACTTATAATCCGTATAATGAAAAGATAAATATTCTTTTTAAAGATGGTACTGTGAAAGATATTTCGGCAGTGGACAATGCTTTGATACAACATAACCTGTCGAGCCCTGTAAAAAAATTTTACATTTGTTACATCAAATAATAGTTATGGTATTTACAGCCGCCCAAATTGCTTCGCTGATCAATGCGAAAATCGAAGGAAATGCATCAGCCGGAGTACATTCATTCAGCAAAATTGAAGAGGCGAAAGAAGGGCAGCTTGCCTTTTTGGCTAATCCAAAATACGAAGACTATCTCTATACTACGGAAGCATCAATTGTTATTGTTAATGAATCACTCGAACTAAAAAAGAAGGTAAAAGGCACATTGCTGCGTGTTGCAGATGCCTATAGTGCATTTGCTTCGTTGCTGGCAAAATACCAGGAGTTAGCCGTACAGCAACTTGTGGGGATTCAGCAACCTTCGTATATTGATCCTTCAGCAACAATTGGTGAAAATGTGTATATAGGTGCTTTTGCTTATATAGGTGAAAATGTAAAGATCGGCAATGGTGTAAAACTTTATCCCAATACCTTTATAGGCAATAATGTTTCTATTGGCGAAGGAACCGTTGTTTATCCTTCAGTTACAATTTATCATCAGTGCAAAATTGGCAAAAACGTTACTATACATGCCGGCACAGTGATAGGGGGGGATGGATTTGGATTTGCACCACAGGCAGACGGTAGTTTTAAAAAAGTCCCTCAGATTGGTAATGTAGAAATAGAAGATAATGTAGAAATAGGCGCCAATGCCACAATTGACAGGGCCACAATAGGCTCTACAATTATTCGTTCCGGGGCAAAACTGGATAACCTGATACAAGTTGCACATAATGTGGAGGTGGGCAATAATACTGTAATTGCTGCTCAGGCTGGGGTGAGTGGCAGCACCAAAATAGGCGCTAATGTTATGATTGGAGGTCAGGCCGGAATTGTGGGTCATATAACCATTGCGGATGGCGCCAGGATAAATGCACAAAGTGGGGTTAGCAAATCTATCAAACAACCCAGGGCAGCGGTAACAGGTTCTCCTGCTCATGATTATACCAGCGCGCTTCGCAGCCAGGCCATTACCCGAAAACTCCCGGAACTGGAAAAAAGGATAAAGGAGCTGGAAAACTTGATCAAACAATTAGTGTCAGAGAAGGTGTGATATATTTTATTTAAATTGTTTTTCTCTTATCTTTCTTCATACAGGATTCCAATGGATGATACACCAACCGGCAATATGCTCTGTAATTCCGTGGTTGTATACACGTATAATTAATTGGTATCCGCTTAAGCTGTGATCCCCGTTATCTTGCTATTGCTTATTCCTTATCTTTGCCGCTCATCAAAAAAGGGATATGGTCGCTAATTTTAACCCCGATAAACAGCATACGCTTAAGTCAGCAGTATCTATTTCCGGAACAGGATTGCATACCGGTGTGAATGTGGATATGGAACTTAAACCGGCTAATGCTGGTTTTGGCATCCAGTTTCAACGCATTGATTTACCCGGAAGACCCGTTATTAAAGCCGATTGTGATCTGGTAACCGATACCTCAAGGGGAACAACCCTGGAAGAAAAGGGCGCAAAAGTAAGTACTGTAGAGCATATACTGGCAGCATTGGTGGGTATGGGTGTTGACAATTGCCTGATTGAACTAAATGGACCGGAAATTCCTATCATTGACGGGAGCTCAGCCCCTTTTGTAGAAATCATTGAAGAAGCGGGAGTTCTGGAACAGGAAGCTGCAAAACTTTGGTATACCCTTGATACCAATATTAGCTATTACGATGAAGAAAAAAGAGTAGACATGGTGGCTATGCCTTCCATAGAATATAAGATTACCACCTTAATAGATTTCAACAGTCCCGTGTTGGGTACTCAGCATGCAGGACTGAAACACATGTCTGAATTTAAAAATGAAATTGCCCCTTGCCGCACTTTCTGTTTTTTGCACGAATTGGAAATGTTGCTTGATAATAACCTTATAAAAGGAGGCGATATTAACAATGCTATTGTGGTTGTTGACAGACCCATTACAGATAAAGAGATGGAACGACTGGCAAAAGTGTTTGGAAAAACTAAAATGGAAGTAAAAAGCGGCGGTTACCTCAACAATCTGGAATTACGTTTTCCCAATGAACCGGCAAGACACAAATTACTTGATATTATCGGTGACCTTGCCTTGATAGGAACCCCCGTAAAAGCACATATTATAGCGAACCGTCCGGGGCACTCTTCTAATGTGAGCTTTGCAAAGAAAATCAAGCAGCACATTAAGAAAAACAAACAAATGCTCGATGTGCCGGTTTACGACCCCAACCAGGCGCCTGTATATACCTCCCAGCAGATTGAAAAAACACTGCCACACCGGTATCCCTTTTTGCTGGTGGACAAGATCATTGAACTGACAGATACGCATATAGTAGGCATTAAGAATGTTACTTTTAATGAACCATTTTTTGTAGGTCATTTCCCGGGCAATCCCGTAATGCCTGCTGTACTTCAGATAGAAGCATTGGCGCAAACCGGTGGTATTTTGGCAATCAATGCACTTCCGCCTGGTGAGTATGATACTTATTTTGTTAAAATGGATGATGCAAGGTTCAGACAAAAAGTAGTTCCCGGCGATACCATGATCCTGAAAATGGAAATGCTTGGACCGATTAGAAGGGGCATGTGCGAAATGAAAGGAACCGTGTATGTAGGAAATAAAATTGCAACAGAAGCTATCCTGATGGCTCAATTAGTAAAACGATAGCAAATAATATTATCTTTTCTTACTTTTGCTCACTTCAGGAAATTGACTGATGTTTTTCTTTATATAAACCGGGCTTTAATAAGACTGTATAGAAAAAACCTTAAATGATTCATCCCCATACGTATATTCATCCCAATGCAAAGTTGGCTACTAATGTAAAAGTAGACCCGTTTACTGTCATCCATCATAATGTTGAAATAGGCGAGGGTACCTGGATCGGCAGTAATGTTACCATTATGGAAGGTGCACGTATTGGCAGGAACTGCCGCATATTTCCTGGAGCCGTAATCTCTGCTATCCCGCAGGACCTGAAGTTTGAGGGCGAAGATTCACTGGTGGAAATAGGAGATAATACCACCATCAGAGAATTTGTGACCGTAAACAGAGGAACCAAAGAACGCGGAAAAACAACAGTGGGTGACAACTGCCTGCTCCAGGCTTACAGTCATATAGCACACGATTGCATAATTGGTAATAACTGTATCATTACTAATAATACCCAGATGGCAGGACATGTGACTATGGGCGATTGGGCCATACTCGCAGGTATGTGTGCTGTGCATCAGTTTGTAAAAATCGGTGCTCATTCTTATATTGGCGGCGGTTCACTGGTGGGTAAAGATGTACCCCCTTATATTAAAGCAGCACGTCAGCCATTGAGTTATGCAGGCGTTAACTCCATTGGACTTAAAAGGAGAGGATTTACAGTAGATAAAATCAATCATATACTGGACATCTACAGAACGATATACAACAAAGGATTAAATACTTCACAGGCCGTGGAAATACTGGAAGAAGAATTCCCGGCTACAGACGAACGGGATGAAATTGTAACGTTTATTCGCGAAAGCGGAAGGGGTATCATTAAACGCTATACTAAAAACAGCGTGGATGACGATATCGCTGACTAATACCGGTAAACGGTTTAATCGGGACTGGATTTTTCGCCATCTCAATTACCGGTTTGAATCAGGTACATCTTATGCAATTACAGGTTCTAATGGTTCGGGTAAATCTACATTGTTGCAGGTGATTGCCGGTGCAATTTCACCAAGCCAGGGCATGGTGGAGTATTACACTTCAGATACTAATGAAACCAGGCCCGCCCCTCCGGAAAATATCTTTCAATACATATCCATTGCTGCTCCTTATCTTGAACTGATTGAAGAGATGACGCTGGAAGAGTTTCTTCAGTTTCATAAGGAGTTTAAACCTCTCCTGCCTTCTCTCAGTATTCAAAAAATAATTTCTTTAATTGGCCTGGATGGCGCACGCTCAAAACAAATTCGTTATTTCAGTAGCGGGATGAAGCAAAGAGTAAAACTGGCACAATCTTTCTTTTCTGATACACCGGTATTGCTATTGGACGAGCCCTGTACCAACCTTGATACGGAAGGTGTTGAATTGTATTTAAAACTATATTCTGAATTTTGTGCGGGCAGGCTTATAATCATTAGCAGCAACGACCCGGTAGAATATTCTTTTTGCAGGGAAGTAATACGAATGGCTGATTACAAGAAAAAACTTTGACGTGAAACCATCAACCATAACATGACCCGGACTGTTAACTGAGACCTGAAAGCATATCCCTTACTCTTCTTCAGGATAATAATCGTAAGGGAGAAAGTCACCCATCTTCTCCCAGGCCCAGTAACCTAATGTGAGTACATCCTTTTGGTCGTAATAATATCCATTTTCTTCAATAACAATACCATCTCCAAGATCGAGTATGGAGATTTGGAAGGGGATATCCCCCGGCAATTTATTAGCGGCAAGATAAGCCGGGTCTGGCTTTTCTTTATTGTAAACAACTCTTAATCTGCCCGGGAAAAACAAGTTAACCTTATTGGAATCTACAATATCAAAATAAGCGGTATCATAGGGATTGTAGATAGGGGAAGACTGATCTGAACGATCTGCAATCAGCTCTACTTTAAATCCATCGCCGTTAAGGGTGCTATCGCGGTAGGCACGCATAAATTGCAGGACAGAACCTTTATATGCTGTTTTTCGGGCCTGTTTCCATGACTTCATTTCCTGGTCTGTGCCGGTCATTTGTTCGTAAAATGGATAGCCGGTGTAAATTGTTTTGCTGCCATTATACTCATGTACAAAAGAATCGAGTGTATAGTGGATAGTGTACCCCAGTGCCTTGTTTTGAATTACCAGTATTGAGTCTGCCGTTACTTTAAGTCTGTTTCTTTTCTTGCTAAAGAAAAAATGCAATACTTCCGGGTTTGCAATAATACATTGCTGAGCATTGGCAGTTTTGCCCAAAAAGTTATCTGCAAGAAATTTTCCATATTTCTCCCATCCGTTTTTTACTTCATTGGTAGCAACAATAGCTATTGTTTCCAGGCTTTTTTCTTTTGGGGTAAGTTCAATAGCTATACTTGTAATATCAGGTGTTGTATTATTAATATGGAAGGCTTGTGTCTCAAAGCCGCTAAACGAAATGACAAGATCATAACCTCCATTAGTCAATGCCAGGCTAAATGCTCCTTCTTCGCTGGTTACTGTTCCTATAGTGGTATTCTGGCAAAAAACCGAAGCGCCCTGTAAGGGTTGTTTTGTGGAAGCATCTGTTACTTTGCCGGCAATCCGAAAACTACCCTGGCCGAGGGAAAACAATGGCAACCATATCATCAAAATCAAAAGATGTTTTTTATTCATAATAATATTGAATTATAAACATAGTAATAACATTCACCCTGATTAATTATTGCCTGCAGCATATACACGGCAATGGGTTTCAATTGTCTGCTGTACAGGGGTATAGCGAAATTCCGGAAGAAATTTTAACAGTTTTGAATTATCATAAAATACGTTACGCTGAGCGCTTAAAGCAGTTTCTTTTGTGATAACGGGATCCTGTCCTGTAAAAAAGCTTCTTGCTTTTTCCAGCCTCCACAACAGGGCAACAATTGCCGGCGGGGCCTTTTTGTAAGGAGGTTTTTTCCCAAAAGCTTCTGCCATTTGTGTAAAGAGTTTTCTGAAAGGCCAGTTTTCAGCATTAATGATAAATCTCTCCCCCGAGATATCAGATTTCATCAGTGTGGACATTGCGCTAACTACATCTTTCACATCAACAACCCCTCCTCCCCCTTCAGTATACCAGGGAAATTCTTCCCAGGCCTTTTTAAATATAGCTGAAGATCCATTATTCCAATCGCCGGCACCCAATATCAGGCTGGGATTTACTATTACCGCTGGTAAGCCTTCGCTTATTCCACGCCATACTTCCATCTCTGCTAAGTATTTACTGCGACCATACTGAGAATAATCTTTAGCTTCCTCCCATTTGGAAGTTTCTGATACCAATTCATCATTGTATTTACGCCCTAATGCAGATACCGAACTTACATGTATTAGCCTGGGCATGCCATTTTCAAGGGCAGCATTTACAATATTGGAAGTGCCCTCCACATTCACTTTCATCATTTCC
Source organism: Bacteroidota bacterium (assembly GCA_018268105.1). Lineage (GTDB taxonomy): Bacteria > Bacteroidota > Bacteroidia > Chitinophagales > Chitinophagaceae > Agriterribacter. The sequence continues at coordinate 4,071 of JAFDXG010000018.1, read as the reverse complement.
CGCTTTTTGCCGGGATTAAAAGATACTACTGCCGCACAATGATAAACTTCCTGCACATGTCGCATTGATTCTGCTAATAAAAAGGGATCGAGTATATCTCCTCGTATCCATTCTATGGATCCTGCCCATTTGGCCTGTGGGATTGAAGTACGATACAGTGCACGAACATTTTCGCCACGGGCAACCAGGTCGCGAAGTAGATAACTGCCTAATAAACCGGTACCACCCGTAACAAGTATCATAAATGAAAGAAATCGGTTATGCTGTCAAAGCTATGAGATGTTGTGAAAGTAGTACGGAATAATTTGGTAAAAAATTTTAACTCTAATAACACTGATTTTATACAGGGTGATTGCTGAATATTATTTGAAAGTAAGTCCCGAATGTATAAAAGTGATGTCTGCAATGTGTTTTGCACCTGTAGTCTCACACTATTCCGGTAAACTGCTTTAAAAATCTTACATCGTTTTCGCTGAACAGCCTGATATCGTTGATGCCATATTTTAGTAATGCGGGTCGTTCTACACCCATGCCAAAGGCAAAACCTGTATATTTTTCTGAATCAATATTGCAATGCTCCAATACTTTGGGGTGTACCATACCACAGCCAAGTATCTCCAGCCAGCCGGTATATTTACATACATTACAGCCGGCACCTTTGCAGAGAAGGCAACTGATATCCATTTCGGCACTGGGTTCGGTAAATGGAAAATAGCTTGGCCTGAAGCGCACTTTCACATCATCGCCATACATTTCCTTTACAAAAAAATAGAGGGTTTGCTTCAGGTCGGCAAATGAAACATTTTCATCTATATATAATCCTTCAACCTGGTGAAAGAAACAATGGCTCCGGGCGCTGATGGTTTCGTTTCTATATACCCTTCCCGGGCATACAATACGAAGAGGCAGTTTACCTTTCTCCATTTCTCTGATCTGTATATTGCTGGTGTGGGTACGCAGCAACCAGGCAGGATTGGTTGATATATAAAAGGTATCCTGCATATCCCTGGCAGGATGATGTTCCGGTAAATTGAGTGCTGTAAAATTATGCCAGTCGTCTTCAATTTCAGGACCTTCGGCTACAGAGAACCCGAGCCGTTGAAATATCGAGACAATCCTGTTGCGCATCATGCTTATCGGGTGCCGGCTTCCAACAGGTATTTCATCGCCCGGAAGGCTTAGGTCAATAGCTGATGCTGCTACCTGCTTATCATCTGCTGCATTCTCTTTGAGTGAATTATACCTGTCTTCCGTAAATTGTTTGAAATCATTAAGAATTTGCCCGAATTCCTTTTTCTTTTCGGCAGGCACCTGTTTCATTTCACCCATGAGGCTTTTTACTATTCCTTTTGACCCAAGGTAAGTAATCCTGAATTGCTCTGCACCGTCTGCACCATTAGTGTTATAGGCTTCAATTTCCCGCCGGTATACCTCTATTTGTTGTAACAATTGCTCCATTGTGCGAAGATAAGAAAGGAAACCCTTTAATACAGATCATCCAGCTTCATCTTCAGGTATTTGGTTACGCTGCGGTGTGTACTGATAAATGTGATGACTATACCTATGATAATAATGGCGATAAACAATAGCGCCAGCAGCCAGTAATCACGCAGAACTTTTATTTCGGGAAGCCATTTTTCTACACTGAAAATGAAGATTAGCAGCACAACAATGGCAATAATTGCACTGATAAACCCATTAATAATGGCTTTGGCGTCAAAAGGTTTGGAAATAAACCATCGGGTGGCTCCTACCATCTGCATAGTTTTGATAAGGAAACGGTTACTGAACATAGCCAGTTTGATGGTATTGTCAATAAGAATAAGTACCAGTAGTCCCAGCAGGGTTACTGCACCTAGCAACACAAATCCGATTTTCCTTACCACAGAGTTTAAATTACTAACTACTTCAGTCGGATAACGTATCTCACTTACGATAATATTTTGAGAGAGGTCTGTTGTAATATTTTGCAGACTGTCTTTGTTTACATATTCAGATTTAAGATTGAAGTCAATACTGGCAGGTAACGGGTTGTAGTCAAGAACTTTGTCCCAGTCTTCCTTGTTCTCCTGCAGAAACTTTTCTTTTGCCATATCCTTGGTGATATGTTGAGCTGAAGTAGTATATGGTTTTGATTTTATATAGGACATTAAAGAATCTATATCATTTTGCGGAGCATTTTCTCTGAGATAAACCTGTACCTGAACGCTGCCACGAAAATATCTTTCAAGTTTGGAGCCGTTAATAGCAAACCAACCTAATATGCCAATCAAAATGAGCAATGAAGCCACCCCCAGGATACTGAAGAAATACGAAGGCTTGCTTCTTCTCATAGAGCTTTTACTGATTTCATTCATGAAGTAGAACCGGTTTTATACATTTAAAACTATATAGCAAGGAGTAAGAGATTAGTGGTTAGTGATAAGATTTAGATATATCCCACCATTTACCATCCCAATTCACTTACATCCTATCCCTCTTCTGGCGAGCGCAAAAATAACAGTTTTATAGCTGCTTTCCGTAAATTTGCTGCCCTCTTAACGCTGGTTCATATTGAATATTTTTCGTTGAGGTACTTTACTGCAAACTATAAGACCGCTTTAACAATATGGAATATAATTTCAGAGAGACAGAAAAATTTTGGCAAAACGAGTGGCAGCAGAATCTGGCATATAATGTAAGCAATGATTCATCTAAGCCTAAGTATTATGTGCTGGACATGTTTCCCTATCCAAGCGGCGCAGGCTTGCACGTAGGCCATCCGCTGGGGTATATAGCCAGCGACATTTTTGCGCGGTATAAACGATTGAAAGGATTTAATGTGCTTCACCCAATGGGATATGATGCCTTTGGGCTTCCGGCCGAGCAATATGCCATAGACCATGGTATCCATCCTGCGGTTTCCACAGCAAAGAATATTGATACTTTCAGAAAGCAGTTAGATAATATCGGTTTCTGCTACGACTGGAGCCGTGAAGTACATACCTGCGATCCGGCATATTATAAGTGGACACAGTGGATTTTTCTTCAATTGTTTAAAAGCTGGTATAACCGTAGTTCCAATAAAGCAGAAAGCATAGAAGGACTTATAAAAATTTTTGAATCTGAAGGAAATATCAATCATCCCGTTCCCAATCAAAAATTTCAAATTTTATCCCACAATGGGGGGAGCGAATCCCAAACATTCTCTGCCTCCGATTGGCGCGCTTTTGATGAATTCACCCGGCAGGCAATACTGATGGAGTACAGGCTTGCCTATTGCGGCTATGGTGAAGTAAACTGGTGTGAAGCATTGGGAACTGTGCTGGCTAACGACGAAGTGATTAATGGTGTAAGTGAACGAGGAGGATTTCCTGTTGTAAAGAAGAAGCTACGTCAATGGTATCTCCGTATTACAGAATATGCCGACCGGCTGCAAAGCGACCTCGATAGCCTTGCCTGGAGTGACGCTATGAAAGAAATGCAAACCAACTGGATTGGGAGAAGCAGTGGAGCGGAAGTGGTGTTTAAATTGGCCTCACCCCCGGCCCCTCTCCGCGCGGAGAGGGGTGAAACGAAGCCTTCCGAATCCGGCAGGTTTTATAAAACAGAGGGAAACAGTTGGCACATCCTAAAAGAATATGGAAGGCACAACAAGAAAAATCCCACTCCGGCGGAAAATCTGTTATGGCAAACTATTCGGAATAATAAACTTGGTGTTAAAGCAAGAAGGCAACATGCTATACAAGGTTACATTGTAGACTTCGCCCTGCTGGAAGTACGATTGATTATTGAACTGGACGGTGAATATCATAACGAAGAACAACAGAAAATCTATGATGAGGCAAGAACAGAGTTTTTAAATGAGTTCGGATTAAACCTTCTAAGATTCACAAACCAGGAGGTGCTGAATGATATTACTGCAGTAAATAAAAAGATAAAAGCCGCAATAGAGGAACAGAGGCAAACGGGTAATTCAAACGCTGATGTTCCCCTTCTCCGGGAGGAGAAGGGGTTAGGGGATGAGGCGTCTCCGGGGGTGAGGGTATATACCACCCGCCCCGACACCATCTTCGGCGTTGACTTTATGGT
>JAFDXG010000189.1 GCA_018268105.1 Bacteroidota bacterium | reverse complement strand
GCAAGGATCAAGACAAGCTAAGTTGGGAAGCAGGGGGATGCCTGGGTCGCGAGAAATCGAGGTGCAAACTGTTGTTAAACTTGGGGTGGACCGTCTGTGGGGTGATGTTGTCAGGGGTATTTCTTAGGGTTAGGGTTAGGGTTAGGGGTTAGGGTTAGGGTTAGGGTTCAGGTTACCCCCCCTTGGAGTGCCCGTAGCCGGAGCCCATTGCAGATTTGCATAGGAAATACCCCCTATATGCTGCAACCCCACGAAGAAAATTCTGAAAAATGTTACTCCTTCATGGTGAATCACCAAAATTAGCTATTTTTAGCCGGAGCAACCCGGAGCACGCCGGAGCCAGGCGTGCTGGCTGGAGCGCTGTAGCACCACGTTGTAGGGGACTGCGAGGGGTATCCAACGCACCCACGCTCGTTATTTGTCGATGTCTAGAAGCTTTGTTATAGAGTTGTGCGTAACTTCACTGAGCTAAAACTTCTAAAAATTATTTCTCGAGAACCAGGGGTCGGAGCAAGCCGCTATGTGTCTCTACCCCTAGTAAATATGATATGGGGAATCGACCCACACGCTTTTCATTCACTAACCCAGCGTTTAAACGAGACTTTCTCTATTAAAATCGTGTTTTTTTCAATATTTTCAAGTATTAGCGTGCCACGTCATCAGATGACGTCAGCGGACGCGGGGGAGGGTGGCAAATGAAAGCTGGCATCAAGGGCTATCCAGCAGTGCCAGTGCTCCGGGGTACTTACTAATTGGAAAGGGGAGAACTCCGGTGCTGAATATTCGTTGTGGTCCGGAAATTTGTCGCTGAAAAAGTACTTAGCTATTTTTCGAGAAATTTATTTTATGTTGGAAGCATGTTTGAAGCCATAGAACACACTGTCCATGCAGTGATATGGTGCGCACAGGTGATATTCGTGTAGAGGGGACTGCGGGCTATCGAATGCACCTAGAGCGCCTTAGTTTCATTAATGCTAACCCAGTCAAAAATAATTCCAAAAAGACTAAAAAAATATTTTGTGTTTTTTTTTCGGCATGTTTGAATTGATGGAACACAACGGATAAGGGGAGCTCCACAACGCACATATGGAATCTGATAAAGGGGACTGCGGGCTACCGAGTGCATGTCGTGCGCCCTAGTTTCATTGATGCTAACTAAGTCAAACATAAGTCTAAAATGACTAACTTTTTACTGGTATTTTTTCGCGGCTAAGTCTTTTGAAAATGAGATCTCGGCCCACAGGCATGCTGCTGAAACAAAAGTCACATGGATAGACGCGTCCTGTTCCCAAACCAAAGAATCGCCGCTAGACCATACCTCTGACGTCACTCCTTGCGGTAGTAATTGGACTCCAAAGTAATAATCTATTTTTAGTACAGCGACCTTGTGGCGAGAGCTGGAGGGCACTGGGACTCATTCTTGTGCACAAAACGATGCACACTGAATGTGCACATGGTATGCACACTGAAATATTGGTCCAGAATGCGTGCGCGGCACCGATATGACCCCTGAAATGGATAACATGATAAATATGCCGTGGCTGGATTTGCTCCATTGTTTGACACTGCCTTATAACGCGAGTGGTGTCAATCGATAGGTGGCTCAAACGCCTACAAGAATATGTTAACTTCAAGTCAAATACACTGCGGGTAGTGACGTCATTTTGAAAATAATGAAAACTTATTAATTAATATAACAACTGTAATTAATTCAGTGTGATGCTAACATCCAGTGAAATAGACGCGCGTCATACCGAGGATCAATATAAGCCAATAGTCAAGGCGACAGCACGCCTGTGTCGCGAGATATTGACGCGAGTAAGCATATTTGTTGGAACGTGTTTTCTGAGCTGTTTGAGGGTGATTTTCTCCTCAACCAGGAAAGCTATTGACATGCACAGGGTGTCAATAGATAGATAATACTGAGAGCTACATTTTGATATATAGTATGTGTTGTGTAAATGCCGTAGGACGGCGTGGGAATTAAAATAAGCATGTTTTGAAGTGTTTTGGGGAGGGGGTTAGCTCGTATCACGCTTAAAACCAAGAATTTAAGCATATTTCCATTCGCATAAGTATGCAGAATGTATGTGTAGGTGTTTCGTTTTGTCGAGAAATACTTTGTGGTTGGTTGTGATTCCAAATAGCGAGAGAGTGCTCGGGGTCAAGCGGAGAACGGGTCATCGTGTATAGGGACTTCTGTTGTGCGCTGGGATTACAGCGCCACTCATACACACATCGTGTTCTTGGTATGTATGAATAGCTATTGATGCCAGCAACATTTTGACGTACAGCAGATATTGTATACATCAAGATTGGTGACGTAGCGACCAATATAAGTGAGTTTGGGACACTAACTATAGGGGGTTTAAACCCCAACCGTCATAAAACCAAAACCAGATGAGCGCTGGGGATGAGCAGGGTGTCAATAGATAGGTATAAGTGCCAGCTACAAAACGATGCCTCATACGTCGTGTTTGCTTCACGGGTTGTGACGTAATCATGAAAATAAGAGTGAATTACATAATGAAAAGAAGTAATTCTGAGAGTGATGTTTCGCTTCATATAACTTTGCAGTGCGTGGAGATGGTAATGCGGGGATTGGTGGGATGGATAGCTGGCGCGATTGCCTACAATTTGACGTGTGTTTCAAAGTGGGGGCAGTGCGGGCGGTGACGTAATTAATGAAACAAAATTGAAAACCTGACGTTTTAAT
>JAFDXG010000188.1 GCA_018268105.1 Bacteroidota bacterium | reverse complement strand
ATCGGATCCAGCAATTATGGCGCCAGTACCCTGATGTCTTATTTCAGCCGCCTCGATTATAATTTTCAACAAAAGTACCTGCTAGGCGCCTCCATCCGTACTGACGGGTCTTCCAAGTTTGGAAGCGCCAATCGCTGGGGCGTATTTCCTTCTATTTCCGCGGGGTGGAACTTTGCAAAAGAAGGTCTTTTTGCCAATTCAAACTGGCTGACTACTGGTAAGATACGTGGAAGTTACGGCCTGTCGGGTACTACCTGGGATAATAACTACCTGGCATTGGGGATTATGGATGGTGGTAAGCTCGATCAATATAACTCTTTAATCCAAATTGCTTATGGCGGCATTTCAGGATTTACACCTACATGGTTTGATGGTTTCAAAAATGATAATCTTACCTGGGTTAAAACCAATATGGCCAACCTCGGCGTAGACCTGACTTTATTCCAGGGTAAGGTGGAGTTCATTTTTGATGCGTATGAAAAATTAACCAAGGGATTACTGTTATCTACATCGCTGCCTACTACATCGGGTTATAACGAAGTGTACCGCAATGCGGCAGATGTGCTCAACAGGGGTTTGGAATTTACTGTTAGTACCAACCTGAGATTTGGCAGTGATTTTACCTGGAACAGCAACCTGAATTTTGCGTATAATAAAAACAGGGTAACCAGGCTCCCGGATGGGAATGCAGATATTATTAAAGTCAGTACATCCGGCCAGGATTTTGGTTCCATCATTCGGGTAGGAGACCCGCTCAATGGTTTTTTCTTCTATGAATCTCAGGGCATTTACCAGGCGGAAAATCAAATTCCGGTAAATCCCAAAACCGGGAAAAAATTGATTGGGTTGCAGAACAAAAACCTGCAGGTGGGCGACCGAAATTTTAAAGATCAAAACGGCGATTATATTATTGATGTGTCGGACCGGGTATATTCAGGCGATCCGAACCCGAAATGGAACGGTGGCTGGACTAACGATTTCACTTATAAAGGATTCAGTCTTAATATTGTCTCCACTTTCGTAGTTGGCAGGGATATTGTCAATACCGATTTGCTTAATCGCCTCAAACTGGGTAAAGCTTTTGCAGGAAGTGGATCGCTCCCCAATTTTGATAAATATTCTATTTGGGAAAAAAGTGGTGACAATGCAAAATTTCCAACGCTCAATCCCTGGAGCGATGCTACACAGGTGATCAATTTTGATTCCGAGTATATCGAAGATGGTTCTTATTTTAAGATAAGGTCTGCTACTTTGTCTTACACTTTTAATAAGAGGTTTATGCGGCGGCTTCCTTTTGAAAGGATGCGGGTGTATTGTACGGCAGACAACCTGGTAACCTTCCAGAAATATAGCGGACCAGATGCTGAGTTAGTTACCATTGATGGCTATGATAAGTCGGGCGGATATCCTATGAGGAGGATGTTGTTGTTTGGTGTTTCTATTTCGCTTTAAATACAATGATCAGCTTGATAAAAAATAAAGACAGTGAACATGAAAAATAAATATATCATTATTGGTTGTGTTTGGCTTATTTCTGTTTTAGGTCAGTCCTGCAAAAAATGGTTGGACCAGCTGCCGATCAATACCGTAACGGAAGATCAGGCCTGGAAAACAGGAGCTGATGCAGAAGGTGCGGTGGCTGCGGCTTTTGCCATTTTTCGCAGAGCCCTTTCGGGTTTAACCAAAGATGATACACCGGCTACTACCCGTTATGGATCCTGGGGTGATTATTATTTCTGGGGTGATTCCCGTTCCGGAGACTGGATCACACCTAATGATGACGGAGACTGGAAGGCAGACTTTCAAAACCATTTGATTCAGCGAACAGAACTGGAACCGATGACCAACTGGAGGCTTTATTACAGAACTATTGAACAGTGCAACCTGGTACTGGAAAAAATTCCTGCTATCACCGACGGACTTACCGAAGAAAGGAAGAAACAACTACTGGCAGAAGCCCATTTTTTGCGGGCATTGGCACATTTCTATGCAGCAAGGATATGGGGAGATATTCCAATTAATCTTGAAGCCCGTAATGTGAAGCCATTGGGCAGGGAACCACTCAATGATGTAATGAAGATGGTGGTGGCTGAAGCCAATATTGCTATACCCGACCTGCCCTGGAAACGGGAAGGCACTATTAAAGAATCTATGTCGAGAGGTACAAAGGGCGCGGCTCTTGCAATGAAGGCCCACGCGCTGATGTGGTTGAAAGATTACCAGGGGGCATCGGATGCCATGAAAGAAATTATCAATTCCAATATTTTTAAACTGGTGCCGATAGATCAGTTCCGGAATTTATTTGACGCCGGCGAATCGGAAGAGGTGATACTGGAAATGTATTATGATATCAAGAAAGGAGAAACTGCGGACTACTACGGACATATTATGACCTATTATCTCACCAATCCCTACACCTCCAGAAGCAATCTTTCACTGGCAGTTGCCAGATCAAAAATATTAGAGATCTATCCTGATTATGCCAGGGATCAATCGGACAAAAGGGTACCTGCATTTTTTCAAAGCATAGATTTTTCAGTAAGCGCCAGCGAGTTGAGACCCGTATTGCCCGATCCGCTGGCTAATGGGGAAAGAGCCATCATGTTCGCCAAATTCAGAAAAGTGAAAGACAGAAGCTATAGCCTGATGGAAGCGCCAGTACCCGTGTTCCGGTATGCAGATATTGTGTTGCTGAAGGCGGAAGCAGACGCCAGGTTGGGTAAAGTAGGCGAAGCGCTTTCTAACTTAAACGCTGTGCGCAGGCGTGCAGGGATTCCCGATTTCACCAGAGATGACCAGCCTACAGTAATCGAAGAAGTGCTGGAAGAAAGAAGGAGAGAACTGATTGGTGAGTTTCAGCGCGTGTATGACCTGGTTCGCCTGGGACGTCTGCACGAATTTAATCCCTATATCACGGCTCAGGGAGAAAAGGATGGCGCCGGATTTTTTCCTGTGAGTGATGAAGCTTTTGCCAACAACCCAAATATGGAACAGACGTATTACTGGCAGTTTAACCAGTAGGGGGGTAAAAGGTGAATGGTGAATACCTGAAAGCTAAAACGTGAAAAGATAAACGCCAAAGGTGACAGGCTGAGCTAATTGCTGATGGATCAAAGCTGATAGCCGATAGCTGAGAACTGATAGCTAAAGACCGAACTAAAAACGATAAACAAAATATACTAATGAAACTAATTATTGCAATAGCGCTTGCAGGTATGGTGTTTACTTCGGGTTGCAGCAAGGATTATTATGCGGATGGGGGTATACAGGATATTGACAAAATTCAAACCCTCGGGGTATCAACGATGGATTATCTGAAAAGCCGCCCTGATGTGTTTGATACACTAACTACATTAATAACTATGGCCGGACTTGAATCGGCGGTGAACGCCAATGGCTCTACCTTTCTGGCGCCAAAGGATTATTCCATTCGAAATTATTTCATACTTAAATATCCTGATCCGGAAAAGAGACCTAAAACATTTGATGATATTACAGAGGAAGAAATGGAAATCATTACTGCAAATTTGAAAAACTACATTATACCAGGTAAAGAAATATTACGCAGCAGTTTAGCTACAACATACAGTTATGATACGACCTATAAGGGTACTAAAGCACGTTTTAATATCGTACAGGATGATTACCTGGGCAATGTGAACATGGGTGCTAAGTATATTATTTTTTCGCTTAACAAAGGTAATCCTGGTGGAGCAGAGATATATCAATCTGTCCAGGTAGAAACTGCTGACCTGCACTCAACCAACGGGGTAGTGCATGTGCTCGCTGCCGATTCACACATTTTTGGATTTAATTAGGAAATAGATGAGAAACAATAAAAGAATATTTCAATTTTCGTTGTTAGCATTAGGGGCAGCCCTGTTGCTGAGCAGTGCCTGTACCAAGATCCCGCAGGAAGGTAGCATTGCTCCGGATATTAATTATAAAAACAGGAAGCAGTATGCTATTTCTGGTTTGCAATTGAACATCGGAAGCTTTCAGCCCTCTACCTCCACTCTCCCCCTGAAGTTTGAAATTGTGGAGATCAGGGAGCCGGGAGGGAAACCCGTCAGTGCATTGACCAATGAAATCCCTGTAGTCCGCTATAAAGAAGCAATTGTAGGTAATGAAAGTGCAGCAGAGCTGGCGCTGAAGACCGACACTGTGATGGTACCGGCCTTGGGTATTAATGAAAACACAGGCGTGCTGGAGATACAGGAAGGGAATAAAATTCCTGCGGGAGAATATCATTTTGATATTAAAGTTTCCAACCGTTCAGGAAGCAAACTGCTGACTGATGCTCTGGTAGTGGAATTCAAGGAGTGGGATGTCCTCTCCTGGTCGCCGGATATGGCCAAGCAACCTGAAATTGAAAGGGTAGGAGATAGCCCCAATCAGATCCGTTTTGTAGCATATCTTGACGGGCAGCAACTCCCCGGCGATTATATTGATTTTACGAAAGACCGTGCTTCCGGTTTTAAGGGCACTTTTGTAGATGATACAAATGACGGAGAAATATGGAGTGTCAAATTTCCTGTAAAGGAGGCTAATACTTATGCCACCTGGAAAATAGTTACCGTAGTGGGTGGCGTAGAGCAGGTTAGTTATGAATCTTACAATTTCAACTTTGTAATAGGAATTCCAGGTAGTTATGTGGTTCGATTATATAAATAAAAGATATAAGAAATGCGAATGAAACATTTTTTTAAATATAGTTTCCTGCTACTTGCTGCGTTACTTATGGAAGGAAGGTTGGCTTCTGCCCAGGCAAAAACTAAAAAAATATTAGTTATTGGAGTAGATGGTATTATCAGTACCGCTATTGATTATGCGGCAACTCCTGGTATAGGTGCAATCAAATCGAATGCCTCCTATAGCATGAGTGGTTATGGCGGTATTCCTGCTTACACCAGTTCCGGCTGGTCAACTATGCTCACCGGAGTTTCCGCCGATAAACATGGTGTTACATCCAATGGATCTTTTTCGGGAAACAACTTTGGGCAATACCCATCGGTGGTAAACCGCTTAAAGACAGCGCTCTCTGCTTTAGTAGTGGCCTCTGTTGTACGAACCACAGAAATAAATACTTTACTTAACGGTGCAGCAGACCAGAAATTTCAATTTGCTACTGATGAGGAAGTCTATAACAAATCAGTAGAGTTGTTGAAACAAGCTGATATGGGTGCTGTATTTGTTCAGTTCAGCAGTCCTGCCGACGTAGGGCAGGTAGTAGGCTTTCAATTGCGTCAGGCCCAGTATGTGCTGGCGATACAGAAGATAGACCAATATGTGGCAGGATTACATTCGGCTATTGAATCCCGCAGCGGTTATACCAACGAAGACTGGGATATTTTCCTGGCTTCTACGCGTGGCGGAACAGAATCCGGCGTACCACAAAGTACTACCCTGGAAGAAATTAATGTACCCATCATATTATCAGGCGCTGAAATGGATAAGAAGGAACTTATTGGTACTTCACTGGCTCCCCGTGAAAATGCAGACAATATCCTGACTTTCAATAAAGCTGCTTCTGGAGACAAAACCTATGTACGTATTCCTATCAAAGGAACTCCTTTGCAGGGAATGAATAAATTTACCATTGAATTTTGGGCTAAAGCTGGACCAAACTCCAGTGACCCCTCTATTATTGGAGATAAAGATTGGGATTCAGGAGGAAACCCGGGTTTTACCATCTGCAGGAGTGGTTCTACCTGGAAGATTAATATTGCTAATCAAAAAAGAGAACGCTATGATATTGGTTCTTCCAAAGTTCTGGAAGACGACAACTGGCATCATATTGCCGTTGTTTTTGATAAAACAAAGCTTTGTACCATATACCAGGATGGCGAAAAAGTAAATGAATCGGTGCTTACTTATAAGGATGCAGATAATATGGCTTCACCATTCGATTATTTATGTTTAGCTCAGGATGGGTCACAGGTATACAGTGGCGGTGCACCTAACTGGGCCGGTTCTTTAAATGAAGTGAGAATTTGGACTGATGTACTTTCAGCCAGCACTATCAAAAACTATATGTACCTCCGCAATATTGAAAACAGTAACCATCCAAACAAGGCTTCACTGAACCTGTACCTGAAACTGGATGAAGTAAGAGGTACAGTAGTCACTGATTATAGTGGAAAGGGACATAATGGAGAACTGGTTGGTCCGGCATCCGAGCGCCATCCCTACTATCCGATTGGACTGACTGATATTGCCGTGAATATATTAAGTCATTTTGGGATTCGTCCTGATGCGAGCTGGGGTTTGGAAGGAAGTGTACTGAAATCAAATGTGCCTTATCGGTTATTTAAAGTTCCCAGGTAAATAGAATTTATCATGTTAAGATATTTATACATTATTTATCCTTGATGAGCTAAAGGTAGAGTGTGAGTGTTCCACATTTACCCTCTGCTTTTTCACTATTAACTTAACGCTATCTGAATATGAAATTGAATGTAAGACTTATTTTGATGCTGATTGTTGCAGGTACTGCCGGAGTTGTGTCCTGTAAAAAAGATAAATTAACTCATGAGGTGTTGAGTCCGGAACAATTGGTCTCCGGCAGGTTGGCCGGTACCTGGACGAGTCCCAGTAATATAGTAACACCTGATAATGTTCCGTCGGAGATATTTGGAACCATGCGACTGGTATTCACCACAGATGAATCTGGCAATCCTTCTAAATTCCTGGCTCAGGATTGCCCTATCGTATTTGGTAACGCCGGGGCCGGCACATGGACTGTTGCCGGTACCCAGGACAGCGCTTTAGTAAAATTAGTGGGAGTTGAACCACTGGATGAATTTAGTGTAAAGGTTACAGGGTCTACGTTAACGTTATCCTTTTATATGGGATGGGAAAATACTGATACAAAAGCAACAGGGAAAGGAGATTTTAAAGTAACGCTGACACGTCAGTAACATAGAAAAGCAAATTAAAAAGAACAAAAAAGGGCATAAAGGGTTTAGCAGCCACATTCAAAAAAAATAAAAAATACAGGGATGAAAAAAAATAATAAGTTATTTGTTTTACTGGTTTCAATGCTGGTATTATGTGTTGTGTTGGTTGTTTCTTGCAAAGAAAAATTTGATCATACCATTGATACAGCTAATCCCGTAGTTGTGAGTTACAATCCGGCTACAGCAGTACAGGGTATTGCCGTGAATAGCGACCTGGTATTAACTTTCAGTGAAAATGTGAAAAAAGGAAAAGGAGAAGTAGTGATCATGGGGGAGTCTGATACTATGCATATTAATGTTACATCAGATGCAGTAACTATTGGAAAAGACATGCGGGTGGTAACGATTAATCCCCCGGCAGATCTTGAGGCGGATGAGAATTATACCATAACACTGGACAAAGGAACTTTCACTGATTTACTGGGCAATGAATATATGGGGACTGCTGTGGGTGCCTGGACTTTTAAAACTGTTGGCGCCAGTGGTTTAGCGTTGAGCGCCATCAGCCCAATACCCGGCAGCACAGATGCATCCCTGTTCACCCTGGGACTTACGTTTGCTGTTGATGTACAAAAAGGAACGGGTAATATTAGTGTATTTAAAACTAATGGAGATGTGAAGGTTGCGGAGATACCTGTTAGCGGTCAATCTGTATCCATTGATGGAAAAACGGTAACCGTTTTGCTGGGAACTCCCCTTGAATTTGGTACTGCTTATTATGTGCTTGCCGATGCAGGAAGTATTGTGGATGCCGGAGGCAAAGCCTTTGAAGGTTTTCTAACGCCTGCTTCATGGAATTTTACTACCGTTACCGGCAGCGGCAACAATCTGCTTGTGTATCTGCCTATGGATAATGATCTTGCTGATGTCAGTGGCAACAGGTTTGATGCCATGCAGGGACCAAAAGCCTCTGCTAAAGTAACTTTTGTATCAGATGCACAAAGGGGAAGAGTAGCATCATTTGTTGCGGGTTCCTATGCAGTGTTGCCAAAACATAATCTGCTGAGACCAGGGCTTACACAAAGTTTCAGTATAAGTTTCTGGACAAAACTTGCTGCGGTGGGTTCAGATCCGGTATTGTTTGGCAATTCTGATTGGGACAGTGGTAGCAACCCCGGATTTATAATAGGTACTGATGGAGCTTTAACATATACCGGGCCCGGGTCTACCGGCAGGGGTTGGCTGATCAAGCTAACTGGTGATGCAGGTGGCGTCAGCAATCGCATTAACTGGCGCGCAAATGAAACTGCTCCACAGGCACCTGCATTGGCCGATAATCAGTGGCACATGGTGACTATGGTGCTGGATCATTCAGCAAAGTTGCTACATGTATATTTAGACGGAAAAGAATTTGCGAAGGCACCGCCTATAGATCTCAACATTCTGAAAGGACCGATGTGGGACAGCACAAATGATTACCCTTTCACTATATGGGAAGATGGTACAGGGGCTTATAATGCAAATGATGATACCCGCAAAGCGCTCAGCGGATTTGTTGATGACGTAAGAATATATACCAAAGCACTGACAACTGAAGAAGTAAACGGAATATTTATAGCAGATCAAAAGTGATGATAACTGCTGATTTGCATTTTAGTTCTCCTGCATGGGTTCTATATTTGTTATACTGTAATACCCTATCGTAATTGGTAAAATTAAAATGCAATATGTGTGCCGGCAATTTTTAAAAAGACAGATGTCCTGGTAATAGGAGGTGGCATATTTGGGTGTTCCATCGCTTATTACTTTACCCGCAATCATCCCGGAAAAAAAATAATTGTAGTTGAACGTAATGAAATATGCAATGCAGCTACCAGCCGTGCCGCTGCATTGATGACGATAGTCAGGTCAAAACAATCTTATATACCACTTGCACTGGAAACATACCAGGCTGTAGTAAAGTTGGAAGAACACCTGGGAGAGTCACTTAACATGAGATTGTCAGGAATGATGCATGTTGCCGCAAGCGATAACACAGTGAAGGAACTGGATCATTTAATGGGAATAGCCCAAAAGTTCAAGCAACCCTATAATTACCTCAGTAATAATGAGGCAAATCGAATGTGTCCCTGGCTCAATACAGACGAAGTAATGCGTATTGGTTTCCTGCCGGGCGAAGCTTACTGCGATCCCTACCTGCTGGGAACTTTTTTTGCACGTTGTGCAAAAAAGCAGGGAGCGGAAATGATACAGGGTTGTGAAGTGACCGGAATAATATATAATAACAGTTCGGTTCAGGGTGTGAAGACATCCTTAGGAACAATTGAGGCAAACGTAGTAATTGATGCTGCGGGTGCCTGGGCGCCAATATGGGCCATGCAAACCGGTACCGCAATTCCTATGGCTCCTGTCAGAAGTCAGTACTGGATTACAGAGAAAGCTGATATATTTCCAGAACATGCACCAATGGTTTTATTGCCTGATGCACAGGCTTATGCACGACCCGAAGGTGGCGCATTATTGTTTGGGGTACGTGAGCAGAAATCATTATACGCATCACCAGACAGAATACCAGATGATATCAATCATTTTGTTTTCAGTGAGGACAAGGGTATGAATGACCTGGCTGAAAATGCAGAAAAACTGGCAAGATTTTTCCCGGCTTTTTACGAAACGGGTATTAAATATTATGTAGCCGGGTTTTCGGGTTATACGCCGGATGGTCAACTGGTAATAGGTAAAGTGCCGGGTGTTGAAAATTTCCTGCTGGCATCTGGTTGCTGTGGAGCCGGCATTGCCGTAAGTGGAGGCGTTGGACTGGCGCTTGCTGAATTGGCTGCTGGTAATATTTCACCTTTTAATCTTTCGGAGTTTAGTGTTTCAAGGTTTGGGGATATAGATCCATTCAGTGATGAATGGCTGGAGAAATGTGCTAGGGCCCGATCCCTGAAACGCAGCGGCTAAATTATCATAGACATATTGCTAAATCATTTTTGAATAAAAATAAACTAATGAAAAAAATAGTTCTGTTTTTCCTGCTTTGTACTTTTTGTGTGTTGCAATCAAAATCGCAGGTAACCAAAATTAAACACGTGGTATTGATCGGCTTTGACGGAT
This sequence comes from Bacteroidota bacterium, assembly GCA_018268105.1. Taxonomy (GTDB): domain Bacteria; phylum Bacteroidota; class Bacteroidia; order Chitinophagales; family Chitinophagaceae; genus Agriterribacter. Next base: position 40 of record JAFDXG010000188.1, on the reverse strand, counting down.
TTGGCGCATACGCAGTTCCTGATGCCGATATGCCGGTATT
>JAFDXG010000187.1 GCA_018268105.1 Bacteroidota bacterium | reverse complement strand
TGATTGTTCATAATCATTATGTGAATGTGCATTCGAAGTATTATAGTATGCAGGTTGCGAAAAAACCTTTACTGTGCAAAACAGTAAAAGAAACATAAACATTTTATGCATGACTTTGGATTATAAAGGAATGAAATCGAATGGTATTATTTTTTACTTTCTTTAGCCCAGGTGTCTTTTAAGGTTACTGTCCGGTTAAATACAGGGAGCTCCGGTGTTGAATATTTGTCCAGAGTAAAATATCCTTTTCGTATAAACTGAAATTTCTCACCTGCTGTGGCCTCTTTCAAAGAGGCTTCTATATAAGCTTTTTTGATTATTCTGAGGGAATCCGGATTGATATGGGTTCTGAAATCACCATCATCCACTGCAGGGTTCTCTACATTAAAAAGTCTATCATACAGTCGAACTTCGGCTATGCCTGCATGTGGTACACTTATCCAGTGTATAGTGCCTTTCACATGCATCCCTGAGGTATCACTGCCACTTTTGCTTTCGGGAATATAGCTGCAATGTACTTCGGTGATATTTCCCTTGTCATCTTTTTTAAATCCTTCACATTTCACTATATAGGCGCTTTTCAGTCGAACAATAGCACCTGGAGCCAGCCTGAACCATTTTTTAGCGGGCACTTCCATAAAATCTTCTCTTTCAATCCACAGTTCTCTCGAGAAAAATAAGGGTCTAACTCCACCGGCATTTTCTTCTTCGGGGTTGTTCTCGCTCATCACTTCTTCCACCTGTCCTTCGGGGTAATTGATGAGGATAAGTTTTACAGGGTCAAGAACCGCCATACGGCGCTGTGCAATTTTGTTGAGGTGATCCCTAACACAAAACTCCAGTAAGCCCATGTCTACCAGGTTTTCCCTTTTTGCTACCCCTATTCTTTCGCAAAAGTCTCTTATACTTTCCGGAGTAAAGCCTCTTCTGCGCATACCGCTGATAGTGGTCATCCGGGGATCATCCCAGCCATCAACAAATTTTTCGTTCACCAGTTGAAGCAATTTTCGTTTGCTGGTTATGGTATAGGTAAGGTTACGGCGGGCAAACTCATATTGTTTTGAGGGAAATATCCTGAGTTTTTCAATGAGCCAGTCATATAATTCTCTGTGTGGTACAAACTCTAGTGTACAGATGGAATGGGTAACATTTTCGATACTATCACTCTGTCCGTGTGCAAAATCGTACATCGGGTATATACACCACTTATCTCCTGTGCGGTGATGATGTGCATGCTTAATTCGATACAACACCGGGTCGCGCATCAGCATATTTGGATGTGCCATATCAATTTTTGCCCTCAGGGTTTTGGTCCCATCAGGAAAAACTCCGGCTTTCATTTTTGTAAAAAACTCCAGGTTTTCTTCAACACTGCGATCGCGGAAAGGGCTGTTTTTTCCGGGCTCGGTTGGTGTTCCTTTCAGACTGGCTATTTCTTCTGAACTACTGTCGTCTACATAAGCCAGGCCTTCCTGTATGAGCTGGATGGCATATTTGTATAAGGTCTCAAAATAGTCGGAGGCGTAAAGTTCATTTCCCCATTCAAACCCCAGCCACTTTACATCTTCTTTTATACTTTCTACATATTCAGTTTCTTCTGTTACGGGATTAGTGTCATCAAACCGAAGGTTAGTATATCCGCCGAATTTTTTGGTTAGTCCGAAATTGAGGCATATACTGGAAGCATGGCCTATGTGAAGATATCCATTGGGTTCAGGCGGGAACCTGGTGATGATTTGAGTGTATTTATGATTTTTTAAATCTTCTTCTATTATCTCCTCAATAAAATTCTGACTTTTTTCTTCGATCATTGGTTCTAATCCGTTTAATAAGCAAATGTACTCGAAGGTGCTAAGATACAATAAGGAATTGTAAAGCCGGTATTTGCAGCACTGTCTGTGCTATCTGTGCGTGTGAACTTAACACTATTTTATTAATGTGACGGACCCCTTTAGCATAAGCTGTCTCTTCAACATAAAGTCATCGTAAATGCAATAATAAATATAGGTACCCATGTCGGCTTTTTTACCATTTACTCTTCCGTCCCAGCCTTCTTTCGGGTTGGTGGAATGAAAAACCTGTCTTCCAAAACGGTCATAAACTGTAAAGACATATTTGGTGACAGGGCAAAAAGTTCCCGGTCTGAATAGTTCATTTTTGCCGTCTCCGTTGGGTGTAAATGCGTTTGGGAAATTAAGGCAGCGGGTATTGCATAAAACCGTTTCAACAGTATCCACCAGTCTGCCGCAAATGTTCTCAGCCTTTAGGACATATTTTCCGGCTTCAGTGGCAAGAAATTCGGGTTTAGAACTTCCATCCTGCCATAAGTAACTGGTATATTTTTGTTCCACAGTTTGCAGCACAACTCCCGGCGCTCCGCAGGGTATGATAATATTTTCCCCAAGATCAAAAGTTGGCTTATCAATCACTTCTGCAATTACCCGGGCTCTTGGACTTTCACAGCCAAGGATGGTTTGAGATACATAAAAGTAAGTTATGCCGGTATCGGCGGTAGAAGGAATGGGGGCAGCAGTTGTGCCATCAGCACTCAAAGCTGTACTATACCATTTGAGGTTCTGTCCGTAAGCCCGCATTGGCGGAGCAGGTTGATTAAGGCACAGTAATGCATCATTTATGTTGGGGATAAGTATCAGTGAATTAAAAATTACAAATACGGAATCTGTCACCGGGGAACAGGCGCCGTCAGTTACGGTTACCCAGTATTTGCCGGCCTGATGTATATCAATTGAATTTCCTGTTTCGTTTGTTGACCAGGTATATGAAACACCTGGCTTAGCAGGTAAAACCATTTTATAAGAGGAATCAGCACAAATAATTATGGAATCTTTGGGGAAAATGGTTGAGATATCCGGACACTGGGCAAAGCTCGCAATATTCTGCATAACTGCTATGATTATCAGTAGCAATGCTTTGCGGATACTTACAATTCTATTTGTGCTAAATGTGGTTGCTGGCAGACAGCGAACAGCATGATTCTTGCTACTGGACGATAGTTTCCCTTTTGGTTTCATCTGGATATAGGTATTTGGATGCAGATATTATGCAATTTTTACACCAGATAACGCCGGTAACCTTGTTTTTATGGTAAGAATTAATGAAAATGATAAAATCTTTTTGACAATAATGATATTTTCCTCAACTTTGCCGTCCCAAAAAATAGGATTATGGCCAGAGTATGTCAGATAACAGGTAAAGTTCCCATGACCGGTAACTATATATCACATTCAAATATAAAAACTAAGCGCAGGTTTTTACCTAATCTGCAAACAAAACGTTTTTTCCTGGCTGAGGAAGATAAATGGATAACCCTGAAGGTTTCGACAGAGGGGTTGCGCACTATTAACAAAAGGGGTCTTTATTCTGTTGTTAAAGAATTGAGGGCAAAGGGAGAAAAAATCTGAAAAAATTAAAACACAATTATCATGGCGAAGAAAGGTAACAGGGTACAAGTGATACTCGAATGTACTGAGCACAAAAACAGTGGTCTGCCGGGTACCAGTCGTTACATTAGTAACAAAAATAAAAAGAATACCCCCGAACGTCTGGAACTTAAGAAGTATAATCCTATTTTGAAAAAAGTTACTGTTCACAAAGAAATTAAATAGTCAATTTGAGAATTTGGAAATAGATCTAATATTTTCAAATTATCAATTTTCAAATTATATATTATGGCAAAAGCAGCAAAAACAGCGATTAAGACTAAAGACCAGAAAGCAGCCGCAGAAGCAAAAAACTGGACTAAAGTGGTACGTGCTGTTCGTAGTCCTAAAACAGGCGCTTATACCTTTAAAGAAGCGATTGTTCATAAGGATAAGATTAAAGAATTCCTGGCTCAGAAATAAGTTCCCTACTTAAAGAAGCAGAGAAAGCTGTCACGGTTATACCGGGACGGCTTTTGTCATTTTTAAGAAATTTATGGAAAGTAATATTTTTATTCGTCAGGCAGACATCGAAGACTGTAAAGTAATAGTTGATATAGGAAGAAAAACTTTTAAAGAAGCTTATTCTGAAATATCAAATCATGGAGTGATTGAAAACTACCTGGAGGATAAGTTTTCTGAAGGTGCAATAGCTTCGGAATTGAATAATACCTGTGTAACATTTTATATTGGTTTTTCAGACAATGCACCTGTGGCTTTTACTACATTGAGGAACGACAGAAAAGCCAGGGGGCTTGAACAGCAAAATGCTCTTGAAATAGAAGGTATATATGTGCTCAAGGAATTCCAGGGAGTAAAAGTAGGCAGGGAGATGTTGACACAAAGTATAGCAGTTGCCACATCTGCCGGGTACGATCTGATATGGTTGCAGGTATGGCAGAAAAACATGAAGGCAATACAGTTTTATCAGAAAGCAGGCTTTGTGATTTATGAAACAGCGGTTTCCGGCTATAGAAATGAAATAACGCAGAGTGACTTTCTCATGCGGTTTAACTTATATTATTAAACAGGTTGTATGGGATTTTTTGGAAAATTGTTTGGTAAAAAAGAAAAGGAAACTCTTGATCAGGGTTTACAAAAAACCAAAACTGGTTTTTTATCTAAACTCACAAAAGCCATTGCAGGTAAAAGCACTGTAGATGAGGAAGTGCTGGATAATCTTGAAGATGCCCTGGTGAGTGCTGATGTGGGTATTACCACTACTGTTAAAATCATTGAGAAGATAGAACAACGGGTAGCAAAAGACAAATATCTCAATACCTCTGAATTGAATACCATACTTCAGGAAGAGATGGAATCCATACTTGTGGATGTAGCTGAAAAAGATGCTTATGATTTCAGTACCGAACTGCCTGCTAAACCTTATGTGATAATGGTTGTCGGAGTTAATGGCGTAGGAAAAACAACTACTATTGGTAAATTAGCATATAACTTCAAAAAGGCAGGTAAATCTGTTTTACTGGGAGCCGCAGATACCTTCAGGGCAGCTGCAGTAGAGCAGTTGACAATTTGGAGTGAAAGGGTAGGGGTGCCTATTGTAAAAAAAGATACCGGAAGTGATCCGGCTTCAGTTGCATTTGATACGGTAACCAGTGGTGTGGCAAGGGGCGCCGATATCATTCTTATTGATACGGCAGGCCGCCTTCACAATAAAGCACACCTGATGGAAGAGTTGAGCAAAATAAAAAGGGTAGTTCAAAAAGTAATTCCGGAAGCTCCACACGAGGTGATGCTGGTGCTTGATGGCTCAACCGGACAGAATGCATTGGAACAGGCTAAGCAATTTACTGCTGCTACCGATGTTACTGCCCTTACCATTACCAAACTGGATGGAACAGCAAAAGGAGGAGTGGTATTATCTATTGCACATCAGTTTAAAATACCCGTGAAGTTTATTGGTGTGGGAGAAAAAATGGATGACCTGCTGGTATTTAATAAACACGAATTTGTAGACAGCTTGTTTAACCTGCACCAACCGGCGACAAACGATTAATATAAAATGCCCTTAACACAATCACCATATTTATTATACTCCAACGGTAAAGGAGAGATATTTGAGGATACATCGTTGTATGCAGTAGGCAGAAGCGGTTGGGATGCGTTGCCGGTAGCTGTGGAAGACTGGATAGAATTGCCTGACGGCGGTTCGTTATATGAACTACCCGGAAGACGCAGTATAGGTATAGATGTGGCTACCGGTGAGATGCGGCTTTGTACTAAGGGTTGGGCTGTTGCTGCTTTTATCCCGCCTGCACATACCGGACTTTTTATAGCTGCTTATGAGACTGAACCCGAAGCGCCTGTATTACCATTATTCTGTTATACAGCAGCATCATGGTATAATGATAAGTTTTATGTGCCTGCAGTACGCATTGAGCAGGATATACGTCAGGAGTGCAGTGGGTATGATGATACAACTATTCATCATGGTGTGGATGTATTATTGAAAGCCTATCCGCAAAACAGACTTGTAAAACATCTTGCAGACAACTGTTGCCTAACCTATCATTGTCCTGCAGCTAGAAATTATTTTATTGGAAGATGGGAATGCCCGGTTCCTTCTTCGCCTGCATGTAATGCCAACTGTATAGGATGTATTTCTTTTCAACCCGAAGAAGAGTCAATTCCTTCCACCCAGGACAGGCTTAGTTTTAAACCTACCGCGGAAGAAATGGTTGAATTCACAGTACCGCATCTCGAAACTGCACCCTTCCCTTTGGTGAGTTTTGGGCAGGGTTGTGAAGGTGAACCGTTATTAATGTGGGAAACCATAGCCAAAGCAATTAAGGAAATTCGAAAACATACCGGCAAGGGCAGTATAAATATCAATACCAACGGATCAAAACCTGCAGCAGTTGCGGCTTTGTGCGAAGCTGGATTAAATAGTATACGGGTGAGCACCAATTCTGCCCGTAAGCATATCTACGAAGCATATTATCGTCCTAATAATTACCGCTTTGAAGATATAGTGGAAAGTCTGAAAGTGGTTCGTAGTTATGGTGGCTGGACATCTATCAATTATTTTGTTTTTCCCGGAATGACAGATTGTGTTGAAGAATATGAAGCGCTTCGAAAATTAATTATAGAAACTGATCTTTCTATGATCCAATGGCGCAATTTTAATATTGATCCCGATTGGTATATGGGAAAGATAAGTGCGCATGATACGGGTGAATGTATGGGCGTACGTCAATTAATGAATCTTATTCATGAAGAATTTCCAAAACTTAAGTTCGGATATTTCAATCCGCCCATTGAACGGATACGGGGGAATTATGAAAAGGATTTTGCGCATTAATACCAGTATTAACGCTCGTTTTTCATTTTCAACGTAATATCGCCAATATTATAGGTGTAAACAGCAGCAGGCAAAAATGTTAAGAGTAAGGATTCAATTTTTTTTACACCAATCTTGTCGAGCGAAGTAACCAGGGCATTTTGAAAAGAATTCGTTTTGCAAAACAGGATTAAACTTTTTAATTCCTGGGGTTTTTCAAAATAGCGATTACTCCATTTTATCTCTACACCCCAAACCGGTTTAAATTTTTTATTATCTACCAAAACCAAATCCACCTCGCCTTCATTTCTTCCATCCTTCCATCGGGCATAAGTCAAATCTAAGTTTTCACGATGCATCCATTGCGAAAGCACTGCTGTTTCCACCATGTTCCCCATTTCGATATCGGTTTCAGATACGGGCGAAAACAGGGCAGTCCTGAGTGAAGAATTGGTTAAGTATACTTTAAAACTTGTTATCCGTTTTAGCCTTTGGGCATTTACATCAACCTTATTGAGCGTTTTTATCAGGAAGGCAGACTCCAGGTATTCCAAATATTTTTTTAACGTGTCTTTTTGAATCCCACTTTCTTTCGACATAGCTTCATACGAAAATTCGTTACCTGTATTGTAAGCGATATAAGTAAAAAAACGGTTCAACTCCTGCACATCTTTAATGCCATATAAGCTGGGCAAATCCCTTAAAAGTACTTTATCAACAATATCATTTTTCACATAACGTCCCATATCGCTTTGAATTTTTTCTGACAATACCACTTCAGGATAGCCACCAAAATTCAAATATTGCACAAACTCTTTGTTTAGCGCTTTTACATCATGAGTAAGATTATAGGGGATGGATTTATCTCCATAATCTATGTTACCCTGATACATTAAGTGATTCATTTTTTTTAAATGGATATACTCCTGAAAAGTAAGTGGCGGCAACATGAAATCTGTAAATCGGCCGGCACCACTTTCACTACTGTGCCATTTTAAAGCGGCTGCTGCGGAACCAGACACTACAAACCTGATATCCGGATAGGAATCAACCAGTACTTTAAGATGGCGCTCCCAATCTTTTAAATATTGTATTTCATCAAAAAATACATAGCAACCTTTGAGTTGAGTAAGGTTCAGCGATTTTCTGCATAAGGTTAATATATCTTCTAAACCCAGATGCACATAAATCGGATTATCTATACCTATATAGAAAATCTTTTGAGGGTTTATTCCGTCTTCCAGCAATTGATGGATGCTATGAAACAACATAACCGTTTTGCCCACTCGCCTGGGACCCATCAGCACTACTGCCCTACGGGCACTCATCTCTTTTACAAATGGATAGAACAAACTAAAATACAAACGCTTTGACATGGAGCTGTATAAATCCTGTATTTGTCTGGACACCCACCAGGGGTTTTCGTAACGCAGGCGTTCTATTATTTTTTCTGTCGGAATAAGATAAGATTTTTTCATAAAATAGCTTATATTATCAAAAATAGCTAAAATAAATATAAGCAAATATGTCTATTTTGACATTTTTGTATAATTAAGACAATTTCAATGTTCTGATACCCCTTATTTTGAAAGAGGAAAGTCTCCTGGCAAAAGGTATTTCTCAGCCAATGCAGTGAACTTAGTAGTTTGTTCCTGTATCCAGTTGTCGTCATTATTCATTTCTTTTGCCATTATTGCCGCTACTATCGGTGCTATTTGAATAGCTACCTTTGCGTCTAAGAATAAAATGCGAATTCTCCTGGCTAATACATCTTCAACGGTCATTGCCATTTCATTTCTTACCGCCCATACTACCATTGCTTTGGTGAAATCAAAATCGGGATGAAGTTTTTCACTAAGTTCCGGATTGGCAATCATTATTTTTTTTATTTCGGCTGCGTCGCTGCCATAAAAGTGTAGCGCCTCATTGTCATCAGGGTTTTCTGTAAAACCATGTATGGGTAATGATTCTGTGCAGCAGGGTTTTCCTGCAACTTTAGATATGAAGGCGGCATTATCTACAGCATCTTTTGCCATCTTTCGGTATGTGGTCCATTTACCACCTGTGATTGTAATCAAATTGCTTTTTGAAACGATAATAGTGTGGTCTCTCGGCATCAGTGCCGTATTCTTTTGACCAGGTGCTTTTACTAATGGCCGTAGTCCTGCAAATACTGTTTTGATATCAGCTCTAGTTATATCAGTAGTGAGGTAACGATTGATATTACGGAAAATAAAAGCAATTTCTTCGTCAAGAGGTGTCGGCTCAAATAATGGTTCCTTTATGGGTGTATCGGTTGTCCCTATGATTATCTTATTATGCCAGGGCACGGCAAACAATACACGTCCGTCATCTGTTTTAGGTATCATCAGGGCGTGTTCGCCGGGAAAGAATTTTTTATCAACCACAAAATGTATACCCTGCGATGGTGAAACAATATGGTGCTGACGTTCATCATCCATCTGCAAAATATCATCTGTAAACACACCGGTAGCATTAATTACTGCCTTTGCTTTTAGTTCAAATTCTTTACCGCTTAAAGTATCCTCAGCAAAAACTCCTGATACTTTATCTTTTTCCCGGGCTAAATCAAATACCTCCATATAATTCAAAACCACCGCACCATGTTCTGCAGCAGTTTGTGCCAGATTAAGAGCAAGTCGTGCATCATCAAACTGCCCGTCGTAATACATAATGCCACCGCTAAGATGATTTGTTGTTACTGCCGGAAGGTATTTGGCTGTGGTTTTTGCAGAAAGCAGTTTAGTTTTTCCAATACTTAATCTGCCCGACATGAGATCATAAATCTTTAGTCCTATGCCATAAAACCATTTTCCGCGCCAACTATATGACGGCAATATAAATGGCTGTTTGCGGGTAAGGTGCGGGGCATTTTTTAACAATAGCCCTCTTTCTCTTAAGGCTTCCATTACAAGCTTTATATTTCCCTGGGCAAGATATCTTACACCCCCATGTACTAATTTAGTAGCACGGCTTGAGGTGCCTTTGGCAAAGTCAAATCTCTCGACCAGCAAAGTTTTATATCCCCTCGAAGAGGCATCTACTGCAGCACCAAGCCCGGTTGCACCCCCTCCGATAATAATAATATCCCAATCTTTTTCCTTATCCAGCCTGTCAAGCATTTCGGCTCTGTTCATATCTAATTAACCTGTTTATATTTTGCTCAATAAACTATTGTTACCACTATTACAGACTACTCCAGGCCTGCGTAGCCTTTACTGCTCTCAGCCAACCTTTATACAATTGATTACGCGTCACTTCTGCCATTTCAGGTTCAAAAGTTTTCTCTGCTACCCATTGTGATTTTATTTCATCCATGTCTTTCCAGTATCCTACTGCCAGTCCTGCGAGGTAAGCTGCTCCTATAGCAGTGGTTTCTATCACTTTGGGGCGTATGACACGGGTGTTTAAAATATTGCTCTGAAATTGCATCATCAGGTTATTAATGGTGGCTCCTCCGTCTACACGCAATTCTTTTATTGCAATACCAGAGTCTGATTCCATAGCTTTCAGAACGTCTACGGTTTGGTAGGCAATGCTTTCAAGAGCAGCCCTGGCTATATGTGCAGAAGTGGTTCCTCTTGTCATCCCGAATACAGATCCTCTTGCATACTGGTCCCAGTAGGGTGCACCCAATCCTGCAAATGCCGGAACTACATATACCCCTTCACTATCTGTTACTTTCAGGGCAAGGTCTTCTACTTCAGCGGATGATTTTATAATACCTAATCCATCTCTCAGCCATTGCACTACAGCTCCTGCAATAAATACACTCCCTTCCAGGGCATAATGTGTAATGCCGTTTACCTTCCAGGCTACAGTAGTAAGCAGGTTGTTTTGAGACGGCACCGCTTTTTCACCGGTATTCATCAGCATAAAACAACCTGTGCCGTAAGTATTTTTTACCATGCCCGGCTGGGTACACATTTGTCCAAACAGTGCAGATTGCTGATCGCCGGCTATACCTGCAATGGGTATACGGTGTGCAGTGAGTATATTTTGTGTTTCACCATATACTTCGCTGCTGCTCCTTATTTGAGGAAGCATATTACCTGGTATGTCAAATATCTTTTCCAACTCGCCATCCCATTGCAGGGTATGTATATTAAATAACAAAGTACGTGAAGCATTGGATACATCTGTTGCATGAACTTTTCCTTTGGTAAGGTTCCATAACAACCAGGAATCAATAGTACCAAAACAAAGTTCTCCTTTATTAGCCTTCTCTCTTGCCCCTTCCACATTATCCAGAATCCATTTTACTTTGGTGCCTGAAAAATAAGCGTCAATAATCAACCCGGTTTTTTGTTGAATGAGTTTATCTGTACCTTTTGCTTTTAGTTCATCGCAAAAGGAAGCCGTACGCCTGTCCTGCCATACTATGGCGTTATACACAGGTTTGCCTGTGGAGCGTTCCCATACCACAGTAGTTTCCCGCTGATTAGTAATTCCAATGGCGGCAATATTTTCAATATTCAAACCAGCTTTACTTATTACTTCGGCGGCTACCCCTAATTGTGTACTCCATATTTCATTGGGATCATGTTCTACCCAGCCTGGTTTGGGAAATATCTGTTTAAATTCTTTTTGAGCTACAGCTACTATTGAACCACTTTTATCAAAAATAATGGCGCGGGAACTTGTGGTGCCCTGGTCTAAGGCGAGAATATAAGTTGACATGTAATAATCTTTGGGCTTGAAGATAAAGAAAAATGGAATTACTACTTCCCTTACATTTGCATAAAGCGCAAAAGGGGTATGGATAATTTTATTGTATCTGCAAGGAAGTATCGTCCGCAAACGTTTAATACGGTTGTAGGACAGGGGCATATTACCACTACATTGAAGAATGCAATTAAGAACAAACAACTGGCACATGCTTTTTTATTTTGTGGGCCAAGGGGTGTAGGAAAAACTACCTGTGCGAGGATACTTGCCAAAACTATTAATTGTGAAAATGTTCAGCCGGATGGAGAAGCCTGTAATATGTGCACCTCCTGCAAGTCATTTAATGAAGGCACATCACTTAATATACATGAACTGGATGCTGCCAGCAACAATTCTGTGGATGATATAAGGACGCTTACAGAGCAGGTGCGGTTTGCCCCGCAGGCGGGAAAATATAAAGTGTATATCATTGATGAAGTTCACATGCTTAGTTCATCTGCTTTCAACGCTTTTCTGAAAACACTGGAAGAGCCGCCGCCTTATGCAATTTTCATCCTTGCTACTACCGAAAAACATAAGATATTACCTACCATTTTATCACGTTGCCAAATATTTGATTTTAAACGCATCACTCCAAACGATACCGTAGAACATTTACAGGAAATTGTTGACAAAGAACATATCCATGCCGAAAAAGCAGCATTACAGATAATAGCTCAAAAAAGTGACGGCTGTATGCGGGATGCGCTTAGCATTCTGGATAAAATTGTAAGTTTTACCAATGGCGAACTAAGTTATGGCAATACATTGGAACATCTTAATATTCTTGATGATGATTATTATTTTAAACTCGCTGAAGCTATGCTGCAACAGGACATTGCTGCTGCGATGCTGCTGTATGATGATATCAACAGGAAAGGATTTGAAGGCGATCTTGTGTTAAATGGTTTTGCCGAATTTATCAGAAATGTATTGGTATGCAAGGATGAAAAGATTGCGGGCTTACTGGAAGTAGTAGAAAGTTTTAAACAGCGCTATGCAGAAATTGCAAAAAAACTTTCTCCTTCCTGGCTGATTAGCGCATTGAATATACTTAACGAGGCTGAGCTGAATTACAAAGGAGCAAGAAATAAAAAGCTGCATGTGGAACTTACCCTTATTAAACTTACTTATCTAAATCAGGCATTTGAATTGGCGGGCAACAGCGAAAGTGCTGGTAAAAAAAAACTGAGTGAATCAGCCCGGCCTGTTTCCTTCAAACAAATTACTCCAATAGTTCAAAAACCTGTTTCGGGAAAAAATATTAATCAAACAACAAACACAAAGGAAGCTAAACTGATAATTGAAACTAACGTTGAAAACAAACAAGCAACACCTAAATCATCACTCGTTGTACCTGATCAGAAAAATGATGAAAAAACCGGAACGGCAATTGTAGAAAAGCAATCCGGGCTGGGTACTTTAACTAAAATACGGCAACAAATAGCCCAGCGAAACAATAAGGTAAATGAGGTGGTTAAAGAGCTCAATATTCAAAATCTTACAGAGGCATGGGAAGCCTATATAGCAAAATTAGAAGCACAAAAAAATCACTCCGCAGTTACCAATTTCAGGTTGGCTATCCTGCAGGTTACGGATACTAACAGTTTTGATATCATTGTGGAAAATAATATTCAGTTGAAATTTATAGAACAGGAGAGGGGCACTCTGATAGAACATTTTCAGGCATATTACAACAACCGTAGTTTGACTTATAATATCGTTTTGAATCAGGAAAATGCAGATAGCAAAACTGTAGTGGAACGCCCGCTTAACAGCAGAGAACAATATCTTAAAATGATAGAAGAATACCCATTAATCAGGGTGTTGAAAGATCGTCTCAGAATGGAATTGGATTATTAAGCAAAATAATATCTATAGTCTTTATATAGAAAACGAAGCCTGATTTTGTATATACTTTTTTCTAAGAGAGAAAAGTTTAATGTGCCCCGTTTCATTTGCTGTTTTTGCCTTAATTTCGACCTTCCAAATTACATCTTAAACTTAAATTTCATATATACTATGGCTGAAGTAATTAAAATGCCCAGAATGAGTGATACGATGACCGAGGGAGTGATTGTGGAATGGCATAAAAAAGTAGGCGATAAAGTGAAGCCCGGTGACCTGTTGGCAGAAGTGGAAACTGATAAAGCGACTATGGAACTGGACAGTTATAATGAAGGTACACTTTTGCATATTGGTGTTGAAAAAGGAAAGAGCGCTAAAGTGGATGATGTGATTGCAGTTATCGGGAAAGATGGAGAAGATTACAAGTCGGTGCTCGGAGGCAGTGCCCCTGCAACAGAGACCCCTAAAGCTGCAGAAGCCCCGAAACCTGAAACTGCAGATGCAGCATCTCCATCCGTGTCAGCAGAGCAGCTTGGTGTAACAGTAATTCGTATGCCTTTGCTCAGTGATACTATGACTGAAGGAAAAATAGTGGCATGGAATAAGAAAGTAGGCGATAAAGTAAAAAGCGATGATAATCTTGCGGATGTAGAGACCGATAAAGCTACGATGGAAGTAGTGGGATATACTGAAGGTACTTTGCTTTATGTAGGTGTTCCCGACGGAGGTACAGCAAAAGTTAATGATGTAATTGCTATTATTGGTAAAGAAGGAACAGATGTTAGTGGATTGGCATCGTCGCTGAAAGGTTCGGGGGGATCAGCCCCTGTATCTGCTGGCAGAACTGAACAAGCTGCTGCACCTCAACAATCTCCTAATACCGGAGTTTCTTCAACGTCTGAAAATGGGCGAATTAAGGCTTCGCCACTGGCTAAAAAAATAGCTCAGGATAAAGGCGTTGATCTGCAACTGGTGCAGGGATCAGGAGATGGCGGAAGAATCATTAAAAGAGATATTGACAATTTTGTTCCGGCTGCTGCCAAAGCAACCTCAGTTCCTGCAGCGGCTGCAGTACCTGCTTTTACTGCAGTAGCTGGCACAGAGGGGTACACAGATATCAGCCTGAGCCAGATGCGTAAAGCTATTGCACGCAGACTTAGTGAGAGCAAATTCAATGCTCCTCATTTTTATCTCACCATGGAAATCACTATGGATAATGCTATGGCTGCAAGGGCACAGATGAACGAATTGAGCCCTGTTAAGATAAGCTTTAATGATATGGTAGTAAAAGCTGCTGCTATGGCGCTTCGTAAACATCCTGCTGTTAACAGCAGTTGGATGAATGATACTATACGTCAATGGCATCATGTGCATATAGGAATTGCAGTAGCAATTGAAGACGGGTTGATAGTACCCGTAGTTCGTTTCGCTGATCAGAAATCCCTAAGTCAAATTGCAGCTGAAAGCAAGGATTTAAGTGGTAAGGCAAGGAACAAAAAATTACAGCCTAACGAATTTAGCGGTAACACTTTTACCATCTCCAATCTTGGTATGATGGATATTGATGAATTTACTGCTATTATCAATCCGCCCGACAGCGCTATAATGGCTGTTGGACGCATTAAAGAAACAGTGATTAAAAAAGGTGATGGTTTTGCTGTAACGAATGTTATGAAGATTACTCTAAGCTGTGATCATAGAAGCGTTGATGGTGCTGTGGCTGCTACATTCCTGCAATCATTTAAAAAATATCTTGAAAACCCTGTAACTATGCTTGTATAAAATGTAGTTACCGGCATTTCTTATTATTTCATTTCTTACATACCTAATATATTATGAACAAAGTAATTGTTTTTTTTGCAGCAGCATTTTTGCTAACTATTAATAGCACTTTTTCTCAAAAGGCAGTTTCAATATTTAATGGCAAAGACCTTAGCGGCTGGACTATTCATGGCACTGAAAAGTGGTATGTGCAGGATGGATTGCTGGTTTGTGAAAGTGGTCCGGATAAAGCTTATGGTTATCTTTCTACAGACAAGAATTATAAAAATTTTGATTTAACACTGGAATTTAAACAGTCGGCAAATGGCAACAGCGGAGTGTTTTTCCGCTCTTCCATTGAAGGGGTAAAAATAAGCGGATGGCAGGCAGAAGTTGCCCCTCCCGGTCATAATACTGGTGGAATATACGAGTCGTACGGACGCGGATGGTTGATACAACCCGAAGCAGAAAAAGATAAGTACCTGAAATTTGGTGACTGGAATACCTATCGCATCCGGGTGGTGGGGGACCAGGTAACCACCTGGCTGAACGGACATGAAATGATAACCCTAAAAGATGAAAAGATAGGACAGGGTGATGGATTTATTGCCCTTCAAATCCACGATGGCGGTGGTATTAAAGTAAGCTGGCGGAATATTAAAATCAAAAGCTTATAATATTTACAGCGTCTTTTACTTTACATGGAAGTTATAAAACCGTTATTGTAATACTTTCTTAATTTGTTCCAGTACCCTGCTTTTCTCTTCTTGGGTAAGATTAGATCCGGAAGGCAGGCAAAGCCCATTATTGAATAATTTTTCTGATGTGCCATCTCCATAGAAAGGAGCATCTTTAAATATGGGCTGACGATGCATGGGTTTCCATAATGGCCTTGCTTCAATATTTTCAGCTTCGAGTGCTATTCTAAGGTCTTCTCTCGTTTTAGAAGGATGTTTGACTAATACCGTGGTAAGCCATCGGTTTGAATAATAACCTTCCGGCTCTTTAAGAAACTCAATGCCCGCTGTGTCACTTAAAACATTAGTATACCAGTTATAATTAGCTCTTCTTTGTTGTACCCGTTCCGTAAGAACCTCCATTTGACCACGTCCTATGCCGGCACATATATTACTCATCCTGTAATTATAGCCAATATGTGAATGTTGATAATGAGATGCTGTGTCCCTGGCTTGTGTTGACAGGAAACGTGCTTTCTCTGCATCTGCTGCGTTTTTTGCCACCAGCGCTCCTCCGCCTGAAGTAGTTATAATCTTATTACCATTAAAAGATAATGCAGCAATCTCTCCAAATGTTCCACAAAATTTACCATGTATATGGCTCCCGAGTGATTCAGCAGCATCTTCGAGGATAGGTATTTCATATTGTTGCGCTATAGCAGTGATCTCTTTCATTTTGGCAGGCATACCGTAAAGATGAACCGGAATAATGGCTTTGGGTTTTTTGCCTTTTGCAATTCTGTCTTTAATAGCAAGGTCAAGCATTTCTGGAGACATGTTCCAGGTATCTTTTTCGCTGTCTACAAATACGGGTGTTGCACCCTGGTATGCAATTGGATTTGCAGAGGCCGAGAAGGTCATGCTTTGGCAAATTACTTCATCCCCGGGTTTTACATCAAGTAAAATCAACCCAAGATGGATTGCAGCAGTACCTGCACTTAGAGCAGCAACATGAACAATATCGCCATGATTCCCTTTCAGAAATTCAGCTATATCCTGCTCAAGTCCGTTTACGTTGGGTCCCAGTGGTGCTACCCAGTTGGTATCAAAAGCTTCATTTACATATTTCCTTTCACTTCCACCCATGTGTGGTGATGAGAGCCATATTTTTGATTGCATAATTTTTTAATTGCTTTTTAAAAGATCGGTTTCTTTCATAAGTATTGGATAGGAATCCACATCTCTTAAAAAGATATATTTTTCAGGGAAACGGTAATGAATAGTTTGTGTGTTTTCCGGCAGATCAAAAAACATTGCCTGCAAGGTGCGCAAGGGAAGGTTAGCCCCACCAGCTGCCAGAGATGACGTGAAAGCTACATGCCTGATATTTATTTCTGTTATTTTCGGATAACCATTCATGTCCTCCTTAAAATCTGTTGTAAATATTCCGTTTAGGGGAGTGTGTAATTGCTTGCTTAAGGTTTGAAGGGTCTGCATAGAAATGTCAACCAGCTTCGGTTCATTCAGTAATCTTCCAAAGGAAGTATTACCGGTTATACCAGAGGGTGCAACCTTTGCCATAATATAGTTCACTCTTTCGGCACACGCTGATCCAAGTAATCTTCCTTCATAATACAAAAGTTTGCAGGCCATATTTCTTCCGGGAAGATATTCTGTGGCAATAAATTCGGTAACTCCCGGGTTTAGAGCAATCCATTGGGCCAGCATTTTTTCATTTTGAATTTTCAAAGAGCCTAACCCGCTTGACCCTTCAGTACTCCTAACCCAAAAACTGCTGCCAAGTTGTTTTGATATGTCGGCAAATGAATAATCTTTAGGGTTTAATCTGGTAAAGAGTGGTATAAAATCAGTATCTTTTAATATACTGTGTAGAAGATGTTTGTTAACGAGTTGCTCTGCTAAAAGAGGATGCGGGAGGTGTAATTTTATAGTTCTGGTTAAACGGTGATGGTTTTTCGACCATTCCAATACTTCCACCTCAGGCAAAATAATAGCAGCATCTATTCCATGCTTGTCAATTATCTCATTTATTTTTTTCCAGTATTCAGAACTGTCAGCTCTTGGAATAACGTATGATGCTGCGAATAAATCTTTATCGTATAATCCGTACGCAAGCGGATTGGAATCTGTTCCGATAAATTCAAAATCATTTTTATAATTACCGCCAAACCATTTAACAGCCCGTACAAATGATCTTGGAGTGGGGCCGCCTACACCGGTTACTAAAATTTTCTTCATGAAAGTCAATATTTTTAAAATTAAGATTTTACTTCATTGCCTTTGAAAGGACGCATAGGTATGTTTTTCTCAGCATTTACCCCTTCACTTTTAAATACTTTTTTTATCGTCATCCAAATAATCCTTGCATCCAGGGCAAAAGAGCAGTGGTCTACATACCAGATATCCAACTCAAATTTTTTGTCCCAACTGATGCTGTTGCGTCCGTTTACCTGTGCCCAACCGGTAATGCCGGGGGTTACCTCATGCCGTCTTTTTTGAAAATCATTATATAATGGCAGATAAGATACCAGTAGTGGTCTTGGGCCAACAAGGCTCATATCGCCTTTTATTACATTAAGCAACTGGGGTATTTCATCCAGGGATGTTTTTCTTACGAACTTACCTGCTTTCGTCATGCGTTCTGCATCGGGTAAAAGTTTTCCCTGTGCATCCTTTTTGTCGTTCATGGTTTTAAACTTAACCACTTTAAATATTTTCTCATTTTTACCGGGTCTATTTTGAAAAAAAAATGGAGTACCCTTATTTACTAAAGCCAGGAGGATAACTATAAATAAAAATATAGGGAAGGCTAGTATGAAAGCTATACTTGCTAATAAAATGTCAAAAAATCTTTTAAAGAAAGCAATGTACATGAACGGGTTTAAAAATGGTTAGAAATTTTAAAATATAAGATTAAGCCTTCTCTATATTATGAATTAACTCCTTATATTCTTTCAATAAAGATTCCCATACCAGCGTTTGTTCGAAACGGGAACTGATCATAGTTCGTGCATTCTTTTTCAGCGAAAGCAAATAAACTTCGTCGGAAACGAATCGCTGCATTGCAATTTTCAAAGCTTCTATGTTTTTGGGTGGAATAATGGTACCATTCACCCCTTCCTGAATGATCTCGTTGCAACCATTAATATTGGTCACAATGGCGGGTATTTCCATAGCGCCGGCCTGCATCACCACGTTTGGAAAACCTTCGCGGTAACTGGGGAAAACCAGGGCATCTGATATGGCATAATAAGGTCGGACATCTTTTTGATAGCCTACTGAAATAATATTGGGATTCGTTTCCATTATTTTTAACGTGTCTGAAAGTAATGGGTCCATTTTAGGTTCAAAAGGCCCCACTAGCAGAAGTTTAACTCCGGAAAGATTTAGTTTATCAAAAGCCTTTACCAATTCATTAATGCCTTTATCACCTACCAGGCGACCTACAAAAGTGAAGACAAAATCGGTAGCTGAAATTACTAAGCTTTGCCGAAGTAATTGCTTTTGATCCGGATCCATCATTTGAGGATGAAAATATTCAAGGTCAATGCCGTTTACATTACCGTTTGCTATGATTTTTAAAGGCTTTTTCGTTATACCATATGATTCCAGATCATTTTTTACACCATTACCTTCGGGAATAATATTGGTTGCACAGGTGCAAAGCAGCTTATCCATGGCGATCAGTAATCTTTGCAATAAACCTGTTTTAGTCGGGAAAATAAGTCCGGTAAAAGTATGAATTCGAATAGGCACTCCTGCCATTTTTGCCGCTATCATGGATAATAAGCCAGCTTTTGGAGTAATGGAATGTACAATCAATGGTTTCTCGTATTTAAAATACAAATAAAGTTTAACCAAAGAAATTATATCATACAACGGTGATATTTTTCTATGCATGGTAATAGCCTGAATTTTTACTTTTTCTCTTTTCTTTAATTCTTCCAAACTATTACCGGCGCCAGAAATTGCAGTAATATCAAAGTATTTTTGTAAATATGCCAATTGGCCTTTAAGTAATATATTTAGACTGGAAGGGACGGTAGCTATTCGAAAAAGTTTGGAGTTATGCATTTATTGTACAACGAATTTCTGTAAAATAACGGGTGTGCAAAGATATTATTTTCGGTTATATAATACTTATGAAGATTTGTATCCAGGCTCCCTTTTGTAAAGGACCTTTCATTAAAGTTTATTAAAACAACTACCCTATTACTAGTATAAAAGATATCCGAAATATCCGGAAATAGTTAAAGGAATACAATAATATTGAAAAAATAAAGAATCGGTGCATTTCAAATTTTCGCTCAGCTCTCGCCATTCCGGTCGGTGAGACACCGACCGGTAGCGGGCCCTACAGGCGGGTGTCCTCACCCGCCTGCGAAAATTTGAAATGCGCCCTAAAGAATCGGGAATTGTTTATTATCTGATTGATGTTTAGTAAATTATCCGGTTCTTAATATGAAAAATTGGAAGATAGAGTTATCTTTGCGCAGCTACAAACTTCAAAATAAGTATGAAGCACCCCTGGTCAAATCGTTTTACATTTTCATTCCAATTTCCTTCTTTATTATTCCAGATTTCTTTTGATGATTATCTGATCATGAATTGAAACGTGGAAGTATGTATAAATATTAATTAATTTTAATGGCAAATCTGAAGCTAAAGCTTGTTGCGATTTATTTTGGTAATCCTCAAAGCGGAATTACTAAGAAAGTTATCTATCAGGTAAGTGGATTGATAAAACATGGTATCAACGCAGTGGTTTTATTTTTAGGGAATAAAAAAGAGAATGAAAGGTTTGAGCAGCCATTTGTTCAATTTGAGCCGGTTAAGGGGCCTCCTTACCATTCATTAAAAGAAAAACTGGAGTCTTTAAAATCGTTTAGAAAAAGTTATGAAAAAATATTCCTCGAGGGAGATGAAGAGGAAATTATTTATTTGAGAAATTATCTTCCTGCCTTTTGGTTTTACAAAGCAGTAAAAAAAAGTAAAAAAAGAATTGTGCTGGAGCTTCCTTCCAATCATTTCAAGGAGACACTAGCCCGTAAAAGTTATTTTTATTATTTAGGGATTTGTTTGTTTCATAAACCAATTTTGAAGAATGTAGATCTAATCATCAGTGTTACGAGTGAAATTATTGATCTTCATTTCAATGCCCAAAAGTGGAATATACCCTGCATGATAATAGGAAATGGTATTGATGTTGATACCGTGCCTTTAAGACAGCGAAGTACTCCTGCTGTTTCGAAAGAATATGTTTTTACCTGTGTTGCAGAATATACCCCGCCCCATGGAATTGACAGGCTGCTCCGCGGATTGCAACAATATAAGGGCGAGTATACCATAAAACTGAATATAGTTGGTTCTGGCAGTGAATTAGGTAAACTAAAAGAACTTACAGCAGAGTTAGCAATTAAAAATGTTGAATTTCATGGTTATTTGTCAGGTAAGCAGTTAGATGCAGTCTTTGAAAATACAGATCTGGCAATTGGGGCGCTGGCAATGCATCGTACCGGTATCGTATATTCTTCCATACTAAAAGCGAGGGAATACTGTGCACGGGGAATTCCTTTTGTAAACAGTGGAAAAGATGAAGAGTTTCCGGAAAGTTTCCCATTTGTTCATCAAATCCAATCTTCTGAAGAGCCGATAAATATTGATGAGTTAATAGAGTTTATCAGAAAAATTGCAGTTATACCCGACTATAAAAGCCAGATGCGGCAATATGCTACCGATGTTCTTTCTTGGGATAATAAAATGAAAAAACTATCGGAGTATCTTTATGATCATTATTCTTAATCCGGAGAAGCTTAAATTTTGGAAAAATTGTAATATGAGGTTAAGTCCGTATTTTTCAGTTAAATTTAATTTACAGCGGATTACAAGGTATGGATCAACTGATAATTGGATATGGTAGCCTAATAAATAGATAAATATTTAAGAACTTTTGTTATGCAAAAAAAAAATAATTTTCTTCTTCTTTTATTTTTAAGTTTTTTTCTTTTCTCTTGTAAAACCGGAAAAGAGTTAGCCTATTTTCAGGATTTAAATAATGAGCCAGGTAATATTCAGGAGGTTAGAATTGCTGCAGAAAGCCCCCTGAAACTGCAGGCCAACGACCAGATGCAAATCGTCATAAGCAGTGTAAGCCCGGAGGCTGCTCAATTATTTAATATGATGGGGTCCGCAGTTGCTGCGGGTACCAATTCACAGGTCATGCAAAGTGTATATACCATTTCACCTTCAGGTAATGTTACCATCCCGGGGATTGGAGATGTAAAGGTGGCAGGTTTGACCACCGATGAGGCTAAAATCGCTATTAAAGAAGCCGTTGTACCTTATTTAAAAGATGCAGTAGTGAGCACTTCTCTCATCAATTTTAGGGTGACAGTAATGGGGGAAGTTGCCAGACCTATCACATTACAGGTTGCGGGAGAACGAATGAACTTGCTGGAAGCACTGGGAATGGCTGGTGATTTGACTGTTTTTGCTAAAAGAAATACAATAAAGGTGCTTAGAAAAACGAATGATAAGGTGGAAGTAGCTATCCTGGACCTGAATAATAGCGATATAATGAGATCTCCTTATTACAACCTGAAACAAAACGATATAATTTATGTTGAGCCCATGAAGAGAAAGGGGGCTCAAACCCAAAATTTGAACATTATATTACCAATTGTTACCAGCTTTATATCCCTTGGTATCATAATCGCATCAAGAATAAAATAAGAGATAATGAATACTGTAAATACAAGAACAGTCTTAAATGATACCAGAGATGAATCAACAGTAGATCTCAAAAAGATATTTGTAAGTTTACTTAATAGCTGGCCCTGGATTTTATTGTCCATAATAATCATGACTGCACTCGGTTATCTGTACAACCGGTATGCCGAACCGGTATTTAAGGCACAATCCGCTATTTTAATTAAAGATGAAAAGAAAGGTGGTGCGGGTCTGCTTGATAACCCTTTACTTAAAGATCTTCAATTGGGTGAAGGAGGGAAACTGGTAGATAATGAAGTTGAAGTCCTGCATAGTTACGATTTGATGGAATCCACGGTAAGGAAAGAACAATTATTCCTCGATATCAAATTAGAAGGTAAACTAACCAACAGGTCTGTTTACGGTTTGGAATTTCCGTTAAAGGTAAGAATTGCTAATCCGGATACTATCACTAATTCGTTTACATGGGAAGTGATTCAGAATAAAAGTGATAATACTTGGCAGATTAAATATAAAGATAAAGAACATACTATTCCGGTAACAATGGGGAAATGGTATAGTATTAATGGTTTGATCTTTCAACTTGATCATACTCCCCCTGTAAATCAAGATTCCTCAGTTACTAATGTAGAAGATACTATATCTCATGAAAGTAAATACCTTTTCAAATTTCATTCCATTAACAGTACAGTCAATGGATATCTGGCTGCTTTAAATGTACAGGCAGTGAGTAAAACGGCAAGTATCATCAACCTTGAACTTACAGATCAAAATGCAAAAAGAGCGAAAGAAACATTAAGTACTCTTTTATATTTATATAAATCGCAGGGACTTGAAGAACAAAAACAGGTAAGCGCTAATACACTTGAATTTCTAAACGGCCGGTTAGCTATAATAGAACGGGAATTACAAACGGTAGAGGGCCAGGTAGAACGTTTTCAAACCCAAAATAAAATAACAGATATACCTGCTGAAGGTCAAATATATCTTGACCAGGCAAAAGATGTTGATCAGCAAAAAGTTCAACAGGAAACGCAACTAAATATACTTGAGTCACTCGAAACAAGCTTACAGGATAATGATAAAATGGTTACCTCTGCATCCGGAATCCTTGAACCATCTCTGGCAACCCTGATACAGGCATATAATCAATTGGTGCTTGAAAAAGAAAGACAAACTACAAGGCTTGGACCAAAGAACCCGATTACCGTAGACCTGGGAAACCAGGTAAAAAACACAAGAGAAAGTTTGATAAATAATATAACTAGTTTAAAAAAAGCTTATCGTATTACCCTGGATAACATTAACAGAAAAGATGCAGAGATATCTATGCGCATAAAGAATATGCCAACTATTCAAAAAAATCTTGTACAAATAAAAAGAGACCAGTCAGTAAAAGAGCAATTGTATTTTTTCCTGCTTCAGAAAAAGGAAGAAGCAGCTATTACATTGGCTTCTATTACTGCGGATTCCCGAAGTATTGAAAAGGCGAGGAGTACAGGTATTGTCAGACCTAAAAAGCAACTTGTTCTTTTAATTTCATTTTTATTGGGAATTTTCATACCCGCAGCAGTTATATATATCCGGAGCTTATTAGACAACAAAATTGGAGATAAAGATGAAGTTGAGCATGGTTGCAATGCTCCGGTACTTGGTGAAGTTTCATATTCCAGGAAAAAAGATTCTCCGATTTTGGTTGAGAGGGGTAGCCGCTCTATAATTGCGGAACAGTTTCGTGTTATCAGAACCAATTTAGGATTTATAAGAAATGATGGGAAAGAACCCAAGGTAATTCTGGTAACTTCCCACCGCCCGTCAGAAGGAAAATCATTTGTTAGTCTTAACCTTGCAGCCAGCTTTGCCCTGCTGGACAAAAAGGTAGTGGTATTGGAGTTTGATCTGAGAAAACCGAGACTGAGTCATGCATTGAAAGTCGTATCTGAAAAAGGGATCAGTAACTTTTTAAGTGATTCAAATATACACCTCGATAGTTTGTTATATGATGTACCGGAGTTCAATGGTGATTTTTCATTATTACCTGCCGGACCTATACCTCCAAATCCGGCTGAACTTATTTTAGGCCCAAGGATGAAGATTATGATGGAAGAGCTTAAGAAAAAATTTGATTACGTAATCTTGGATACTCCACCATATAGCCTCGTTACAGATTCTTCATTGTTGGGAATATATGCAGATGTAAATGTGGTTGTGGTTCGTCATAAATTTACTTTTAAGTTTGTTATGAAAGAAATCAATAAAAAGATCAGAGAAAATAATACTCCCGCAGCATTTACTACAATTATTAACAGGGTGGGCGAAGGAAGAGGCTATATGAAATATAAAAGTTATAAGAACTATGGTTTCTCGGAATATTTTGATGCACCTGAAAAGCATCGAAGAGGGATAGCCGGGTGGTTTAAAAAATGAAAACTTTAAGTATGTGCTTATTTTATTAAATTTTGAAGTATGTTGGCTAATTGATGAAACTGTATGAACAGTGTTAGAAAAGCAAATAGATTTTTAGTATCCTGGATTGCGATTGTTACCTTTTTTAGCTATTCAGCATACTTTTTCCCCAAAGCGATCAAGATCTTTTTTATAGCTCCGGTGGGGCTGTTCGTTTTCAGTATAATATTCTATGTATCATTAGTTTTTCTGCGGCGGCCTAAAATAGAATCATTTGCAGAGATCAGGTATATTATTATGTTGCTTATAGTTTTATCTATGGGACTTCTGTATACCAATGCCCCAAACTATGGGTTCGAAAAAATACTAGTCCTATATACCTGGATAGTTTTGTTTTTCATATATGGGAATATCATTGTTAACAATTTTGAGTTGTTTGTTAATGTATCTCTTTTGTGTGGAATTGTTTTTTTGCTCCTTTTGTTATCTCGCTTCGGCGATCCAATCTCTTTTTTTAAATCAATGCAGGGGGAAACATTAAGGCTGGGTTATGAAATGGACACAGGTATGAATAGCGGATTAAATCCGATATGGTCTGCCCGTTATCTTGGGTATATTTTTCTTTTGCTGCTCCTTATTGTTAGGGAAAAACCCCACAATCTTCTTTTATATGGGTATATGCTGGCGCTGTTTTTATATATAGTCACCGCAGGATCAAAAGGTCCGGTAATCGCTTTGTTTGGAGGTTGCTTGGTATTCTTTGCCAATGAAAAAACATCAGTGAATATTAAAACAATATTTTACATAGTATTGGTAATAGCTCTATTAATTCTAATGCTGAATGCAATTGATTTTTTTTCATCTCAATTTTTTATAGACCGGTTTTCCAGTAAAACTACATCGGGTGAGGAAAGGGAAGGATTAATGGATGTCGCATTTCACTATTTTGGGGCTTTTAGTTTTCTTTTTGGTACAGGTACGGGTAACTTTGGTTATTTGATCTATCACAGAGATGTAAGAGAGTATCCGCATAATATAGTAGTAGAGCTTTATATTGAAAATGGAATATTTGCTATTATCATCCTGGTGCTTATGTATGTCAGCGTTTTAAAAAATTTCAGAATGATTTTTAAATCTACAAAGCTGCGAATGCTGTTTGCTATGTTCATATATTTTGGTATGAATTCTATGTTTTCCGGTGACCTGCTTGGAAATGAATATTTCTTTATTTTCTTTATGCTTTTTCATTTTGAAAAACTTATGATACTAAAAACGCAACAATTAGACTTGCAATTGGAGCAATTCAATTCTGTTTCACCTGCTTATTTGAAT
The DNA here is from genome assembly GCA_018268105.1 of Bacteroidota bacterium. Taxonomy (GTDB): domain Bacteria; phylum Bacteroidota; class Bacteroidia; order Chitinophagales; family Chitinophagaceae; genus Agriterribacter. The sequence continues at coordinate 25,363 of JAFDXG010000187.1, read as the reverse complement.
AAGTAAAATTAACTTGATCAACCCATGAAAGTTTTACAGGTAATTAATTCACTTACGGCCGGTGGCGCTCAAAAGTTAATTGCTGATTTTGTCCCTATATTGAATAATAAAGGGATAGCTACAGATGTTTTGTTGTTTAATGAAGATAAAGGCCCGTTTCTGGAGACATTATTAAATAAGAATGTCAGGGTTATGAATATAAAGTCAAAACGTTTATATTCCCCTTATAATATTTTTGAAGCAGCAAAATATTTTGATAAATACGATATAATCCATACTCATCTTTTCCCTGCAATATATTGGACATCACTTGCTAAAATCATACGGCCTGCCAACTGGAAAGCTAAATATCTTTTAACAGAACATAGCAATTCAAACAGACGATTTACAAAGCCCTATTTACGTCCGGTTGATAAATTTATATACAACAGGTTTGATGCTTTAATTGCAATAAGTGATAGCGTGAAAGATGTATTGTGGAAAAGAATAGGTCATCCCAATATTCCAGTTATATTTAATGGGGTAAATGTTAAAGAATTATCTTCAGCATCACCTGTAGAGCTGCCTGAAGACCAGGTAAACTTATTGATGGTGGCAGCATTCAATGATGCAAAAGATCAGATTACGGTGATAAAAGCAATATCCCGTCTTGATGAAAATTTTCATATATATTTTGCGGGACAGGGATATACCAAAGAATCAAGTATGCAACTTGCCAAAGAACTGAATGTGGAACATAGGGTTCATTTTATGGGGATAAGACGGGATATTCCCGGACTTATGAAGTCGGCGGATATAAATATACTATCCAGTCATTGGGAAGGATTATCCTGTGTAACCCTGGAGGCAATGGCTTCGGGTACACCCTTTATTGGTACAGATGTCAATGGCATAAAAGAAATGTTTACTAACAATAACTATGCGTTGTTTAAAACAGGAGATGTGGAATCATTAGTTCAAAAAATAAAAAAAATAGTTTCGGATAAACCTTTTGCAAGAGAGCAATCAGAAATAAATTTTCGAGAGGTTATGAAATTTGATATCGAAGTGATGACTGATCATTATGTTGGGTTATATAAAAGCCTTCTTCATTCTAGATGATATAAAAGAGATAATTTACTTCATGCAATCTTTCACAATGAATCACGGAAACTTTGTTATATCATTAGACTTTGAACTGATGTGGGGTGTACGGGATGTTGTTACCATTCAGCAATATGGAAAAAATATAGCCGGAGTGCACGAAGTGATTCCGAAATTGCTTGACATTTTTAATACCTATAATATAAACGCAACCTTTGCTACAGTTGGATTCCTTTTTTTCGAAACAAAATCCGAATTACTAAAATCCATCCCGGAAAATTTACCATCATATAATGATTCAAATCTGTCGCCATACCATGGGTATTTTGAAACTATTGGAGATGATCACCTGAGCGATCCTTTTCATTATGCTCCTTTATTGATTAAAGCTATTCAGCAATATCCACAACATGAAATCAGTACCCACACATTTTCTCATTATTATTGTACGGAACAAGGACAAACAAGAGAACAGTTTAGGGCAGATATGATCGCTGCTAAAAAAATAGCTTCAACTTATGCTATCCCCACAACTTCTGTCATCTTTCCGCGTAATCAATATAATTCATTGTATACTGATGTATGTATAGAACTGGGCATAAGTTCTTATCGGGGCAATGAAGCCCATTGGATTTATGATTCCGGCAGGGAAATAAAAAACCCAATTCTGAGATTACTTTTTTTGAACACAGGTGCATTTGGCAAGAAGCTGAAACGGAATTCAAAAAGAATGTTCCGAATGTTGGATTCTTATATAAATATAACCGGACAAAATTGTTATAGTGAAAAATATCTCCAAAGTAAATTTCCAGTGGATATTCCCTCCAGCCGCCTTCTTCGCCCTTATGCACCTACTTTGGCTTTACTTGAACCACTTAGGCTGATGAGAATAAAAAAAGGTATGACCTATGCGGCTAAAAATAATCTGACTTATCATTTGTGGTGGCACCCCCATAATTTTGGTATCAACCAGGATAAGAATATTGCATTTCTGGAGAAAATTTTAAAGCATTATCAAAAACTGAATTTGAAATATAATTTCCAGTCTGTTACAATGTCGAACCTTGCAGCCGGAGTTCTGAATACAACAAAGCTTTGAAACATGAAAATTCAGTTTTATACCATAGGCAGAGAACATGAGTTGTATGTTAAACCCGGAGTGGAAGATTTTACAAAACGAATTACCCGTTACTATCCGGTAAATTGGAAAATTATCGTTCCTCCAAAAAATGCTGCTGTTTTACCTGAAGCTGAATTGATCCAAAAAGAAGCCGGACTGTTGTTTGAATTATTGAAAAATGACGATTACCTCATAGCACTGGATGAAAATGGAAAGTTAATGAACTCTCCGGAACTTGCTGCTTTTTTGCAGACAAGAGCCAATGAAAGCACAAAACAAATCATATTTCTGATAGGGGGTGCTTATGGACTCCATGAATCAGTACTTAATCGGGCTAACTATATATGGTCGTTATCAAAGCTCACTTTCCCGCATCAACTGGTTCGGCTAATTCTTGCCGAACAGATATATCGGGCATGCACAATTCTGCGAAATGAAAAATATCATCATTCGTAATTTAACGCAGGATAACTCTGCTTAACGTCCTTTCTATTATCTTCGCAAAAATCTCTTCATGTCAGTTACTCTTGTTATCGTTATCATCACCTGTATTATATCAATCATGTCGTTTAACAACGATAAGATGAAAGCAGAACTTATATTCTGGCCTGCTGTTATTAAGAATAACCGTCAGTACTACAGGTTTCTTTCTTATGGGTTGATCCATGCAGATTATATTCACCTCTCTTTTAATATGCTTTCGCTGTACTCATTTGGTGTTTTTGTGGAAGAACATCTTTTTTCTGCTCCTTATTTTTTTGATACAAAGGGGAAGATGTTTTTTGTGATCCTGTATGTAGGAGCCTTAATTGTGTCCACTATTCCTGATTACCTGAAATATAAAGATGTCTATGGCTACACCGCATTAGGGGCATCCGGAGCGGTATCTGCCGTAATTTTCGCAGGAATTATTTTGCAACCACAATTACCCATCCGGTTTATGTTTATTCCTTTTGATATTCCTGGTTATATTTTTGGAATCCTTTTTCTTGCACTTTCAGCATATCTTGCTAAAAAAGGAACCGGGAATATTGGTCACGCCGCTCACTTCTTCGGAGCAGTATTCGGTGTTGCATTTTCAGTTATTATGGTTAAATTATTCTCAGCAGACCATACTGATGTACTGGGCGATTTTATGCGCAGCATATTAAGTCGTTAATACGGGTGAAAATTAATTTGCAGTATTGCTTTTGTGTTGTTTGTAATTTTAAAACGGTCATCAATGCGATTATTGATTACCCATATTATTTTCTTATTCATTTCCAGCACCCATACCTTTTCTTTTTCAGTAAGAGAAAGTTTTTTGTCAATAAAAAAACGAGAAAGTTTTTTCTTCTTGGTCATACCAAGCGGATAAAAATAATCGCCAGCCTGCCATTTACGTAGCAAAAGAGGATAGTGTATAAGATTCATATCCAGAAAGGCTGTATTGGCAAGAGCCGGGATTTTTTCAATTTCGCCAGTTGATTTCTTTTCTTTGAAAGTCAAGCTCCCGTTTGCAAAATGTATAATGTCTGTGCCGGATTCAATCACCTTTATTTGGTGGTGGTTTTCTGCTAAAGGAGAAATGATGAGCCAGTTACGGTTCTTTAATATACGGTATGTATCACTTTGTACAAACTTTCCACTTTCGCTTTGAAGTAGACTTACAATATCATTTACCTGCCCCGGTGTAAAATCATATTGTTTAGTGATCTCATACAATACAGAATGCAGAGGTGATATATTCATCAACTTTCTTACGGGAATGTACACCTCATTATTCCTGTAGTCAAGCAGATGTTTTTTGTATTGCTCTATAGCATGGTGATACAGATATTCTGTTTCCCTGAATCTATGAATATTTGAAACAATATTTTCAGCAGCCCCCGGGTATATTTTTTGTACTAATGGAAGCACCTGGTGGCGGAAATAATTTCGGGAATATTTATCCGATGAGTTGCTCGAGTCTTCCCGATAGGCGAGTTGCCGGCTGACTGCAAATTCTTGCAATTGTGCTTTTGTAGCAAACAAAAGAGGCCGCACAATCTTACTTATCTTGGGTAGCATTCCTCTCATGCCGGAAATACCGGTACCTTTAAAAAAGTTCATTAACACGGTTTCAATATTATCATCACTATGGTGGGCGGTTAGTATATATTTGGGCAGATTTTTAATAGTGGTAGTATTGAAAGTAGCAATCCCTGATAAAATGTCATAAAACCAGGAATACCTCAGCTCTCGGGCAGCTACCTGTATGGAGGTCTTGTGTTGCTCAGCATATACATTCGTATTAAAACTCTTAACCAGTACCTCAGACTGATAATGAGCTGCAAGTTTTTTTACAAATTTTTCATCTTCATCACTTTCATTTCCCCTGAGATTGAAATTGCAGTGGGCAATTACAAATGGATATCCTGCTAATTTGCAAAGTTCACATAGTACAACGGAATCTACTCCACCACTTACGGCTAACAGCAATACATCTTTCGGTTGAAATAATTTTTCTTTTTCAACAAAATGTATAAAATCATTTAAGAGCAACCGGTCATTCATTTTAGTCCATCAGGTTTTTATCCGGTAAATTCATCCGTTAAATCTTCCAGTGCGGACTCCAGTTCATGATACGTTTTCATATTGTTTTGTTTCTCTGCCTCCATCATTCCCCGTTTGTACCAGTTAACTGCTTCCCCGGGCAGTCCGCTATTTTCGAGCAATTTTGCCAGATGGTAATAAGTACCTATATAGGCAGGGTCTCGTTCTAAAAGATTCAGAAAAATATTTTTTGCTTTATTGCCTTCTCCCAATTTAATATACTCAAGCGCAAGAGCATGTTCCAAAAAACTATCATTTGGGTACTCTTTTAATAAACTTAAAATTCTTTCAATTCTATCCACGCTTCTCCCTTTTTTTAAAAAATATAATGGTTTAATTCGGTAAGGTCGTTATATTTGTATATTAATTAGTTGCATAAACAACTTTATTTGTTTTTTTTTCGATTAAGAATAACTCAATGAAAATACTTGTTTGTATCAGCAAATCACCAGACACTACGGCAAAAATAGCCTTCACAGATAACAGTACGAAATTCGCTACAGACGGTGTACAATGGATAATCAATCCTTATGACGAATGGTATGCACTTGTACGTGCCATTGAATTGAAGGAAAAGGATAGTGCTACTACAATTCATTTGGTTACGGTAGGTACAGCAGATGCTGAACCTATAATACGCAAAGCACTTGCTTTGGGTGGCGATGAAGCTATTAGGATAAATGCGGATTCGAATGACAGTTATTTTATTGCAACACAAATAGCAGAAGTAGCCAAACAGGGTGGGTACGATCTGTTGTTTACCGGAAAGGAAACTATTGATTTTAATGGGTCATCTATTGGCGGTATGGTGGCAGAGTGTTTAGATATGCCCTACATAGCACTGGCAATTAAATTTGATCTTGAAGGAAACAAAGCCAATGTTACCCGAGAAATTGAAGGGGGGGAGGAAGTGTGTGAAGTTAATCTTCCGGTTGTAATCAGTTGCCAGAAAGGTATGGCGGAGGCAAGAATCCCCAATATGAGAGGTATTATGGCAGCACGTACCAAGCCTTTGAAAGTGTTAGAACCTGTGGCTGCTGATCAGCTTACTGCTATAGTAAACTTTGAACTGCCACCGGCAAAGGCTGGAGTAAAACTTATACCTGCCGATAACCCGGCTGAACTGGTAAGGTTGCTGCACGAGGAAGCAAAGGTGTTTTAATCTGTAATAATCAGTAGAAAAAAGTTAAAAGAAAGAAAAGTATGCCCGTTTTAATATTTATAGATCAATCGGAAGGACATATTAAGAAAGCATCTCTTGAAGCCATCAGTTATGGTGTGGCTGTTGCAAAACAGTCAGGAGATACTGCAGAGGGGATAATTCTGGGTAAAGTGACAGATGATATTACTGCATTGGGAAAATATGGGTTGCTTAAAATTCATCATATAGATAATGAAGCACTCAACCATCTTGATGCGCAGGTATTTACCCATGTAATAGCACAAGTTGTTGAAGTTGTCAAAGCAAAGCTGGTGATTTTTTCCAATAATGTAGACGGTAAAAGTATTGCACCCAGGTTATCCGTTACTTTAAAAGCCGGACTTGTTTCAGGTGCGGTGGCTTTACCCGATATTTCAAATGGTTTTGTAGTCAAGAAATCAGTATTCTCCGGTAAAGCATTTGCCAATATTGCCATTAACAGTGATATAAAAATAATTGCGCTTAATCCGAACTCATATGAAGTTGCTGTTGCAGGTGATGCAAAAGCAGAAGTATTACTATTTAATGCACAGGTGGCTGCAGCTAAAGTAAAAGTGACAAACGTCAATAAAGTAAAAGGCGATGTCCCATTGAGTGAAGCAGACATTGTGGTAAGTGGTGGAAGAGGTCTGAAAGGCCCTGAGAATTGGGGGATGATAGAAGAGCTTGCCAGGGTCTTAGGAGCTGCTACGGCCTGCAGTCGTCCTGTTGCCGATGCCCATTGGAGACCCCATCATGAGCATGTGGGCCAGACGGGGCTGGCGATTGCCCCTAATCTGTATATAGCTATAGGCATTTCGGGGGCTATTCAGCATCTTGCCGGTGTAAATAGAAGTAAAACGATTGTAGTAATCAATAAAGATCCTGAAGCGCCCTTTTTTAAGGCAGCCGACTATGGTATAGTAGGCGATGCTTTTGAGATAGTGCCAAAAATTATTGAAGAAGTTAAAAAGGTGAAAGGCGTAGCATGAGAAAACACGTTCCCTGACTTCAAACCGCTCAGATTATTTCGGGCGGTTTTTCTTGTATTTAGGCTTATCCCGATTTCCCTTTTTGCAAAATTCTTGTACATTCGCAACAGATTATGAAGAAAATAGAACTGGAAATAGTAGCATTATCACATAGTATTACCCAGACACATTCTTATGCTGTTGTACTGGGCGAAACAAATGGATTGAGAAGGTTACCAATAGTGATCGGTGGCTTCGAAGCACAGGCAATAGCTGTTGCATTGGAAAGAATGCAGCCCAGCAGACCCCTCACTCATGATCTGATGAAAAATTTCATGATGGCCTTCAATGTTGAACTGCATGAAATTATTATCAGCGATTTACAGGAAGGGATTTTTTACTCAAAACTACTTTGCAGCAGTGAGCATGATACCGTAGAAATTGATTCGCGCACTTCCGATGCCCTGGCATTGGCGGTACGTTTTGGGTGCCCTATTTATACTTATGAACATATTCTGGAAAGTGCAGGTATATTAATGGAGGATTCTGGTAAAAAGAAAAAACCTGAAGAGGAGCAACTTGTAAAAGAATCTTCCGGCGCCAAGGACGACCTGAAAGGCTTGTCTCTCGAAGAGTTAAATCAATTGCTGAGTGAAGTACTTGAACAGGAAGACTACCTGAGGGCTATTGCTATTCGGGATGAGATTAACCACCGGAAGAAAAAATTTTAGTCAACTCCTGTCTAAATGCATGATCATTGCTGGAATTCCCCAACTGTAAGATTAATATCGGTTTGAACGTTACTTCTAAACGGGAGGACGGATTTCATAATATTGAGACCATATTTTACCCACTGCCCTGGTGTGATGTCCTTGAAATTATTCCATTGAGAGGAGTACATTCCAAACCGGATACATTACATTTATCCGGGATAACTGTTCCGGGAGCCACTGATGATAATATATGCCTGAAGGCTGCAGCAATTTTAAGACAGGATCATTCCGAAATAACTTCACTTGACATTCATTTGTATAAAGCAATTCCTTCTGGTGCCGGTTTGGGAGGCGGATCTGCAGACGGGGCTTTTACACTTACTTTGCTGAATCGCATTTTTGAATTAAATCTGTCTGCATTGCAGCTTGCAGATTATGCAATTCGGTTAGGGAGTGACTGTCCTTTTTTTATTAATAACACTCCTTGCTTTGCAACCGGCAGGGGCGAAATATTGGAACCTGTACCACTTGATCTTTCGCCATATACTTTCGTGCTTATAAATCCGGGTATTCATATTAATACAGGCTGGGCTTTCTCGCAGTTGACACCGGAAAAACCTTCACAAAAACTAATTGATCTCATAAAGCAACCGGTATCAGAATGGAAAAATTTAATTAGAAATGATTTTGAAATGCCGGTATTAAAGCAATATTCTCAAATAGCAGCAATAAAGAACGAAATGTACATTAAAGGTGCATTGTTTGCGGCAATGACAGGTACCGGGTCAACAGTATATGGCATATTTGAAAAAAATATTCCGGAGAAAATACAATGGAACAATAATCATCTGGTCAGGATTATAGGATAAAACGTATATTGCACACAAATACTGGTTATCATACGTAAAGCATACATATTATCCTTCTTAGATTTTAATCTTGATTTTTTGGATCATCAATAGTTTTTCCCGTCTTACTCCTATTTAATTTTAATTCATTCACTACCGCTATTACGGTTAATTTCTGTTATTATGATTCAAACTGGAATAACAAACGACCTCACTCAGCAATATATATCACTCGAAGACAGGTATGGTGCACATAATTATCATCCCCTCCCGGTAGTGCTTCAACGCGGAGAAGGGGTATATGTTTGGGATGTAAATGGCAAGAGATATTACGATTTCTTAAGCGGCTACTCTGCAGTAAACCAGGGGCATTGCCACCCCCGTATCATCAATGCACTTATAAAGCAGGCCCAGCAACTTACTCTTACTTCTAGAGCGTTTTATAATGATTTGCTGGGAGAATTTGAAAAGTTAATTACTTCGCTTTTTGGTTATGATAAAGTGCTGCCTATGAATACGGGAGTTGAAGCTGTTGAAACAGCTATAAAGCTTTGTCGCCGCTGGGCTTATGAAGTAAAAGGAATAGCACCGGGAAAGGCTAAGATTATCGTTTGCAATGGTAATTTTCACGGCAGAACCACCACTGTAATTTCATTCAGCACCGACGAAGCTTCCAAAAGGAATTTTGGGCCATTCACTCCCGGTTTTGAATTGATCAGCTATGATGATTTGGAGGCTTTAACCAAAGCGCTTGATGATAATAATGTTGCAGGATTTCTGGTAGAACCCATACAGGGCGAAGCGGGGGTACGTGTACCGCAAAAAGGATATCTTGCAAAAGCTAAAATGCTTTGTGAGGAAAAGAAGGTATTATTTATTGCAGATGAAATTCAAACTGGCTTGGCACGTACCGGCAAAATGCTTTGCTGTGATCATGAAGAGGTAAAACCTGATATTCTCCTGTTAGGAAAAGCATTGAGCGGTGGCACAATGCCGGTAAGTGCTGTACTGGCAAGCGACGAAATCATGCTAACCATTTTACCAGGTGAACATGGATCCACTTACGGTGGAAACCCGCTTGCATGCAGGGTTGGTATTGAATCTTTAAAAGTATTGGTAGACGAAAATATGGCTTCCAATTCAGAGGAAATGGGAATATTGCTGAGAACGGAGTTGAGAAGAATTAATTCAATACATATAGAAACTATAAGGGGTAAAGGACTTTTGAATGCTATCATTATAAAACATGCTGAAAAAGAGGCCGCCTGGCAACTGTGCCTGGAATTAATGAAAAATGGATTGTTGGCAAAACCTACTCATGGTGATAAAATAAGACTGGCCCCTCCACTGCTTATAACTGCCGAACAGATATTCGAATGTGTAAAGATTATTGAAGATAGTTTGAAAATATTGAATTAATTTTTTCTGCTCAAACCTATAATCACTTTTTTTTACAATGAAGCCTTCATATTTGTATGCCTCTGTTAATGAGGCCCCTGTTTTTCAGACGGTGATTGACAATAAAGGTTACCATGTAATCAATAAAATTCAGTTAGGTACTTATGTGGCTATAACTGATGAATCCGGTGATTTTTATAAAGTAACTACTGCAGGCCCAAATGGATGGATGCGCAGAGCTGACCTGTGTGAAAATATGGGACTGAAAATTTTTTTTCTGGATGTAGGTCAAGGTGATGGTGCACTGATTGAAGTCGGAGATTTGAAGATATTAGTTGATGCGGGTCAGGGTATTAATATGTATAGCTATCTCACTAAATGGCAGTATACTTATCTACTTAAAGCCAGTAAGCAAGTACATATTGACTATTTATTTATCAGTCATTTCGACCGGGATCATTTTAAGGGGTTTATTAAAATCATAAATGATAAGCGGTTTAGTTTCGGGTCTGTATATTTCCCGGGAATATTAAAGTTTGCAGAAAAAAACAATCCATATAATACAGGACTTGGGCAAACTGTAAAATCAAACGGAATCACCTACTTGCAAACTAAAACTGATGATCTTTTGTCTATTACAAATACAGATTTGTATAACCGTGACGTAAAAAAATTTGTTGTGGCATTAAAGAATGCTAAAGCAGAAGGTCGTATAAAAAAATCAAAGCGCTTAAAAGCAGGAGACATACCTGTTTCGAAAACAATTGAAGAAAAGAAATTTTCGGTTGAAGTATTAGCTCCAATTTCAGAGAAAATCAATAAACGTCATTCTTTTGTGTATTGGGAAAATGAAAGCAAAACAATAAATGGTCACAGTCTTGTCCTTAAACTGGGTTTTGACCAGAGAAGTGTATTGTTGGGCGGTGATTTGAATAGTAATGCAGAAAATTACCTGATAAAAAAATACGGAAATAAAAATCCTTTTATGGTTGATGTTGCCAAGTCCTGCCATCACGGCTCATCAGATTTTACTGAACAGTTTATGCAGATGGTTAATCCATTTGCAACAGTAATTTCATCCGGCGATAATGAGATTTACGCTCATCCCAGGGCTGATGCTATAGGCTGTGCCGGAAAATATGCAAGAGGTAGACGACCTTTAGTTTATTCAACAGAATTAGCAAGGTCAATGAGTAAAAAAGGGTTGCTTTTTGGAATGATTAATTTACGTTGTAATGGCATGGATATATATATGAACCAAATGAAAGAATCCGGAAGGGCAAGTGACATATGGGATGCTTACTGTATTCCTTCCGGAGACTGAAATAAATCAGGATTATTTTCTTTTCTCAAATTTGGTAACCGGGTTTTCTATCGGCGCTAAGCTTTGCAGATAAGTAAAAATGGCTTCAATATCCGATTCTTTCATACCGGCATACATTAACCATGGCATGGGACTGTTTAGATCTCCAGGCGTAAGCACAGTTGATTTGTAATTACTGTCAGCATATTGCTTAAAACGTTGCACAAATAATTCTTTTGTCCAGGATCCGATTCCGGTATTTTTGTCTGGAGTAATATTGGCTGAACGTACCGCTCCTGCAGGTTGTTTAAATTCCATGCCTCCGCCAAATTCTGATCCGGGAATGATAGCGCCTTTTTCAAATTTGCTATGACAATCTACACAACCCGCAGCATTCACCAGGTAGGCCCCATAAGCTACAAGATTGCTCTCGTCGGGCTTTGGTTGTGGATGAGCTTCTTTAGGCATTGTATTCACTAATAAACTAACAGGGAAATCTAATTCACGTTCTGCAGTTTTATTTTGTATGGGTGTTAAAGACCGGATATAAGCAATGATGCTGTAAATATCTTCTTTGTCCATTTGTCCGTAATGTTGATAAGGCATTACCGAAAACAGGGCATTACCTTCCTTGTCAACTCCTGAAGTGATTGCCCTGTATATTTCAGCATCTGTCCAGTTAGCTAACCGGTAAGGAGTGATATTTGGCGAATAAATGTTGCCGGGGAATCCCATTTCTTTACCAAACTTTTCCCCGCCGCCACCCAGATTACCGGAAAGGGGCCCAGCAAACTGTGACCAATCGCGGGTGCTATGGCAGTCCATACATACTGCTACACTGTGGGCCAGGTAACGCCCCCGTTCTATACGTTCAGCAGTTTGTTCTACCTTAACATCAATGGGCTGATCAATATCAGGCAAAAAAACTTTCACATATGTGCCTGCAGTTAACACGCCTATGATAATAAGTGCAAGTAGTCCGAGCAATACTTTGTAAATCCGTTTCATTATAGTAAAAAATTATTTGCGCAAAGATTATATTATATCTTACCTGGCAGAATGAACAACGTGATGGACGGTAATATTTGCAGTATGAATTGAAGTATGTCTTTTGATACATCAATCTTAACGGTTGATGTATCCTTTTCGATAATTAGCAGAAGTCTTCCGGTAATTTTGAATAGTAAAATAATATTCAACTTAAAAACTGGTGATAATTTAATGAAAAAAATAGGTATTGTTGGAGCAACAGGTATGATTGGAAAACCCGTAACCCATGCATTTATTGAAGCCGGATGGGATGTAACCATTTTAGTAAGAGATAGTAAAAAAGGACAATCTTTTTTTGGAAATAAAGTACGTTACATAGTGGGAGATGTGGTTGATACAGCATCCCTCAAAAATTTTTTGGCTGGTGTAAAATATCTTTATTTAAATCTTTCTGTTGCTCAAAAAAGTTATAAAAACGATTTTCAACCCGAGAGAGAGGGCTTACAAAATATACTGGCGGTTGCTAAAGAACTGGGCGTTTGCAAAATTGGATACCTGTCGTCTTTGGCTCATTTTTATCAGGGGCAAAATGGTTTTAATTGGTGGATGTTTAACCTAAAACAAAATGCAGTAAAAAGTATTAAGGCTTCCGGCATTCCATATATTATTTTCTATGCATCTACATTTATGGAGAGTTTTGATAAGGGTGCTTACCGCAGGGTAAGTTTATTGCATTATCGGGTGTGTCAAAATATAAAATGTTTCTTATTGCTGCCGATGATTATGGCAGGCAGGTGGTTAAAGCATTTGAGCTTGAAAATGGCAACCTGGAATTTGTTGTACAGGGAGAAGAAGGATTCACTGCTGATGAAGCAGCGAACTACTATACGCAATATTGCAAACACAATAAACCGATAATTGCTAAATCTCCGTTCATCTTTTTAAAAATTGCTGCATTGTTTAGCAATAAATTTAAATATGGCGCTAAAATGATTGAGGCGCTAAATAATTATCCGGAAATGTTTGAAGCGGAAAAAACCTGGGAGATGCTTGGAAAACCTCAAACCCAATTTAAAGAATATATACTTGCAAGGAATATTCCTGAAACGTAAATAAAAACCAATACCGTTCAATTTATCTACCAGCTTATGTTATACCAATCCCAATAACCCCCATAGCTTAATGTTAAAAAGAGGGTGTCTATTAATCCATGTACAATCACATTTACCCAGATATGCCGCAACTTCATATACAATAAACCAAAGGCTATTCCAAAAACAAAAGTCATAATAATTCCTGCTGCACCCTGGTACAAATGGGGCAGGCAAAATAGCAGGGATGATAGCAAAACAATAAGGTGCTTCCTTTCTCCAAAAATATTTTTTAGTTGCGCAAATGCGTATGCCCTAAACAACAGTTCTTCTCCCAAGGCAGCGCTTATCCACATTTGCAGCAGCCATTTAACATATAAACGGGGATTTCCTTGTATGAATTGAAATGCAGAATAATCCGGTGGTTCATTGCAAATTTTGTTTACAAGAGGTTGAATGAATACATCTGCCAATAACTCAATTATTACATATACAATAAGGATGGTCTTAATTTGCTGCCAGCAAATTATTTTGAAGTTTAAGGATGTAAAATTGCCATTCTGTAAATACACGGTTAGCAAAATGTACCCTATAATAACCGTAAATGTGTAAGGAAATTTTGTATACGGATTATAAACTAATAGAAAAGCAGAGACTAATAACAGCAATGATGCCCAGGAAGTGTTTAAAAGCTTTTTCATGAGTGAATGGAAGATGATAAAATTTCCAAAATTGAGCCATTCATTTTTTTTTGGAACTACATATAGTATAAACCGGGAAATAGGAAGTATGAATTGTTCCCAACTATAAATTTATTATCCAGTTTCATTATCTTTAGATATCTGTTGTATCCTGTTTTTACTTCCTCTGACGAACATCAGGCGCTATCAGGTTTGCGCTTTTGGACATATCCCTTTAAAGACCGGCAAATTGCCTATTAATCTCATTTTTATTGTTCCCTTTTTATTTTGAAATGTGTATTTATGAATAAAAATTATTTACTTCTAATGTTATTGGTAGCAACCTTCCAATGGAGATGTAAAAACAACATGGCGCTAAAAGAAAAAACTTCCGCCGTAGTTGGTTGCTATAGTTCAAAAACTAATGACAAGGACTGGTATGCATCCGGCACCAGGGCGCCAAGGTTTAAAGGACTTGATGCGGTACAATTTAAAGTTTCAACATCTTATCCCCAAGCTCAGGAATATTTTAACCAGGGTATGATGCTGGTTTACAGTTTCAATCATGCAGAAGCGGCACGATCGTTTTTTGAAGCCAGCCGTATTGATTCAACTTTTGCAATGGCTTGCTGGGGCTATGCGTATGCGTTGGGACCCAACTATAATGGAGGAATGGAAGAAGATAATTTTAATAGGGCATACGATGCAACCCTTAAAGCTCAGTCTCTTTCTGATAATTGCACGGACTTAGAAAAGCAATTGATAAAAGCCCTTACTTACAGGTATATTAAAAACCCGCCTGCCGACAGATCGGCATTGGATAGAGCGTATGCTGCCGAAATGAAAAAAGTTTATGAACAGTTTCCTTCCCATCCCGATATAGGAGCTCTTTATGCCGAGTCTATGATGAACTTACATCCCTGGGATTTGTATCACAAGCACACAAAACTTCCAAAGGAATGGACCCCTGAAATACTTTTTGTACTGGAACATTTAATGAAAATTAATCCAAAGCATCCCGGCGCACATCATTTTTATATTCATGCCCTGGAAGCCTCAGCTTCTCCTGAAAAAGCTCTGCCGAGTGCTGCATTGCTGGATACATTGGTTCCGGGAGCAGGGCATTTGGTGCACATGCCTTCACATATCTATATCAATACCGGCGATTATCATGCCGGCACGCTTTCCAACCTTAAGGCTGTAGAAGTAGACAGCATTTATACCACCGCATGTCATGCACAGGGGGTATATCCGCTTGCTTACTATCCGCATAATTATCATTTTCTTACTGCTACCGCTGCATTGGAAGGCAATTCTGCATTGTCGTGGAATACTGCTCTAAAATTACAACAACATATTGCCACCGATATTATGCAGGAGCCCGGCTGGGGAACGTTGCAACATTACTATATCATACCTTATTATGTTGCTGTAAAATTTGCTATGTGGGATACAATATTGCAAGTAACTCCTCCTCCAAAAGAATTGGTTTATCCCCGGGCAATCTGGCATTATGCAAGGGGGATGGCTTATTTGGGAAAAAACGATTTAACCAAGGCACAAGCAGAATATAATAGCTTACAAACATTAGCAACCGATACCATCCTGCACCAAATAACTATTTGGAATATCAATACTACCGCAGATCTGGTACAAATTGCCCTGAAGATATTATCTGCAGAAATTGACGTAAAGCAAAATAAATTAGATACGGCTGTTACCTTACTCAAAGCGGCTGTTAAGATGGAAGATAATCTCAATTATAATGAGCCGCCGGACTGGTTTTTTTCGGTGAGGCATCACCTGGGAAAGGTGTTACTAAATTCCGGGAAATATGGAGAAGCTGAGCATGTTTATCGTAAGGATTTGCAAACCTGGAAAAAAAATGGTTGGGCACTATTAGGATTGTATCAATCTCTCACAGGGCAAAAAAAAGATAAGGAAGCGCAAATGGTGAAGACAGATTTTGATAATGCATGGAAATATGCTGACTTCAAATTAAAATCATCCTCTCCTTTTTTTTAGTTGCAATTTTTTGAGACTATGGGAATGCTTTTTATTGAAATAACTTTAGCGATTAATCACATCTGCTACATATTGCATTTAGGTGATTGAGAAAAATGAACAGCAACTATTCCCATGAATAAAAACTCAAAAGAAAGGATCACTGCATCCAGCGATCCTTTTAATTAAAACTTATAGTGTATTACGCTTTGTCTTAAAAAAGCCTTCAATTTTAACCGGGGTCCATTTTACTCCGGTACCTGTACTTTCCATTTTACCTGCTTGCTCAAGAATAAAACTGCCGATAATATCTTTGCCCTTTGTTTCTGAATAACTGCTGAAGTGTACACCTCCCAAGCTGGGAATGATATTTTTGCCCTGCACTATAAACTGCTGATAGATTGTGGTCCCGGGTGGCTGGTATAGAAACCAGGGTAGTTTTTTTCCCCAATTCAAATGCCAGCCGGAGGGATAACCACTCCATTTAAGACTTAGTGCCGCGTTTGCCGCACCGCCATCGGCTGGCACTACGGCAGCATCAAGGCTGTGAATCCCTTCAGCTTCCACAACACCCAGAGGAATTGTTCCACGTAACCAGGGTCCGTTATTTATACGAAATGTAATACCTTCTGCACCAATATATATATTCGAAACAAGCAGATATTTACTGTTGCCGGAACCATTAAGTGAAACTGAAACAGCTACAGGATTCTTAGATGGAATAGTAGTAGGGGCAATGTAATCTGCTTCTGACCCATTGGCAATTAACTTTCCTTCACCTGCCAGTTTCCACTCTTTAATATACTGAGCATTAAGGTCATGTTGTGGCCCAATCGGTTTTTTTACACCAGGCACAGGAGGTACAGGTAAATCATCAGACATATAATTTACTACACTCAAATGCAAAGTTTTCCCCGGTTCTAATGCTGCAGTAACCGGATTGATAGCAAATGCAGTAAACAGACTCCAATCACTAAAGTGTGAAGTAGAAACAGAAAAAGTTTTCGCAACAGAATCATAAATTGCCCCTGATCCCTGCCATACTCCTTTGTCATCCTGATAAGCTATTCCTATTGCATCAGCAACTATTTCTTCAAAGTTAGCGGTGTCACAAAAAAATGATATAATAATTGGTTTTGAAAACTGTAGTCCGTGAGGCAGTAACCGATAGGCTGATCCCCTGCCCGCAATATTTGTATTTGTTATTCGCTGTACACTGAAGTTGTTGTCTCCTGCCAAGGCACCTGAAGGCACTACTATCCGAACCTGCCCATCGGCCGACTGTAGTGTGCCCCCTGCGGCCCCTATTGTAGCTGTTACTGGAGTTTCCTGTGGTTCACCTACTGGTGTTGCCTGTCCGGAGACTGACTCCGGAGGTAAAGGTGTTTCGGTTTCTATCGAATTCTTTTTGCAGGCAATGAATAGCCCGGTAAAAATGATAAATAACAAACATAACCGGAGTTTCCTGGAGAAAATGATTTTTTTCATTTCAAAATTTTTGCAAAACTGAATCACCGGTGAATCATTTCAAGTAATGACCGTATTGAACGGTCAAAAGCAGTGTATCAACTGTAAAATATTTTGTTCTATTTATTGCGGAGCGAAAATTATCAGCAAGTGAATATTATCTGCGATGAGATGATTCTTATGACTGGTGGAGCTGATACTCAAAACAGAGACAAACATATTTTGATCAGCAATTTCTAAAGAAGAATTTATTCCATTTTAAACTGATAAGCGATAAAATTATTCAAATCGATATTACTACTTATCAAATATTAGTTTACTTGTAGGGCCTTGAAGAAATAGAAACGATTTAAAATGTACTGGAATCGTTCATAACAAAATTATCCTGAACCATTTCCCACTCTCTTCCTGAATTAATAACCATTCATCCAACGAAAATTTCAATTCATTACCTCTAATAGTCTCCGACAGGAGAGTCCACCATAGTTTTGCCCCCAAATAAAAAAATATATGAATAAAAAATGCTTAATTATCCTTCTTGTGGCTACTGTCATGTTGGGATCTTGCGAAAAAGACAAAACGATTGATAAAGATGAATATGGAGATACTCCCCGCTCCGAAGTGCCCCGTGCTTTAGGCGGAAACTGGATGTATGGTTTTTTTTCAATGACCGAGTACTGGAGTCAGAATCCTGCTGATTACATCGGCAATGCTTTTGAAATGGCTATCGCTTTTAAATTTAATGCAAACGGAACTTTTGATCAGTACTTCACATCAAAAACAGCAACCGGTGGCGTGGCTACTTATCATCAGTCGTTAACAAAAGGAACAGTGGTAATAAATGATGCTGATGCTACGATTACGACTTATGCAAAATCGGCACATTACAAACAAACCAAAAACGGAATCACAACTGAAGACCGGGATCTTTCTGAAAATGAAATTACAAAAATCACTAAATACACCTACGAACTAAATACTGAGAGCAATGGTACCAAAGCAATTTATCTCAAGCTAAATGGTAACGGAAATGCATTGAAATTCCTGCAAAAGTTTTGATTGCTCTACTTTTGATACTGGATATCCTTCTATCATAGTATGACTATAACCTCAAAAAAAATTGTTATGGTCATGCTATTGTTGTTACGGTCAAACAGATACCCAATACACAAAAAATCCTATTTACCCATCCATTTTTTAAACGACATCACTTTTTCCCTGCTTACCAATACCTCTTTGTCGGTTGCCGGTTGTAACTGCAGAATAAGCCGGTTGCCAAAATAATCGTCAATCTTCGATATACAGGCAATAGAAACATAAAAGGAACGGCTGACACGAAAATAATCCTGTGGGTTTAGCATATCTTCCAGTTCATCCATGGTATAATCAACAACATACTTCTTATTGTCAACAGTCCTAAAGAAATTGAGGCGCCCGTCGGAATAGAAGTAAGCAATACTGTCAATGGCAATGCTAATTAATTTCTGACCATTCTTAACCAGGAACCGTTTCCGGTATTCCTTCGGAAATAATTGCTGCTGCAATTCTTTTACAAGAGACTGAATATCTGTTGTTGTAGTATTACCTCTCATGCTTTTGTATTTTTTCAAAGCCACTTCAAGGTCTTCCGGCTGCACCGGTTTTAGCAGATAATCAATGCTGTTTACTTTAAACGCTTTGAGGGCAAACTCATCGTAACTGGTAGTAAAAATTACGGGGCTGGTTACTGATATGAGGTCAAATATGGCAAAACTCTGCCCGTCGGCTAGCTCTATATCCATTAAGATCAGATCAGGCGCTTCGTTATTTTGCAGCCATTCTACTGAACTACTTATACTGTCAGTAATACCTGCAATCTCTATCGTATTGTCTACAAACGAAAGAGTCTTCTGTAATTTCTTAACGGCGAGATCTTCATCTTCAATAATTAAAACCTTCATAACTATAAATTGATTATTTGTTGTTTATCTTTTATTAAGGGCAGTTTTACCAGAAATTTGTTATCATATACACCCCACTTAAAGCCAGGCTCTTTCAACAAACTGTATTTGCTTTTAATATTTTTTAACCCGATACCTGTGGAAATCTCTTTCCGTTGCCTGGGCTGCAGGTTATTACTTACAATTAACTCATTTTCCGGTGTAGTGTATATGTCAATGTATAAAGGCTCTTTTTTGCTGACAATATTGTGCTTAACCGTATTCTCCACTAAGAGCTGAAGGCTCATGGTGGGAATAGCCCGGTTAAAGCAGGATTCATCAATAGCGATATTTACATGAAGTGCCGGCCCATACCTGGTTTGCAGTAATGCAAGATAACTTTGTATAAACCTGGCTTCACTATGCACAGTAGTTAAATCATTTTGATTGGAGTTTAATACATAGCGATACACCTTACTTAATTCATTCAGAAACTGGTCGGCCATCTTTTTGTCTTCTGAAATCAATCCGGATAAGGTATTAAAGCAATTGAACAGAAAGTGTGGATTTATCTGTGACTTGAGATTTTCAAATTCCTGTTCCGTATTCATCAGTTCCAGTAATTCTTTTTCCGTTAAACTGTCCTTGTACTGGTCAATAATATAAATGACTTCCCAAAGAGTTTCAAAAATTAAATTGACCACAATGCCCTGCAGCAACCACAACCTCAGTGCATTGGAGTTGTAAGAATATCCAAAAAGATGAAACCAGGCATATAGTGAGTGTAATATTATCACCGATGGCACCATCACTAAAGGATATACCAGAAGTTTAACAGCTATTCTTTTATAGGAATTCTTCAATCCCGGAAATTTGGATGCTACGAAATTGTGGTATCGGAAATGACAGTACCAGGAAACAACGGCCAGTACAAATAAAAGAGGAAAGGAAAAAAACCACAGATTCGGGTCTGTAAAAACACGGTTCCCAAACATGATGTAGTGTACCCAAAGCGTAATGAATGGCATGGATATCAGAAACCCGTAAAATTCGTATGCAGGTGGTTTTTTGAAATTCATTGCGCAACTTCAGTTTTGTCAAACAATGGCAGGCTGATGGCACGTTCATGAGTGTTTTCCAGTACCTGGATTTCATTGCCACCCAACAACCGGTATTTCGCAATAAGGTTGTCTAGCCCTTCTTCAAGATTTGCCACTTTATTTAACACTTTTTGATGTATAGAATTTCTGACAATTAATTTGTCTTTCTCATTGCAAATAAAAAGGGAGAGTGGTGAGGCTTTAATTATGGAATTAGTATAAATGATATTTTCCAGAATCACTTGCAGGCTCAAAGGTGGTATTTGTTTTTGTAATACACCTGAGTCAACATTTACCGTGATATGAATGGCCTGCCCAAACCGGGTTTTTAGCAGGTGCAAATAAGATTTTGCAAAATTAATCTCCTGGTCCAGGCTTATCAGATGATCATCATCGGTGCGTAACATATATCGGTGCACCCTCGTCATTTCAGCCAGGAAGCGTTCCGCCTGTTGCTCATCCTCCTGGATAAGAGATGAAAGAGAATTAAAACAGTTAAAAAGAAAGTGGGGATTGATTTGACCTTTAAGTCCGTATAATTTGCTTTTTTGATAAGCTGTATTTAGCTGTTCAGTCTCAGTAACTGCACTCTTCCATTTAGACCAGTTGACAGCTGCTTCATTCAGTAATGTAATTACAGTACTTGCAAAGCAACCAAAACCTAATGCCCACCAGAAATTATCTTTTTGGATAGGGCATAATAAAATATTCAGCCTGTTATAATAAAAATACAGACCGGCAACCAGCAACACGTTCATTCCATAAAATAAAGGAAGCATAATACCTATTCGTTTAAACAGGTCTTGATTGGAGGGAAATCTTCTTTGAATATATGAGCCGACTAGCCCAAAAATGAAATAGGCAAAAAATAAATATAAAGCAGACAAACAGGTATGTAGAAAAAAATTGTACAGCGTGTTGTATACACAGTTTTTGAATATGATGTGATTCATAATCATACAATAGGGGAGAATCACCCACAGAAATAGTTTTAACTCCTTATCGCTGTATCGCTGTAATGCCATTAACCTAAAGATAAGAACAAGGGAAATTGCTTAATGTATCTATGGATGAATTGTGGTTTTTAGGGTATGAATTGTGTAAATGGCTGAAAATTGCTGCCGTTAGTAATATCGAATCTTTCTTCCCGAATAACGACAGTATTATGTTCTTTGTCGAAATAAGTTCCAAAAGCTGGCAATCCTTAGCATCTTTGTATTGTCAACGATGACACAATAATAAAACCCTAAGATCCCTGATCCCTAATCCCTGAAAACCAGCGCCCTTTAGAAAACACCTAAACCCTGAGAAGAACAACAATATCCTTTGAAAATGACACGATTGAAAAACCCAAACTTAATGTAATCCAAATCCATGTAAACACCGGTTCCGAATCCGAAAACCACAAACGTTATCCAATGTCAATGTAAAAACCCCAAAAGTAACCTGTGTAAAACCAGTCAACCTACTTTCATCCAATATTTGAAATGAACCAACCCTAAGAACCGAAATCCGTCAGTACCCTGCAGAAAAATGTAAAAATTGTTCATTAACCTCTGACAAGATTTCAAAAGATTGAGCCGCACGAAGAGTGCGGCTTTTTTAGTAAAAGCCATTGTTTATAAAATATTCTCTTTTCAAATTGGACAATTATTTGCCGAACCTTACCTTTGCCGCACATTTGTCCTTATACCTTAAAATATTTTAATATATGCCTAATAAAGGTAAAATCAAACAGATTATCGGAGCTGTTATAGACGTACAGTTTAACGGCGAATTGCCGGAAATTTACAATGCCCTTGAACTCAAAAGGGACTCAGGTGAAAAACTGGTTCTTGAAGTACAACAACATCTGGGTGAGGACAGTGTGCGTACTATCGCTATGGATGGTACTGATGGGCTTGTGCGTGGTATGGAAGTTGTTGATACAGGTAAAGCAATTGCCATGCCGGTAGGTGAAGATATCAGGGGGCGTTTGTTCAATGTAACCGGTGATGCCATTGATGGTCTTCCACAACTTGATAAAACTAATGGACGTCCGATTCACGCAAAACCACCAGCCTTTGAAAATCTGAGTGTGTCTACAGAAGTGCTTTTTACAGGCATTAAAGTTATTGATCTTATTGAGCCTTATGCAAAAGGCGGTAAGATCGGTTTGTTTGGTGGTGCAGGTGTGGGTAAAACAGTATTGATCCAGGAACTGATTAATAATATTGCTAAAGGTTATGGTGGTTTGTCTGTATTCGCCGGAGTAGGAGAACGTACCCGTGAAGGGAACGACCTTCTTCGTGAAATGATTGAAGCCGGCATCATGAAATATGGTGACGACTTTAAGCACAGCATGGAAAAAGGCGGATGGGATCTGAGCAAAGTAAATATGAACGATCTGAAAGATTCCAAAGCAACTTTTGTGTTCGGACAAATGAATGAACCCCCGGGTGCCCGTGCACGTGTGGCTTTAAGTGGTCTTACCGTGGCAGAATATTATCGTGATGGTGATGGTAAAGGTCAGGGACGCGATATCCTCTTTTTCGTAGATAATATCTTCCGTTTCACACAGGCTGGCTCTGAAGTGTCTGCCCTTTTAGGACGTATGCCTTCTGCTGTGGGATATCAACCTACATTGGCTACAGAAATGGGATTGATGCAGGAACGTATTACTTCTACCCGAAACGGTTCTATTACTTCCGTTCAGGCGGTATATGTACCTGCGGATGACCTTACAGATCCGGCACCGGCGACTACTTTTGCCCACCTCGATGCTACTACGGTATTGAGTCGTAAAATAGCCGACCTTGGTATATATCCTGCTGTGGATCCGCTGGATTCTACTTCAAGAATTCTTACACCGAAAATTGTGGGTGACGCACATTATAATTGCGCCAATAGGGTGAAGCTTATTTTACAGCGTTATAAAGAACTACAGGATATCATTGCTATTCTTGGTATGGATGAGTTGAGTGAAGATGATAAGAAAACCGTATTCCGTGCACGTAAGGTACAGCGTTTTCTTTCCCAGCCTTTCCATGTGGCAGAGCAGTTTACCGGTTTGAAGGGTGTATTTGTAAGCATAGAAGATACCATTCGTGGCTTTAATATGATTATGGATGGTGAAGTAGATGAATATCCTGAAGCAGCATTCAACCTGGTGGGAACTATAGAAGATGCTGTTGAAAAAGGTAAAAAATTACTTTCTGCAGCTAAGGGTTAATTATAAAATAAAACCAAATGGAATTAGAAATATTAACTCCGGAGCGCAAATTATTCAGCGGTGAAGTATATGGAGTGCAGCTACCTGGTATCAGCGGATCACTCGAGATACTCAACAGGCATGCTCCATTGGTAACTGCACTGGGTTCAGGTCGTATCAAAGTGTTAAAAGATAAGACTGGAGCAGGGGCTTCTTATCAAATCAATGGTGGTTTTGCAGAAGTACTGAATAATAAAGTAGCTGTACTGGTAGAAGGTGCTTCTGAGGTAGGATGATATCGTTTTGAAATATTACTATCCCCGGTTAATATTTTTTACCCGGGGATTTTTCTTTTAATTATTTCTAATGCATCGTTCACATCGTTATACTACCAAATTAACCTGGACGGGAAACCTGGGTTCAGGTACTGCGGACTATACTGGCTATAGTCGCAATCATACTATTGTTACTGAGGGAAAACCTGTAATTGCAGCTTCTTCGGATCCCTTGTTTCGTGGCGACCGTAGCTGTTATAATCCTGAAGAGTTGCTTGTGGCTTCTTTATCATCCTGCCATATGCTATGGTTCCTGCATTTATGCAGCGAATCTGGCCTAATAGTGATTGCTTATGAAGATGCTGCAGAGGGAACCTTACAGGAAGACGCGGATGGTTCTGGGCGGTTTATTGAAGTAATATTACATCCGGTTGTAACTGTATATGAAGCTGCAAATATGCTGTTTGCCAAACAGCTTCATGAAGAAGCACATAAAAAATGTTTCATTTCCAACTCCTGCAATTTCCCGGTAAAATGTGAAGCGGTATGCAGGGTGTAACTGTTTCGGCAGTCAATTGCTGTGCAAAGTATTAGCCAAATAAAAAGGCAGGATTACATTTTTTTAGAGAAATGTTTTTTCATTGCAAGTGGATAATCTGCCAATGCAATTTCGGGCTCAGCAATATCGGGGTGCCAGAGTTTTTCCCACTCAAAACTATAAAATCCTTTATATCCGTCTTTGTATAGAATATCAATAGCATCAAAAATGGGAGAATCTCCGTGTCCCAGCAACACATATTCTAAATTGTCTCCTACTATTTTTGCATCCTTAATATGAGTGTGGTGGATATATTTTTTCAGCTTTGCATATACTGTAGCCGGAGGTTCCTTGGTAACTGTCCACATGTTGGTTATATCCCATACTATGCCTACTCTTGGGTTATCTGCAGATTCCATAATATATGAAATATCTGCAGCATACACTACTTCGCCATGCGATTCCATCAATACTGTAACACCTGATGATTTAGCATAATCGCCAAGTTGCTGCAACCCACTTATAATAAGTTGCATCACTGCTTCACGGGTATTATCTTTTGGCAGGTTATTGGGAAAAACCCGCACAAATGGGCAACCCAGTGCATGTGCAAGGTCAATATATCGTTTACCATCATCAATATTTTTTTGTCGCTCGGTTTGCCCCGTATGGTGGAGAGCTACAGACGACCCCAGATCAACTATGGAAAGTTTATGTTCCTTAAATTGTTTTTTTGTATTGGCAATAGCTGCACTATTGGCAAATTCAGGACATTGAAAAAGATCCACCTGGCGTTTTATTCCCCTTATCTCAATTCCCTGGTATTCGTTTTTTACTGCAAAATCAAGTATGTGTTCAAACTCCCAATCGGGACAACCCAGGGTGGAGAATGATAAAAGCGGCCGTTTTTTGAAATAAT